>JBFZAG010000084.1:0-12848 GCA_041309145.1 Candidatus Omnitrophota bacterium | reverse complement strand
GGGTCCCGGCCGGTCTTTAATACCGGGAAAGAGCGCACCGCAAAACCACTGGGGCGGGAAAGTTTTTTCAGCAGGCTGACGTTTCCTTCGGCATTTTTTCCGAAGCGGAAATTCTTTCCGATAAAAACCGCGCCGGCGTTCAAGCGCTTTACCAGGATGTCCCGGACAAAATCTCCCGCGCTTATCCGGGCGAAGCTCCGATCGAATTTGATCACCACCGCGATATCAGTTTTGAGCTTATCGATAAGACGCAGCCGGTGAGCCAGAGAATTAAGGCTGGACCGGCCTTGAGGATGCGGCCAGAAAGTGAGCACCAGACTTTTGACTTTCCTCCGGCGGGCCAGCCTGACCGCCGAAGTTATGATCGAGCGGTGAGCTTTGTGGACTCCGTCAAAAACGCCGATAGCCACTACGGTTTTATTCTTGAGCTTAAAATTGTTTATATCGGTCACGACCCGCACTGATACCGCCCGCCTAAGATCTGAACTCTGATTTTATCTTACTTAAAACCATACTGCGCACATCATCCAGCGCCAGCCCTTTTATCGTGCAGCCGCTGGCGTTTTTGTGTCCGCCGCCTCCGAAAAAATTCGCGATCTTGTTCACGTCGATATTGCCTTGCGAGCGGAAATTAACCCGGACCTCTTTGCCCGGGGTAAGGTTCTCCCGGAACAGCACCGCCACTTCCAGGCCGCGAAGGGTCCGGGCAAAAGTCAGCAATGTTTCGCTGAGATCAAAGAATATCCCTTTTTGTTTCTTCAAAAGCTGTTTTCTGACCTCAAACCAGACGATCTTTTCGTGCAAAGCTGTCTTCATGGTCGGCAGGATCCTGGAGAGCAATTTCAGGTCGGAATATGGGATATTGCCGTAAATATTCTTGTAAACCGCGACCACGTCTATCCCGTAAGTCAATAAATCCGCGTTTACTTCGTGGGTCAGGCTCGAGGTATTGCTGAAACGGAACGAGCCGGTATCAGTGAGGATCCCGGCGTAAAGAGCCAGCGCCGCTTCCCTGTCCAGCGGCACCTTCATTTTCTTAAAAAGCCGATAGACCATTTCGCTGGCGCTTGAAGCCTGCGGATCAACCCAATTCGCCTGTCCGAAATTAGAATTGCTGACATGGTGGTCGATATTCAAGACCGGCTTGTTCTTTGTATTGAGCAGGTAAACTTCTCCGGTGCGCTTAAGATCAGAGCAATCCACGGTGACGAAACAATCGAAATCGGGATCCTTGAGGACATTTTTGCGGTGGCGGATCTTATCCAGGGCCGGCAAAAACTCATACCCGTAAGGCAGGCTCTCCTCGATCACCATCGTAGCCTGTTTGCCCAGTTTTCTGACCAGGAAATAAAATCCCAACTGAGAACCTAAAGCATCCCCCTCCATATTGGTGTGGCTGGAGATCAAGAACCGCTTATGTTTTCTGATAAAATCAGCCGCCTGTTGAATGCTCATTTTTCTTCCCCTTTTTTCGGATTTTCAAGCTCCTTGATATCGTCTAAAAGCTTCTGGATGTGGCTGGAGTATTCGCTGGAGTTATCCTCCTTGAAAACTATTTCCGGGGCGAACCGCAGCTGGACCCTTTCGGCGACCAAAGTGCGGATAAAGCCCAATGCCGAATCCAGAGCTTCCCTGGTCTTTTTCTTTTGCTCATCTTTGCCCAGGACGCTGAAAAAAACTTTGGCGTAACGCAGGTCATCCGAGATATCTACTCCGGTTATAGTCACAAACCCTATCCTCGGGTCCTTTAATTCGTTCTGGAGAATATCGCAAATTTCTTTTTGGATCGCATCCTGGACCTTTTCTTTTCTGGGCATCTGAACTTTCCTTTCTAAAAACGGGAACCGTCCCCGCGTTTTTTAATTTTCTTTACCAGCTCCAGTTCCTCCTGGGCAGTCTTGACTTTTCCGTTAAGCTTGGCATTTAAAACCCGGCGCAGGATCTTCTGGTAGTGCGGTCCAGGCATAAAACCCAAGCTTTTCAGATCGTGGCCACCTAAGGAGATCGCTGTTCTATTATAAGTATGAAAAAAGTTCTCCAGATTGGCCAGAGCGGATTTATCCGCGGCCGAGGCTTTAAGCAAAATGATCACCTCGTAACTTAAAGGCTCCAGAAGATGAAAAACGCTGCTCGGCCTTAATTTCGGGCGGGAAAGCTTGGATAGCAACTTGTCCCGGAAGAGGAAAAAATCCATGATCCTTTTCTCTTCTCCTTTGCGGAAAACAAACTTCTCGCAAACAGCCTGGACTTGCCCGGCCTCAAGGCCGCTTAAAAGCCCGGAAAGATAAACCAGCCACGAATCCAGATGGCGGTGGCCGTCGAATTTGGTTTTGAACCAATCGACCTGGTCCCGGCAGGAGCGCAGGAAATTTTCCGTTTTGCGGGAAAGTCTGAGAGTTGGCTGGATAAAATCCAGGCCCGCCAACTTCTCCAGAGCTTTTAAGGCTTTTAAAGGCTCTTTTTCCTTTAACATCAGCACGAGCTCGTCGCGCAGGCGCTGAGGGGAAACCGCGGAAAGCATTTTCAGTTTTATTGCTTCGCCCAGATGCTTAAGAGTCCGGCTTTCGATCTTGAAATCATAACGTTCCTGGAATCGTATCGCCCGCAGTATCCTGGTCGGATCGTCTATAAAACTGAGCTCGTGCAGGATCCGCAGCTTCTTGCGGGCAATATCAGATTTCCCCTGGAACATATCCAGCAGCTGTCCGAAATTGTCCAGGTTGATGGCAATGACCAGGGTGTTGATGGTAAAATCGCGGCGATAAAGATCGTCCCTGATCGATCCCCGATTGACTATGGGAAGGCTGGCCGGCTGGGGATAAAACTCTTTGCGGGCCGTGGCAACGTCGATCTTTAAATGCGGCTTGACGGTGACGGTCGCGGTGCCGAATCTCTTATGGCTGACAAGTTTTGCGTTCAACTTCCTGGCCAGCGCTCCGGCGAAATCGATCCCTTCGCCTTCGACCGCGATGTCCAGGTCAAGATTTTTCACTTCCAGGATCAGATCCCGGACAAAACCGCCGACCAGATAGGCCCGCAAACCCATATGCCCGGCAGTGTCCCGCGCGGCATAGATCAGATCAAGGATCTCTTGAGGCAACTGTTTTAAGTGTTTTTCCATATTCTTTTAACCTGTCAACTGTGAACTGCCGACTATAAACTCCTGCCCCCGGCCTAAAAGGATAGGCCGGTGTGCGCTTTCTGCGCTACCCCCGGCGTTAATGGAAACGCCGGTGTGCGCTTTCTGCGCTACGGCCGGGGATGGAACTGGCGGTGGATAGACTTAAGCCTTTCTTTGTTGATATGCGTGTAAAGCTGGGTAGTGGAAATATTGGAATGTCCCAGCATCTCCTGGACCGAACGCAGATCAGCCCCGCGCTCCAGCAAATGAGTGGCAAAAGAATGGCGCAGAATATGGGGCTTGATCGGCTTTTTTATCCGGGCCAGCCTGGCGTAATGTTTGATCATTTTCCAGAGCGACTGCCGGGAGATCCTTTTTCCCGAGCGGCTGACAAACAATGCCTCCGACTCTTTTTTTTTCAGGAGCTTCGGCCTGCTGACCTGGAGATACCTGTTGATGCTGGTTATCGCTTTCTTGCCTAAAGGGATGATCCTCTCCTTATCCCCTTTGCCGATGCAGCGCAAAAATCCGATCTCCGTATTGACTTTATCCAGCTTCAAATTCACCGCTTCGGAAACGCGCATGCCCGTGGCGTAGAGAGTTTCCAGGATGGCCCTGTCTCTGATGCCCTGCTTTTCGTCCCGGATATTCACAACCGAAAGCAGCTTCTCGACTTCGTTTATTGACAGGGTCTCCGGGATCTTTTTCCATAATTTCGGGGAATCCACCAGGCTCGAAGGATCAGCGGGCAAGATCCTCTCCCGGACAAGAAACCGGTAAAACATCCTGATCGCGGCCAGGCTGCGGGCGATAGAATTAGCGGCCAGCTTGCGGTCCTTACGAAAGAGCATGAACCCCACGATGTCATTTTTAGAGGTATCGGAAAAACTGCTGATCGAGCGGCCTTTAAGATACCCGGCGTAATTCTTGAGGTCCTCGGAGTAAGAAATAATAGTGTTGCGCGAGAGCCCCCGTTCCACGGAAAGATAATTCAAGAAAGCCTCGATCAGTTCGTCCATACTTCTCCACCTGCTGAATTCCCCACCCCGGGGTGGGGAAATTGCGCTTACCTTAGGAAGGGGTTGTTCGATCTTTCTTCGCCGATACTCGTGGCCGGGCCGTGGCCGGGATAAACCACGGTGTCGTCCGGCAGACTGAGCAGTTTGTCTTTGATCGAACGCACCAGAAGCTCCTGGTTTCCTCCCAGGTCTGACCGGCCGATAGACCCCCAGAACAAACTGTCCCCGCTGAAAACGATCTTGTCTTTAGGTTTTTTGACCACTAAAGCGATGCCTCCGCTGGAATGGCCGGGGATATGCCGGACTTCCAGCTCGATGTCCTCAAGGATTATCTTCTGCTTATCTTCCAAAAGCTTGATTTCCGCTTTAACTTTATACGGACTGGAAAGAAACGCCGAATAATTACGCTTGGCGTCGGTAAGCATTCCGGCGTCCTGGCTGTGGATGCAAACCGGGACCTTAAAAACATCGTCGCAGCCGATATGGTCAAAATGTCCGTGAGTGTTTATGACTACTGCCGGATGCAAATCGTATTTTTCCAAGACCCGACGGATCTTTTTTTCGTCATCACCCGGGTCGATGATAACCGCCTTTCGAGCCCGGCCGCAAGCCAGGATATAGCAATTCACTTCCATCGAACCCACCACTACCGTCTCCAGGATCATAATATGCTGTCCCTGATCCTGGCGAAAGTGAAATCCTTGAAGATATCCTTCTTGATCCTGTCCGCCCGGCGGCGGTTATTCGCCACGTTGTTCAGATAGATGTCCTTGACCACTTCCCCGCGCAATGACTTTAAGCTTTGGATATGCCCATCCAGCCTGGACGCGGCTTCCGGCTTAAGCAAAAGCCTGATATTTTCCAGATTTTTGATCCCCTCGTCTAACGAATCAAGCTGCTTTTTACGGTTGCCGTTGGGCTCCAGCGAATCGATAAATTCATCCTGCCAGGTCCTCCAGAACAAAAAATACTGTTTGTAAAGATCCTGATTGGAAACCCCTTCGCCTTTGTACTCTTCAGGGACAAAAACCACCTCTTCGGGTTTCTTATCCTCGGCTTTGGGCTTGCGCACGAATTTACGTCCCAAAGACTCGCAGCCCGCCACTTCAAAAACCAAGAACAGCGCGCAGACTGAATAAATCATCTTTTTCCAGCCTGAAAATCTCATTTTTCCTCCAGCATCTTTAAAAATCCGGCTTCATCGATCATTTTAACTCCTAACTTTTTAGCTTTCTCAAGTTTAGAGCCGGGATTAGCTCCGGCAACTACAAAATCCGTAGATCTGCTTACTGCCGATGAAGTATTGCCGCCTTGGCTGCGGACCAGTTCTTCGGCCTCAAGACGGCTGTATCTGTCCATTTCACCGGTAAAGACAAAAGTCTTCGCGCTAAGGATACCGGTTTTAGCCTCATTGATCTCTTCCTTGAAATTAAGCCCGTATTGCCTTAACCTCTCGATCAATTTCCTGGTTTGCCCCAAAGAAAAATACTCCTTTATCGACTCGGCGATCACCGGCCCGATCTCCGGTATCGATTGCAGCTCTTCTCTGCCGGCCTGAATGAGATCATCCATGGTCCTGAACCGGCGGGCCAGGACATAAGCGGCTTTTTCTCCGACATGGCGGATGCCTAAAGCGTAGACCAGCCGGAACAAAGGCCGGGACTTGCTTTTTTCGATCCCGGACAAAAGATTCTTGATTTTCTTATCCTTGAACAAATCCAATCTGGCCAGATCTTCGCCGCTGAGCCTGTAAATATCCGCGAAATCCCGGACTAATTTGATTTCTACCAGCTGCTCAACCGCGGATTCGCCCATGCCTTCGATATCCATTGCCCCGCGGGAAGCAAAATGCAATAAGCCGCGTTCCAGCTGGGCCGGGCAGGACGGATTGATACAGCGAAAGGCCACATCCTCAATTTTCTCCTTGATCACTTTTCCCGAGCAGACCGGGCAGACAGCCGGAATGACCAGCGGCTTTTTCCCCAGGGATTCCACGACCTTGACCACTTTAGGAATAACATCTCCGGCCCGTTCGATCAAGACCCGGTCGCCTTCCTTAATATTAAGCCTACTGATCTCGTCAAAATTATGCAGGGTAGCATTTTTGATCACCACCCCCCCGCATTCCGCGGGCTCAAGCTGGGCGGTAGGAGTGATCACTCCGGTCCTGCCTACGTTAAAACTTATTTTTAGGACCTTGGTCGTAGCCTGCCGGGCGGGAAACTTATAAGCCACGGCCCAGCGCGGGCTTTTTAAAGTAAACCCTAATTTTTCCTGAGCTGTGATACTGTTAAGCTTGATCACGATCCCGTCTATCTCGTAATCCAGCTTTTCCCTTTTTTCCTGCCAATTCCGGCAGTAAGCGATGACCTCGTCCATATTCCGGCAGATCTGAGTATAAGGATTTACCCTGACCCCCCAGCTTTTTAATTTTTCCAGATAAGCCATATGGGTTTTTAGCTGCTGCCCTCGGTAAGCCCCTAAAGAATGGGCGAAAAAGTTAAGCCGGCGTTGGGAAACAATGCCGGAATCTAAAATTTTTAAAGAGCCTGCCGCGGCATTGCGGGGATTAGCGAACAGTTCTTCACCGGCTTTCTCGCGCTGGCGGTTGATCTTTTCAAATTCCTTGCGGTCAAGATAGACCTCTCCGCGGATCTCGATCAACTCCGGGATATCCTGCCCCTGCAAAACCAGCGGTATAGCCCGGATGGTCTTAATATTTTCTGTGACATCCTCGCCGTTCTGGCCGTCACCCCGGGTGGCGCCAAGCACAAGTTTTCCTTTTTCATAAGTAAGGTTCGCGCTTAAGCCGTCGATCTTATGCTCGATCACATACTCAATATCATCTTTGCCCCCCAGGTTCTTGACCGAGCGTTCCCGCCATTGTTTCAGTTCTTCAAAAGAGTAAGTATTTTCCAAAGAAAGCATTTTCCGGCCGTGCTTTACGGTCTTAAATCCTTCCAGTATCCCTCCGGAAACCCTGACCGTGGGGGAATATCTGTCCCGGTATTGAGGGTAGAGATCCTCGAGCTTTTTAAGCCGGCTCATAAGATCATCGTACTCTTTATCCGAAACTTTGGGCTGAGAAAGAACGTAATAAAGGTGATCGTGGCCCCGGATCTTGGCTCTTAAAGACTCGATCTTGGACTTGATCTGCGCGCTCATTCTAATTGCCGGTTAAAAGACGGTTGCCCAGAAAATCGGGCAGCCCCCGATCGATTATTTTCTGTCTGGCCGCAAAAACATCGTAGCGCTGGCGTTTGATCTCGATCTCTGCCTTGTCCGTGTCCCAGATGCAGTAGGCCGCTTCGGGGATACTATCCCTGGGCTGGCCGACACTGCCGACATTGATGATGTACTTATTTCCCGGCTCGATCTTTATTTTCGGGGTATCTTCGTAACGGACCCTGGCCTGGCGGTCCTGGACAAAGATCACCGGGACATGGGTGTGACCCACAAAACAGATATCAGACTCCATCAGTCCGAAAGTAGCCAGGCAATCGCCGGTGTTCTGCAGATAATTAAAATCCTGGGGAGAATTCAAGGACCCGTGGGCCAGGACAAAATTGTCTTTCTTGAAAATTAACCTCAATGTGCGCAGGAAATGCTTGCTGGACTCGCAAAGCTGCTGGCTGGTCCAGATTATAGCGGACTGGGCCTCTTGGTTAAAAAGCTCGGAAGAAATTATCCCCAGAGCGGCCCAGTCATGGTTGCCGACCACGGTCACCTCGGCCAGCTTTCCGATGATCTCCGCGCACTCGTTAGGATCAGCGCCGTAGCCGACCACATCGCCGACACACAGATATTTATCGATTTTTTCTTTCTGGTAAGCCTTAATAACGGCCTGGAGAGCTTCAAGGTTGGAATGGATGTCGGAAAATATTCCGTAGCGCATTAAAATTTAATGGTGAAATCGCTGAATTCTCCTGTTGCCGGCGTCCAGTCTGTTTTGATATCCTTGATGTGAGAGGAAAAGCTGTCTTTGATCTTGTCCAGGAAACTTTCCAGGATATCCTCCTGAGCCTCAGCCAGGATCTCTACTCTTCCGTCGCTTAAATTCTTCACCCAGCCGCTGATATCCAGCTCTTGGGCCAGGTGGATCGCGGTATACCGGAACCCCACGCCCTGAACACTGCCCGAATAGTAGACATGAACCTGTCGTTCCATCGTAAAATTAATTAACGACTATAATTTTGCGGGTGACAAGGTGTGTTCGAGCACGCACCTCCACCCGGCGCTAATCGGAATTGCGCCGGTGTACGCCTCTGCGTTAGGAGCGCGCGCAGAACATACCTTGGCAGGACCCGCAAAATTATACCAGCAAGATTAATATCGGGGCGACAGGACTTGAACCTGTGACCTCAGCGTCCCGAACGCTGCGCTCTAGCCAAACTGAGCCACGCCCCGTAAAGAGTCAATAAATTTATGAGATTATTAGTATAGCAGAAATATTCTTAATTTGCAACATGTAGAAAATAATGAAACCAAAGGATTGCGTTCAAGATTGTGCTATTGACACTGACGGAAAAGTAAAATATAATATTTTTAATATGCGCCCAAAATCGGCCTTTAAAAGAAGACTGGTTTTGCCTTTTCTTAGCCTGCTGTTCTGGCTCTTTGCCTGTCTTAACGGACTTTGCCTTCCTGAGCCGGAAAAAGTAGTTTCCGGCGAAGCGCAGTTCAGCTATCCCGATTCCTATACCCTCCAGGTCAGCGCCTTAGATAAGACGATCATCGATTACCAGTCTTTTTCCATTGCCGAGAACGAATCAGTATTCTTCAATCTTCCCCAGGCTGCGGATGAAGCCCTTAACCGGGTCATCGGCAACAGCCCCTCTTCTATCCTGGGCAAACTCTTCTGTAATGGCACACTTTTCCTGGTCAATCAGAACGGGATCAGCTTTGGCCCGAAGGCTGTAGTTGATGCCGGAAGCCTGGTCGCTTCCACCCGTGACATCACTGATTCTGATTTCCTGAATTCAGAATATATCTTCGGGAAACTCTCCCAGGAACAGATCAACCAAGCTATGATCCTTAACCAGGGCACGATCCATATCCGCAACGCGGGATTCGGGGTATTTATATCCGGAGCCATAGAAAACCAAGGCGCGATCACCTGCCCTCTGGGCCATCTTGCTCTGGCTGCAGGAGATATGGTCAGTTTGGGCATTGCTGAAGGCGGATTAATCAGCGTAGCTATTGACGAGGCTACAGCTTCCTCGATCCTCGACCAAAACGGGGAACCGATCACTTCCCAGATCAAGAACACAGGAAGGATCCAAGCCGATGGCGGAACAATAACCATCAAAGCGGAAAGCGTATCCAGCATCTTCCGCACAGCCATTAATCTGGAAGGCTGTGTTAGCGCGAATAATGTTGTAACCCACGATGGCAGAGTATTTATTAGCTCAAGCGGAAACATCAGAGTAGCCGGAGAAATCAGCTCTGGAACTATAGCCATTGGCGAAGCCCAGGGATCCCTGCCCGAAAATGTTACCCTGGAGGCGAATGCCACTCTAACCGCGCAAGAAGGCGGGATCACCATCTTAGCTAAAGAAGATATTGCAACTGAAGCAAAAATACTTACAAATAATGGAGATATAAAACTTATTGCTGACTTTGATCTCAATGGGCTCGGCTCTTTTAAACAGCAGCTGGGAACGATACAGACAACCGGTTCAGGTAATATTTGGATCAGCGGCTCACAGGAAATGGCTTTAGCCGAAATCAAAACCGAATTAGGAACAATTAAGATCAATGACCAAATGCTGGCTCCGATCATTACCTCCATCCCCTCTTTTGTCCACACTCAAGGTGACTTGGAGATCATCAGCCAGGAGACTTACCAGAACACAGTTGCTTTGGAAACCAGCCGCGGGGATAAACTTTACTTTGATCAGTCTAAGGGTGTCAGCCTGGAAGCCCAAAACCGCATCACTGCCAGTTCGGCTGTTATCCTTAAAGCCGGACAAGTAAGTTTAACCGGAAGATACTTTGGGACAACTGAACAACCTTTAAATATTGTTGCCGGACAGATCACTATTCACCGCGCTGAAGGCGCGATCGAGATCCTGGAAAGCCAGGGAATAGGAACTTCGATTCTGCTTCGCGGGCCTCCGGATGGATTCGGCGCAATAACTTATAATCCTGATACCCGCCTTATTCTCCAGGCTGAAAAGACTACGCTTTCAGGCGGATCCGCGGTTTATCTTTACGGAGATATCACTTTTAGCAATTTCCAACTTAACACTCCGGGTAAATTTGTTTATTTTGAAGCCGGTAAAACTTATAACTTCACAAATTCTCTGTGCATCGAAGGCACCGGCTATAATGTCATTAAGCTGCTTTCTTCTCAGGAAGGTAGATCATGGTTCATCAATATTAAGAACAATAAACGGAATATTGTTTTTGTCGGAGTCCGCGATTCCTGCAATATCGGCCCGGAAATCATCCTTTCCTCCCCTTCCCTCTCCTACGGCAACAATTCTGGCTGGAACCTCGATCCTTACTGGGTAGGCGCTGGTCTTGACAATAACTGGTCAACCGCCGATAACTGGTGGCCGGTCGGAGTCCCCGGCGCGGCTGATGACGTTACTTTCGACGGCACTGACTACGGAGTCCCGGGAGCCAGCCCTAACAAGAATGCCGATGTCGACCCCGGATTTTCCGGCCAGGTCAATGCCATGTCCGTAAACGGGTATACCGGGACCATCACCCTGCTGCGCAGCCTCACCGTAAATTCCGATTATTCTCAGGCTTCAGGCAATATTAACCTCAACGGCCAGGCCTTCAATGTCACCGGCAATTTCACTTTAAGCGGAGGCGTTTTTACCTGCGGCAACTCTACCTGGTCCTTGGCCTATGATGTTGATCTAAGCGGCGGAACTCTGAACGCCGACACCTCAACCCTGGTAAAAGTCTATCCCTGGCCTTACCACGATCTGATCGGCGGCAATAAAACTCTTTACAACCTGACCATCAACGCATACACATATTTAACAACTTCAAACCTCTCGGTCACTAACATCCTTTCCATAACCCAGCCACTGCAGATATTAAGCGGCCGGACATTTACCCTAAATAACGGAGCCACGACCACCTTCGGGGCCAGCGGCTCAGTGACCGGAGAAGGAACGTTCCAACTTGTGGATGGGGCTGGAGCTAATCTGGCCTCAACCGGAGTTATCCGCTGCAACACCCGTTTTACCGCATCAACGGCGTCTGTCACAGTGCCTGCTCGGTATTATTACAGTTCCGTGGAATTATACAATACCTCCGGCTCTGACTATACCTTTACCTTGGGTACCGCAGCCGCGCAAACCATCTATTTCGGAAGCCTTTATCCCATGGCTGCAGGAGCGGGCAATATTACCGTGGACGGCGCGACATTCAATCCTGCGGTCACGATCGCTAACGATCTTGATCTCAAAGGAGCTGGAGCGGGCACAGAATCCCTCTCTCTTGGCTCCGGAACATGGACGATCGGCGGCAATGTCGATTTGAGTAACGGCACGCTTGTTTGCGGCACCTCAACCCTGGTTATGGACGCCTCAGGATATTCCACTTTTGGCACCGGCATTGATTATGATGTCAATACTATGGCGGTCTACAATAATGAGCTGGTGGTAGGAGGATATTTCTCCCAGGTAAACGGAACGGCATATTCCAACATAGCCAAATGGAACGGCTCTTCCTGGTCGGCATTGGGAACAGGAGCGAATGCCCGGGTCTATACCCTGTGCGTATACAACAATGAGCTTTATGCCGGAGGAACTTTCTGGATGGCAGGAGGGGTTGCGGCAGATTCTATTGCCAGATGGAACGGAACAAGCTGGTCAGCGGTGGGAACCGGCATCCAGGACGGTTATGTCTTGTCCTTGGCGGTCTTTGACGGCAGTCTGATCGTTGGAGGCGCGTTTACCGCAGCCGGCGGCTCAGCGGGAGACCGCATTGCCAGCTGGGACGGAGCGAACTGGTCAGCATTGGGAAGCGGCATAGACGGATCCGTAAACGGGTTATGCGTATATGACAACACCTTGATTGCCGCAGGAAACTTCAGCTCTGCTGGAGGAGTGGCTGCCGTTAACATAGCGCAATGGGACGGAGTAAACTGGGCTGATATGGGCGGTACTCTTGGCGGCAACAATGACGTAGAAACCTGCATAACTTTTAACAATGAGTTGTATATCGGAGGGCTCTTTACCTCCGCAGGAGGGGTAGCCGCCAATATGATCGCCAAATGGGACGGAGCAAACTGGTCGGCAGTAGGAACAAGCTTAAGTTCCGTAGTCTCCTGCCTTACTATCTATAATAATGAACTGATCGCCGGAGGAAACTTCGCTTCTTCCGGAGGGACTATCGTGAATTATCTGGCCAAATGGAACGGCGCTTCCTGGTCGGCTATGGGCAGCGGGACCAATGATGTAGTCTATTGCCTGGCCGAATACGACAATGACCTCTATTTCGGAGGAAGGTTCACCCAGGCCGGCATGTCCGCAAACCGCATTGCCGTAATCGATAACCAGGCTGTTTTGACTCTTAACAACCAAACATTGAACAACTTTATTGCTTCAAACTCCTGGAAACATGACCGCGAGATTGTCCTGGCCGGTACCGCAAGCATCCAAGCCAATCTTAACCTTTCAGCGCAATCGGACGGCGATATCACCCTGGACTGCGCGACTAATAATCCTGCCGTAAATTTAACC
>JBFZAG010000083.1:0-10642 GCA_041309145.1 Candidatus Omnitrophota bacterium | reverse complement strand
TTGTTTAAATAGATAGCTTTTTGTCTTCTTTTTCAATATAAAATGGGTCAACATCAAAAGAGGAGGAGAATAGATGTTTAAACTCTTGAGCAAATCTATCGGGATGAAATTGACTGTCTCGCTGAGCCTGAGCTTGATCGCGATCCTGTTGATTATCACCCTCATGAACGTAAAATCCCAGAACGCGACTCTTTTCTACGGCGAAAAAGACACTGCTAAAAAGCTCTCCGATACCGTGATGACCGCGATCCGCTATCCGATGATGACCGGGGACCAGGAAGTCATCCAGAAACAGTTTGACGAGTTCGCCAAGCTTCAGGGGATCGTGGAGATCGAGCTCACCGACCATAAAGGGATAATAAGAAGGTCTACCGACAAAAGCGAAGTGAACAGGAAATTCAATGACGTAAAGAATATAAAAGAAAAGCAGGACAACATGGAAGAGGCGCTGAATAACGGCAAGGATTTTTCAGACCTGGAAGTCCGGATGAAGGGGACCGGTTCTCATGATGTTTTCACGATCATCCGCCCCATTCCTAACGAGAAAATGTGCCAAAGTTGCCATGGCTCTAAAGAGACAGTATTGGGCGCTTTAAGGATCGTCCTGGATTGGACGCCTATTCAGGATGCGATGAATTCCACCCGTAACAGGAATATTCTTTTTTCTTTTATCGGTATAATAGTTATGGCGGGCATGGTATTTGTTCTTTTAAAGAAAATGTTGTCTATGCCTGTAGGGGTTTTGATCAACGGCACCATACCTTTAAGCGCCGGAGACCTGACCCAGAAGATCCTTGTCAAGTCCAAAGATGAACTGGGAAGGCTGGGGGACGCTTTTAATAAGATCGTCAATTCCATGCACGGGATAGTTTCGCAGGTGCGCAATTCTGCCGATCGGGTGGCCAGTTCAGCCGAAGAGATGTCATCTTCGGCCGAAGAGATGAACGCTACCACTCAGGAAGTGTCCGCGGCTATACAGAAAGTCAGCAAAGGCGCGACGACTCAGGCGGAGAGACTGCAGGAAACTTTTGAGACTTTGGAAAAAACCGCGGAAAGCATCAAGCAGATCGTTGTCGACGCCCAGGCGGCTAATCAGGCGGTCAGCGAAACCAATATCCAATCCGAAGCCAGCAAGACCCAGGCCAAAGAGACCGTGGCTAAGATCGCAAGGCTTACTACCACGGTTGCCGACACCGCCAAAGTCATTCAGGCTTTAGGGCAGATGTCCCAGCAGATCGGGGAGATCACCGTGACCATCACTTCGATCGCCGATCAGACTAACCTTTTAGCTTTAAACGCCGCTATCGAGGCTGCCCGGGCCGGAGAAGCGGGAAGAGGTTTTGCCGTCGTCGCCGAAGAAGTCCGCAAGCTGGCCGAAGGTTCGGCTGAAGCGGTAAGAAAGATCGGCGGGCTGATCCGTTCCATTCAAGGCGAGACTAACCGGGCGGTAAGCGCCATAGAAATGAGCTCTAAAGAAGTCCAGGAGGGCATGTCTGAAGTAGCCAAGATCGCTGAAGTTCTGGCGGAAATAAGTAAAGGCGCTCAAAGCAGCTTCAAATTTACTAATGGTATCGTAGAAGCCGGACAAAAACGGATCTCCGAACTTGAACGCATAGTTAAATCGGTCAACGAAGTCGCCGATATCGCCAAGGAATCAGCTTCTTCGGTCCAGGAAGCGTCTTCAAGCACCGAAGAGCAGACCGCTTCCATGGAAGAAATGTCCGCTTCCGCGCAGGAACTGGCCCGGCTGGCTATGGATTTGAAGGAAGTGGTCGGCAAATTCAAGCTGGAGGATAAGAAATCCGCCAGCGATGATGATCAGAAAGAAGATTAACAGTCTCTAGGATTGTTAAGGAAAATGAAAAGCCCCGCGACTTTCTCAGCGGGGCTTTTTATTGGCTCAATCTGCAGCGAGATATCAAATAGGAATAGTGTTTATTTTAAGGAATTTGATCCCGATCTCAAATTGGTAAGGACGGTCTTTTTCCGAACAGGGTTTGTTCCAGGAAACTATTCCTTTAATGTAAAACGGGTTGGCGCGGGGCAGGATCTTGAACTGTCCGAGAAGTTCGCAGCCGGGTTCCAGGTCCTCGTTCATCAGGACCCGCATTCCTCCGAGGCTGATATCCGTAAGCTTGACGGCGGTCTTTTGGCCGTCGTTTTTAGAAAGTAAAGTTTCTTCACTGGCGGGAAGTCTTTTAGCTTTGCGTTTTTCCTCCATGTAAGCTCCTCCATTTTTATTTTTTAGCGAAGGCCTCGGTCTAAATGCGAAAAGCGCCGGTGCAAGTTATCTAAAAACAGATTATACCTAAAAAACAGTTTTAATTCAATGAAATTCTGTTGACTTATCGCGGAATTGATTTTATGATAGGATAAAATATAAGGAGCATCAGGATGAAAATAGCAGTTACCGGAGGCGCCGGGTTTATCGGCAGCTGTTTGATCTGGAAACTTAATGCCGCGGGGATATTTGATATTATAGTTGTCGACCAGCTTGATTCCTCCCAAAAGTGGAGGAATCTGGCCGGAAAGAAGGTCCTGGATTACATCGATAAAGATAAATTTATCCTCGACCTGGAGAGCAACAAATTCAGGGGAAAGCTTGAGGCGATCATCCACCTGGGCGCATGTTCTTCTACCCTGGAAACCAACGCCACCTACCTTCTGGAAAATAACTATATGTATTCTAAGAGGCTGGCTCAGTGGTGTCTGGGCAAAGATGTCCGGTTTTTATACGCTTCATCCGCCGCGACCTACGGCAGCGGGGAATCCGGCTACAGCGACGAGGATAAGGCGACCCTGAAGCTCAAGCCCTTGAACATGTACGGCTATTCCAAGCAGTTATTTGACCTGTGGCTGATCAAAAGCCGGCTTTCCAATAAAGTGACCGGCTTTAAATTCTTCAACGTCTTCGGCCCCAACGAATACCACAAGGAAGAAATGCGCAGCGTGATCGCCAAGAATTTCGAGAGCGTGGCCAAAGAGAAAAAGATCAAGCTCTTCAGATCCTACAGAAAAGATTATTCTGACGGACAGCAGAAAAGGGATTTTATTTACGTTAAAGACGCGATCGAAATAGTTTATTATTTCCTGGAGCATAAGAGCAAAAAAGGAATATTTAATGTCGGAAGCGGCAAGGCCCGTTCCTGGAATGATCTGGCCAAGGCGATTTTCAGCGCTTTAGGGCTTAAGCCGCATATCGAATATATCGATATGCCTGTGGCGATTAGAGATAAATACCAGTATTTTACCCAGGCTGACCTCAGAAAGCTCAAGGATGCCGGATGTAAGCATAAATTTATGAGCCTGGAAGAAGCTGTAAAAGACTACGTTAGCTATCTCAAAGACGGCAGCTATTTATGATGACAGTTCAGTAAACCCGCCGCAATTTTCTTTCCCTGGCCGGTAATATTATCTCTTTAGCGCCAATTTTTCGTCCCAGACCGGTTTCTAATAAGCTTGACTGGATAATTGTTATACTATATAATAGAAGAATTATGGAAATCCATGAGATCATTCAACAGAGAAAAGACAAGGCCGGGCTTTTAAAGCAGGCCGGAGTTGCTATTTTTGACAAGCCTTACAGCACCCGCCTGGACATCGGTGATATAATCGCTAACTTTGAGGAAGGCAAAAAAGTGCATGTTTGCGGCCGGTTGATGGCTAAAAGAGGCCACGGAAAGGTAATTTTTGCGGATTTAAGGGATTCAACCGGCAAAATCCAACTGTATATCAAAGCGGATAATCTTACTTTAGAAAGGTTTAAACTGCTGGATAATGTTGAAGTTGCGGATTTTATCGGGGTGGCCGGAGAACTCTTTAAAACCCATACCGGAGAGCTTACGGTCAAGGTCTTGGAATTTATCGTATTATCCAAGGCGCTGCGTCCGTTACCGGAAAAATGGCACGGCTTAAAGGACATTGAAGCCCGTTATCGCCAGAGATACCTTGATCTTGTTTCTAACGAAGAAGTGAAAAAGGTCTTTATCCTTAGGAGCCAGATCATCCGCGCTGTTCGGAACTATCTGGAGAATAAAGGGTTTCTGGAAGTGGAAACTCCGATGATGCATCCCATTGCCGGAGGGGCCGCCGGAAGGCCTTTTAAGACGCATCATAATGAATATAATACGGATTTATTCCTGCGAATAGCCCCGGAATTGTATCTTAAAAGGCTTTTGGTCGGAGGGCTGGAGAAGGTTTTTGAGATCAACCGCTCTTTCCGTAACGAAGGAGTTTCAATAAAGCACAATCCGGAATTCACGATGCTTGAGGTTTACGCCGCTTACGCTAATTTTGAGACTATGATGCATTTGTGCGAAAGCCTGGTGGTCAACGTTGCCCAGGAAGTTTTCGGAACGCTGCAGTTTACTTTCCAGGATAAAACAGTGGATTTTACCCCTCCCTGGAAAAGAGTGTCTTTTGCCGATCTGGTCAAAAATAAATTCAACATCGAGCCTCAGGATAGCCAGGAACTGATGCTGGAGAAACTTCAAAAGGCAGGTTTTGCCAAGGATAAAGATAAATTGAGCCGCACGCAGATCAATAAAGTCATCGAAGACACTTTGGAAGCGGACATGTCCATAAACCCGACTTTTGTCACGGATTATTACACGATCCTTTGTCCTTTAGCCAAGACCCGGCCGGATAACCCTTTGATCTCCGAGAGGTTCGAATTGTTCGTCGCGGGAATGGAGCTGGGCAATGCCTATTCAGAGTTGAACGACCCCGCTGAACAGAAGGCGCGCTTTGAGCAGGAGGTCCTGGACCCCGGCGAATCCGGGCAGAAAAGCGTAGATGAAGATTATGTGTTGGCTCTTGAACACGGAATGCCTCCTGCCGGCGGTTTGGGCGTGGGGATCGACCGCCTGGTCATGCTTTTAACTAATCAGGAATCTATCCGGGAAGTGATCCTGTTCCCTCTTTTAAGGAATATCGCCGAAGAAAGCAAGACCCAAGATGTCGGTTAATTTTTATATCAGTTGGCGCTATCTTTTAACAAAGAGAAAAGAGAAATTTATCTCTTTGATCAGCGTTATATCCGTTCTGGGGATAGCCATAGGGGTTATGGCGCTTATTGTCGTCATCGGGGTGATGACCGGGTTCGACCGGGACCTGCGCGATAAGATCGTGGGGAATTTTTCGCATATCACTGTTTCGGGCGTCCGGCCTATGGATTATTCCGAGTTCGAATCTATGGCCGCTAAATTAAAGAATTACCCGGATGTCTTAGCAGCCAGCGCTTTTGTTCAGGGGCAGGTCTTGATCGAAGAAGACCGTAAATTCATGGCTCTGGGGTTAAAAGGGATCGAGCCATCCCGGGAGCAGCATGTTACCAAGATCAAGGATTATGTCATAAAAGGCCGTTTCCAGGACCTGGTTCCCGGAACCGTGATAGTGGGCCAGGAGCTGGCCCTGTATCTGGGGCTGAAGGTCGGTTCGGAACTCAAGATCTATTCGCCGTTCGGCAAGCAGTATAAATTAAAGATCGCCGGTGTTTTTAAATCCGGGATGTATGATTACGACCTGAACCTTCTTTTAGTGCATCTGGAAACCGCGCAAAGCATCCTGGAAATGGGCAGAGGGATAAGCGCGGTGGCCCTTAAGATCGACAATATGCTCGCCGCGGATAAGGTCAGAAGCAAGATCCAGAGGACAGTGGGTTTTGATTACAATCTTAAGACCTGGATGGAAGCTAATCAGAGTTTCTTTGCCGCGCTAAAACTTGAGAAGCTGACAATGTTTATAATCCTGACCTTGATCATCCTGGTGGCGTCTTTCAATATTGTCAGCACCCTTGTGGTCCTGGTCGTGGATAAGACCAAGGATATCGGGATATTAAAAGCTTTAGGGATGAATGCCGGCGATATCCGCAGGATATTCACCTATGAGGGGCTGATCATCGGCTCTTTAGGGACTTTTCTCGGTTCGGCCGGAGGCCTTTTTCTTTGCCTGCTTTTGAAAAAATACCAGTTCATCAAGCTTCCCCAGGATATCTATTACATCAACCGCCTTCCGGTGGCCATAGAGTTCTGGCCGGATGTGGCCTTGATCATTGTTTCGGCGTTGGCGATCACTTTGGTTTCGACATTATATCCCGCAAATAAGGCAGCGCGCCTGGTCCCGGTCGAGGCTTTGCGCTACGAGTAGATGATAGAAGCGATAAACATACATAAGGTTTATACCGACGATTCGGATAAAAGGCTCCAGGTCCTCAAAGGGGTCAATCTTAAAATAGAAGAAGCCAGCTTCACGGCGCTGGTCGGCCCCAGCGGAGCGGGAAAGTCCACCCTTTTGCATATTCTGGGCGGGCTTGATTTTCCGACTCAAGGCGAGGTGGTGTTTGAGGGCCAGAATCTTTACAAGCTCGGCGATAGCCAGCTTTCCCGGATCAGGAACTCCCGGATCGGGTTTGTTTTTCAGTTTTATCATCTTCTTTCCGAGTTCGGGGTCCTGGAAAACGTATTGATGCCGGCCTTGATAGCCGGCAAGAATAAATCCGGGATCGCGCAAGCCGGAGAAAAGGCGCTGGATCTGCTTGGCCGGGTTGGCCTTGGGCAAAGGTTAAAACATTTTCCCAACCAGCTTTCCGGAGGGGAGAAACAGCGGGTGGCGATCGTCAGGGCGCTGATGAATGAACCCAAATTGCTTCTTTGCGACGAGCCTACGGGCAACCTGGATTCCGCTTCAAGCGCGGAGATCATGGATCTCTTAAAAAAAATAAATCTGGAAAACAAAACCACGGTGCTTCTTGTGACCCATAACGAGGAAGTGGCATCCAGGGCGCAGCGTATACATCATTTAAAAGACGGGGTAATGTTCTAAGTCAGGGGGATAAAAATGAAGATATACATCGACGGTAAATTTTACGGCAAGGAAAACGCCAAGATCTCGGTGTTTGACCACGGTTTTTTATACGGCGACGGGGTTTTTGAGGGGATCCGCAGCTACAACCGTCTGGTTTTTAAATTGAAAGAGCATATCGTGCGGCTTTTTGAGTCGGCGAACACTTTAATGCTCAAGATCCCTATGACCCAGGATCAAATGATCAAGGCCGTAGTTGAGACGCTCAAGATGAATAAGCTGGAAGACGCTTATATCAGGTTGATCGTCAGCCGGGGCGTGGGGGATCTGGGGCTTGATCCGCGTAAATGTTACGGGGGGCCTTCGGTGGTCATCATCGCCGATAAGATCGCTCTATATCCGGAGAAATATTATAAGTTGGGGCTGGAGATCATTACCGTGCCTACCGTGCGCAATCTTCCGGAAGCCCTTAATCCGCAGATCAAATCGCTGAACTATCTGAACAACATCCTGGCCAAGATCGAGGCGGTGAACTGCGGATACGATGAAGCGATCATGCTTGACGCCCTGGGATATGTGGCCGAATGCACCGGAGACAATATTTTCATCGTTAAGGAGAATCACCTTTATACTCCGCCCCAATGCATGGGCACTTTGCGGGGGATCACCCGCGATTCGGTCCTGGAGATCGCGGCCAAAGCCAAGATCGGGGTGCATGAGCATGTGATCACCCGCCATGAAGTCTATAACGCGGATGAATGTTTCTTGACCGGAACGGCGGCGGAGATCATCCCGGTGGTCAAAGTCGACGGCCGGCCTATCGGGAAAGGCAGGCCCGGCGCGATGACCGGGCTGTTGATCAATAAATTCCGGGAATTGACCCGAAAAGAAGGAACTAAATACTGATTTTGGAGCGGCCATATGTTATGCGACATTTGCAATAAGAATCCGGCGACAGTGCATCTGACTGAGATCGTCGACGAACAGATGAGCGAGCTGCATTTGTGCGAGGAATGCGCCCGGAAAAAAAGCTCCCAGATGGAATCCCAGTTCGGCTTGTCTGATCTTCTGGCCGGGCTGGCCGATTTCGAAAAGCCTGCCGAGGAAAAAGAGCTTTCCGCGCTAAAATGCCCGAATTGCGGGCTGACTTATAAGGATTTTAAAAAGATCGGCCGGCTTGGCTGCGGGGACTGTTATATTACCTTCAAGAAATTCCTGACTCCGTTATTAAAAAGGATCCATGGCTCAGGGGCCCATTGCGGAAAGTGCCCGATAAAGGTCTCAGCCGGAAAGCCTGCCAGGAAAAAGACAGTTGATTTGCAGGAGTTGCGCTGCCGTCTGCAGAAGGCTGTCGAGATGGAGGCTTACGAAGAGGCGGCCAAGATCCGCGACCAGATCAAGGAACTGCAGGAAAAAGACGGCCCCAAGGGGCCGGTTTAAAAAGCGGGCATTTATGAATATAAACGATCTGCTGCAGCATACCAGCGAATGGCTTAAAGGGACCGGCCCTAATTCGGATATCGTCATTTCCAGCCGTATCCGTTTTGCCCGCAACATCGAAAAGGCCCCTTTTCCCCACTGGTCGAGCAAAAAACAGTCTAAACAGATCGCCGACTCTATCGAAGAGGCGGCGAAAAAGATCGATCATCTGAGGAGAGCAACGGTGTTCAAGCTGGCGGATCTGGATACCGTGGACAAGCAGTTTTTGGTGGAACGCCATTTGATGTCTTACGAGCACGCCCAGAAAAGCGATTCCAAGTCCGTGATCATCGACGAGGATGAAATAATCTCGATCATGGTCAACGAAGAGGATCATTTGCGGATCCAGGTGATGCAGTCGGGCTTCAACCTCTTTGAGGCCTACAACATCATCAACAAGATCGACGACTGTTTCGCTAAAGAACTGGTTTACAGCTTTTCCCCGGAATGGGGATACCTTACCGCCTGCCCGACTAATACCGGGACAGGGTTGCGCGGTTCGGTCATGCTCCATTTGCCGGCCCTGGTCATGACCCGCCAGATAAATCAGGTGCTGGCCGCGATAGCTAAATTGAGCTTTGCCACCCGCGGCTTATACGGGGAAGGCACTCAGGCCACGGGTAACTTTTTCCAGATTTCCAATCAGGTGTCCCTGGGACATAGCGAAAGCGAGATCATTGATAATATTAACGGGCTTATCCGCCAGATCATCGAACAGGAAAATCAGGCCCGCCAGCTGCTTTTGAACCAGAACCGGGCCATGCTCGAGGACAAGATCAACCGCAGCTTCGGGATCTTGAAAAGCGCGCATATAATCACCAGCCAGGAGACCACGGAACTCATGTCTTTGGTCAGGCTTGGTTGCGATCTCGGAGTGGTCAAGGAAATAAACCGCCGGGCCATAAACGAGCTTTTTATCATCACCCAGCCGGCGCACCTGCAGAAGATCGAGAACAAGAAATTATCGGCCGCGGAAAGAGATCTGAAAAGGGCGGAGATAATCCGGAATCGGCTTAATAGATAAAAAAGTCACATGGCACACGTCACAAGTCACAAGTGTTTAATCTAAATATTTAAAGAGGAGAAATAATATGTTTAATCGGTTTACTGAGCGGGCGAGAAAAGTGATCATTCTGGCTAAAGAAGAAGCCAAGCGTTTTAACCACGATTATATCGGAACGGAGCATATTCTTCTGGGGCTGGTCCGGGAAGGGGAAGGGGTGGCGGCCACAGTCCTGGAAAAGATGGGAGTGTCTCTGGAGAATATCCGTATCGAGATAGAAAAGCTGGTCCAGCCCGGGCCGGCGACCCAGATCATCGGAGATCTTCCTTTTACCCCCAGGGCCAAGAAAGCTCTGGAGTTAGCTGCTGAAGAAGCCCGGTCGCTCGGCCATAATTATATCGGGACCGAGCACCTCTTATTGGGGCTCATTCGCGAGGAAGAAGGCGTAGCTTCCCAGGTGCTCTTAAATCTTAACCTTGACCTGAGCACGGTCAGGAACAAGGTCATGGAGGTGCTGGGATCAGAGTTGCCGGGATCAGGCTCTTCCGGAGCCAAGACCAAAACTCCGGCGTTGGACGCTTTCGGCAGGGATCTGACCGCCCTGGCCAAAGAGAACAAGCTTGATCCGGTGATCGACCGCACCAGCGAGATCGAGAGGGTCATCCAGATATTAAGCCGCAGGACCAAGAACAACCCTGTGCTTTTAGGTGAGGCCGGAGTTGGCAAGACCGCCATAGTCGAGGGGCTGGCCCAGTTGATCATCGCAGGAAATATTCCTGAAGTCCTGCGCCACAAAAGGCTTATTGTTTTGGATCTTGCTTTGATGGTCGCCGGTACCAAATACCGCGGCCAATTCGAGGAAAGGATCAAGGCCGTAATGGAAGAGATCAAGCGCTCCCAGGACGTGATTATTTTTATCGATGAACTGCACACGCTGGTAGGCGCGGGAGCCGCCGAGGGAGCCATTGACGCTTCCAATATTTTAAAGCCGGCATTGTCCCGCGGGGAGATCCAGTGCATCGGAGCGACCACCATGGATGAATACCGCAAGTATATCGAGAAGGACGCGGCGCTGGAGCGCAGGTTCCAGACTATTATGGTAGAGCCTCCTTCGGTGGAACAGACGGTCGATATTTTAAAGGGGCTAAAGGGAAAATATGAGGCTCACCACAAGGTCGAATATACCGATGAAGCCCTGACCGCGGCAGCAAAGCTTTCGGACCGCTATATTCCCGGAAGGTTCCTGCCGGATAAGGCCATCGATCTTATCGACGAAACAGGCTCAAGGTCAAGGCTCAATGTTTTAGTGGTGCCTGCCCAGGTCAAGGAATTTGAGACTAAAGTCGAAGCATTGAGGAA
>JBFZAG010000082.1:0-8059 GCA_041309145.1 Candidatus Omnitrophota bacterium | reverse complement strand
CTTTGCCAATGAAAATAATCGCCCAAGAGCTGGCTGCGGTCTGCGCTCTTCCTCTGGAAAGCCGGCGGACCCTGCGCTACGCGGAACTTATTGAGATGCTTGCGGCCAAAGCAGGCGACTTCCTTTATTATGACCGGGAACTGGGCGGCTGGACTGTGATCGCCGGCATGCCCCATTTTGACCAGCGCACAGGCGCTGCGTTCTATAATTGGGGCCGCGATACCATGATATCGCTTGCCGGGCTCACGCTGGCTACCAACAAGCCGGAATTTTTCCGGGCAGTATTTGCCAACTATTTGCGTTTTGTCCAAGACGGGATGCTCCCGAATTTTATCGGCGACGGCAAAGCGCCGAATTATAACAGCGTTGACGCCGGGTGGTGGCTGTTCAAGGCTCTTGAAGAGTACCTGGAAGCGACAGAAGATTACGCGTTCCTGGATACGGTCATCAAGCGCGGCAATACAAAGGACGCCTCGATATTGGAGATCATTGAAGAGATCGTCACAGCGCATGTCAACGGCATTGAGCGAGTGCATTCCTGGACGGAATTGAACGGTTCTGATTCGTACCGGCGCCTGATCAAGATCAACATGGATCCTGCGGATTGCCTGTTGACGGCGGGCAGCAGCGAGACCCAGCTAACCTGGATGGATGCGCAGGTCCGCGGCATCCCGGTTACCAGCCGTCACGGCAAGCCAATTGAGGTAAACGCGTTCTGGTTCAAGTCGCATAATTTCATGGCCAATATCTATGGCCGGAACGGGCAAGCCGAAAAGCAAGCCAACTACGCGTTCCGGGCCAATGCCATCCAAAAAAGCTCAACAAAGTTCTGGAACGACCAGGAGGAATGCCTGTTTGATACGATCGACGGCGATCCGGCGCAGGGAAGTAAGGTCAGGCCTAACCAGCTGTTCGCGGTGGCCGCGGGTTTGATCGAAGGAGATAAGGCTAAGGCGGTAGTGGATAAAGCCAGGGCCGAGCTTTTCACCCCGTACGGCCTGCGCACGCTGTCCAATCTTGATCCGGAATATAAGCCCAGCCATACCAACGAATATTCGTATCACCAGGGTACAGTTTGGCCCTGGCTTATGGGCGTGTTTATCGAGTCGAACATCCGGGTTTACGGCCGGGAAGAAACAATTCATTTCCTGGCGGAGAACCGCTATTTTGCCGCTCTGGAGCAGTTACTCAAGCGCAACAATATCCATTCCCTGCCCGAGATATTTGACGGAGACAGCGATTCCGCGGATAACTGGAATCAGCGCGGCTGTTCCAGCCAGGCCTGGAGCGTGGCCGAGAACCTGCGCGGAATGTGTTTATTGTTCCCGCAGAATTGCGAGCAAAGAGAGTTTGACGGAGGCAAGCGCAGCAAGCTGATCTATGAAATGGCGATCAGAGATTACGCTGATGCCAGGAATCAGGTTGCCGGGCTGACCAATGGCCTTGGGGAACTGGATTATCTGGCCGGGTGCGGAGTGAGTTTTGTTTATCTGGTCGGACTGATGGAGCATACCGGCAGCCCCTTTGAGATCATTGACCCCCGGGCAGTTGATCCTCGCGCCGGCAGTATGGCTGAGCTGGAGCTGTTCTTAGAGAAAGCGCACAGCCTGGAGATCAAAGTGATCATTGACTGGCTGGCCAATCAGCATCTGGCCAAAATCAGCCCTTGCTGCGATAAATATCCCGAGCGCTTCCTCTATACGAACGTAACCGACGGGAATTATTTTAATGAAGAAAAATCTTTATTGCTGCGAGGCAAGGATATTTCGCCGGAGGATCTGCGTTTGCGGCTAAAATTAGCCCGGGCTTTACAAGAAATTAAAAACAAGCAAGGTTATTTGCCGCAAGCAATTGAGGTTGAGGGAATAAAAATCGAATCCGGAGCGGCCCGGCAGGATCTACGCAAGGCAATAAATTATCATAACGCTCAGGAATATATTGTTTTCGGAAATACGGCGCTGTTTGCGGTTTCAGCTACCGATGAAGTGGACATCGGTTGTTTTTGTCCGCGGCGCTGGGGCTCGCTGGCCCAGCCGGATTTGGCCCATCCCGACGTTATCCGCCAGGCTGTAACTATAGGTTCTTTCTGGCTGGATAAGGGGATGGACGGTTTTCGCGTCGATGCCGCACTGTCGACTTTTCCCGACAAGTTACGCGAGAACTGGGGAATAGAAACTGATTATAATCTGACCGAAATATTTATTCAGACTATGCGCCAGAAGCGACCGGATGCCTTTATCCTTTTTGAGGGTTTTGAGCGCCATTCTGAACTGCTGGAGCTGGCTGCTTACCGCGACACCGCGGCGTATAACTGGAAACCGCGTGATTTCGGCTGCGGAGCTTTATCGGATCAGACCAAGACGGGCACATTATCAAACTATCTTAAAGAGCTGGAATTCAAGCCTACGCATCTGCGCAACAATCTGGTGAATATCGGCCCGGAACACGACGCTTTTGATTTCATGGATCCCTGGGCTAAGTTAAGCGCCGGCGATAAACAGCTTTTGTACGCTCTTTATCAGTTTATCCCGGGATATTCCCTGGTTTTCAACGGACAGCTTTACGGCATAGATCATTTATATAAGGGGAATTTGAGTTTGAGCGCCGTTGCTCCGCGTATTGAGCAGGCAAGCAAGGAAGCGCTGGCTAACGGCCGCCAGCTGTTTTCAGCGCGGATGCGCTATCCGCTTCTTTTGAACGGGGAGTTCATAGTTCTTTCAGATCCTCAATCAGAGGTCATTACTGTTGCCTGGTTTGATCAGCAAGAGATCATTTTGGGAGTGCTCAATCCCAGCGCTCAAGAAAGGAAAATAAAAGTCGGGCTGGACCCTGTCCTAGCTCTGCAAAACCCGGCGCGCGATCCTCAGGCTGAATACCAGATCCAGAGGGTTTGTTTGTCAGCTCCCAAATCCTGCGGCATTACAGCGCAGGTTATGACCCGAACTGAGCTGGAAGAAATCAGCTTGAGCGCCAAAGGAAAATCATTCGGAGCCTTCAGGATAGTTAAAAAAGAACCTGCCGAGGTTACGCTTTTATCATTAGACGGCGGAAAGAGGGCAAAGCCAAAAGACCCCCTCCAGGACAAAACCAAAAAACTTGTCCGGACCGTAGGCCGGAGAGTAAATAAGACTAATGAAGCTTTTCCGGACTGCATATTCAGAAGAGGGGTGCCTAAGGCCGTAAAGGCGATCGATTACAATAAAGATCTGATCGCCGTTGTCTTTGATTACGCCATCGCTCTGGCCAGGAAAGGGGTGGAGTTCGAAAATGTGATGATCTTCCTGGCCCAGGGCGTGCCTTTCGCCTGCAGATTTTGCACCAAAAAAGATTTCCCGAAATATATCCACGCTTTAGCCCGGATCACCGCCCGTCTGGATATCCAGGAATTGAGCATCTGCCGGATAATCAGCGCCGCCGAAGCCGGAGCCGGCAGCCTTAAGATCAATACTCCGGAAGATTTTGAACTGTTCTTGATCGAACGCGATCTGGCGATAAAGCGGGAGAAGTCCGCTGCGCCCTGGCAGGAGCTTTATTTGATCGATTATGAAATTTCCTCTAAGAAATCGGTGGGTAATTACGTTGATGTTTTCCCCGTCAGAACCGGAAAAGACGGAGGGGAATTTTCCGCGGAAGCCAGGATCGCCGGACGGGTAAACAAGCGCGATATTATCCTGAATAAATACGATTCGCTTGATCCTGCGGCGGTCAAGAAAATTATCTTTGATGCTTTAGATATTCTGGCTTATGACAAAGTCTGGGGCAAGGTCCACGATGTCCGCAATCCGATCAATTTTGAGTTTGAGTTCCTGGAAAATGCTCCGCTGATCGATAAGAGCGGGGTTATGCAACTGCCTCTTTTCGCGCTCGAGGATAAATTCGTCCTGGCGACGATCATCAGGAATAAACTGGACCGGACCCGCTGCATCCGGGAGAATAAGCGGCAAATAGAAAAAGAAGTCTTTTACGGAGATATTAATTTCTTTTTGCGCCTGCCTCAGAGACGCAAAACCGAGATCTTAGCCCGCCTGACAAACAGCGATTATCCTTTTGTCGCCGCGTTCAAAAGGCTGGAAAAGGCTGTGCGCAATGGCGACGTGGCTGAAGTATTTGAGCTCATCTACGAAGAAGATTTGAATAAAGTCTATCAAAACAAGGATTTTATTGTTGATTCTTACCGCAAGATTATCAGGGAATTCAAGGGGGTTAATGTTCCGGAAGGAGTTATAGCCGGGCTGATGCTGGGATTAGTTTATAGCCATCATCGCCAGCTGGAAGATAGGGAGATCTATTACCGGTTGAAGGACCTGTTTAACGGGGTCAAGGCGATACCTTTATGGTCGGGAATAATCTATAAAGCGGATATGGGAGTTTTGGTCACAAAATTAGACGGTATTCTGGCCAAAGGGATCCTGGGGATAAAATTCAACGATGATCAAGCCCGGGTTTTGCACATTACCGCGGTTTGCGATAACATCATCAGGTTAAACAAGATCAGCCGCAGGATCACCCGTTGCCAGTTGGAAGATAAGTGT
Organism: Candidatus Omnitrophota bacterium; assembly: GCA_041309145.1. Taxonomy (GTDB): domain Bacteria; phylum Omnitrophota; class Gorgyraeia; order Gygaellales; family Profunditerraquicolaceae; genus JAPLLS01. Next base: position 3,527 of record JBFZAG010000082.1, on the reverse strand, counting down.
ATTTCTTCTGTAAAGGGGATCTTCGGGGAGAAGTCGTATTTGTATTTCCTGACTTTTTATCTGGGGGAACTGGTTATCGGGCTCATAGAAAAAGACATTGGAACAGATATAGTTTTGATCTCGAGGAAAGGATCCAAGGAGGTAGATTTTGTTTCCAGCAACGGCAGGTCCAAAGAGATAAGCAATACTATTGGCGAGGCGAAGTTCAGCACTTCCTACAAGGCGCTGTACAAGCAGATCGTCGGCCTGGAAAAAGAGCTTTCGGTGTTTGGCTTGATCCTGGACGCGCACGAGAAGGCTGACAGCGAATTAACGGAAGATGATTTTATGCTGCGCCGGGTCAAGAACATCGTGGCTTTTGCCGAAAACGACCACCGGGGACTGGTGAAGATCATAAAAGGATATATTGAGAAGAACAAGGGAAGTTTAGAAAAGAAAACCCTGGATTTCCTGGCTAAACCGCTTCCCTGGAAGGGGTTTGCCGCGCGTTTCTCGCTTAAGGAATTCGAAGAGCTTCTTTGCGAAGATGAAATGATCGCCGGATGCTCCGCGCAGTGCCATGATCTGCACCCGTATTCCCGGGAAGAGATCAAGACCGGGCTAAGGGAGATCTTCAAGAGGATGGGAGAAATTTACAAAAACGGCGATTTCGACATTTATATTACGGTCAGCAACCCCGATCTCGGCCCCAATCCTTATGACCGCTCAGTCCCGGATAAAACCATTCCCAATAAATCTAACAATGGTAACCGAAAAGTTGTTGATTTTAAGCGCAAATTAAGACAAAATAGCAGGTATAAAGACGGGGGCAGAACAGAATATTCCGCTCCGTCGGGAAGAGAAACCCAAAGGATGCTGTCTTACCTTCCGTGGCTGGTGGAGGACAGAAATCGCTTCCCGGCGGGGCTTTTTAATTTTATAGCGGCCATTTTGGACCTGGACGGCGTTATTTTTGACACAACGCCGGTTTGGGTCGCGACATGGAATGCGGTATTTCGGGCTAATAACGGACCCGAGGTCGATCTGGTTTTTTACGAAAAGCATCTCAACGGGAGAAAAGGGAAGGAATCTTTGAAAGAATGGTTCCCCGGCCTGAGGGCTGAAGAGATCGAATATTGGGACAATAAAAAACATTTTATATACATTGGATTGCTTAATAAGGCGGGGATAAAAACTTATCCGACTACTATCGAGTTCATCAAACGGGCCAGACAAAAGTGGGCTATCCGGTTCGGAGCCGGTTCGGGCTCGGATATGTCGATACCGATACTGGAAAAAACAGGCCTGAGCGGTTGTTTTGAAGCTGTGGTAACCGCAAAAGATGTCCAGCACGGCAAGCCGCATCCCGAGACTTTTCTTACCGCATTGTCTAGAATCGGGGTTTCCGACCCTGAACTCGCCGTTGTTGTTGGGGATGCCACCAGCGATATGAAAGCCGGAAGGGCCGGTGGATTCGGACTGGTCATCGGCATAGCCCGCAGTAATAATTACGAAGATCTTTACCGTGCCGGAGCGGATATAGTGGTCGATGACCTGGGGGATATAGATGTTGACTGGTTATTTGGCGGGGCTTTAGCTGACGGCGGAAAAAATCTTCTGGATATCCTGGATGAGATTGGAACTGATAACGCCGACTATATAGCCGAGATGAGGTCAAAGGATGAAAGTTGGAATACAAGTCCTTTCTGGGCAGAGGGCGAAAGACCGTCTTCGGACCCAATAGCCGATGCTGCGCAGGGAATTCCCGTAGAATTTTGTTATTTGACCAACGTAATCGCCCGCGCCCCTCCTTTATTCATGCTGACCGAACTTTCCGGGCAGGGAACTGTCCGGGTAACCTTATCCAATGCCGCGTTTGAATTGTTCAAAACGTCAAAATTCGATCTTAACGAATTAAAAACGATCTTTAATATCCTCAGAGTCCGCCAGGCCGCTAAGCTGGAAGGGCAATCTTCGGAGCAGCTTCAGAAGATCGTCAGCCAGCATCTGCAGTTTTTCCCCGCGCTCAAGAAAAAATTAGAACAGATTCCCCGGGCAATAACCAAAAGATACGCAGAAATGTCCGCTGCAGCTACCAGCGAAGGCAATGAAGAAGAGGGCGTTCGCTGCTTGGAGATCGCCCTTGCTTTTGACCAGAAAGAAGAGAAACTTTCGGAAGAGGAAAAGATCGAGAGAAAGATCAGGGATGACCCGTTTAACCCGAGGCCTTATTACGAAAGAGGCTGGTTGTATTATAAACAATACGAACAAGATAAAACCGGGAATAAAGGAATAATGAGTAAGGCTAAAGTCGATCTCTGGTATTGGGCGATATTGGTCAGAGGCCAGGACCAGGAGCTGCCTGTTCCGGATGAGTTTAAGGAATATCTGAAAAAAGCCATGGACTTGTCCGCAGAGCGCCGCGCTAAGAGAATCCAGGACAAGGGCGGCGAGAAGGACGGCGGAGATAAAGAAAGTAAGCCGGGGTGTATGGTCTCAACCCGCTTATCGATGATCCATGATTTAGGCCGCCAGGATAATTTTGAGGCCTTCCTGGCTTTGCAGGAAGCCGAATCAAAAGACGCTGATTTGATAGTGCGGGAAGCTGCAGGGCAGGCAAAAGAAAATATGTTCCAGAACCTGCTTAAGAAATTGCAGTGCGGCTGCGGGGAGCCGAGCATGAGAGCTGCCGAGGTCTTAGGAAAGATCAAGGATCCCCGGGCGATAAAACCTTTAATCGCGACTTTAAGAAAGCAGGAAGGGCTGGGGATCATTCAGGCTATTACCCAAGCTTTAGTCCGGATCGGCGCGGAATCTTATCGACCTTTGAGAGCGGTTTGCGAAGATATAACCCTGCATCCTAATGTCCGGGAAGAGGCAGCTAAAGCGCTGAAGAAGATCAGGGATCAGGATGCCGGGATTAATGCTGACGGGGGTTCTAAGATCGTTGTTGACGCAGAAATAAGTAAAATCCTCATTGACCTGGATATTGATCCCTATGAATTCAAGAAAGCATTCGCGACATTAGTGGAAAGCCAGCAAAAACTGGTGCTGGCAGTCTTAAGAAAAGGGTATATCGAGCCGGCAGCTGAAGGATTGGGCCGGGGAGCGCGCGGAGCAAAAGAATCGCTGCGCGCCGGGATTTATCCTAAAGAAAAATTGGCAGCGGTCACCAGGGCGCTCAAGGCCAGGTATGCCCAGGTCGCCAGGAAAAAGCTGGATTATTTGCCTGAGGAGGTTGATTATCTGGATATCCTCAAAAAAGCGCTGGAAAATAAAGAGAAGATCAGCCGGAAGGAAATTATGCGCCGGCTGCATGCCAGAGGTGCAAAAGTCAGCAAGCACACGGTCAATAAAGAGATCAAAAAAATCCTGGCTGTTCCGGAAAACGCGCGGTTCCAAGAGGCGATCCAACAGAAGAATGTCCAGCTGGATATAGAGCAAACCATAAAAACACTGAAGAAAACCAAGTATCAGAGCAAAGCCGAAGCTGAATTGGGGTATAAGCAGGGCTTTCTAAAAAATCAAATGCCCAGAAACCCGCGGCT
>JBFZAG010000081.1:0-3583 GCA_041309145.1 Candidatus Omnitrophota bacterium | reverse complement strand
TCACGATCTTAATGGCTGCGGTAATCCCCAAATTTGAGCCTATGTTCAAAGATCTGAACGTGGAATTGCCTCTGCCTACCCAACTAGTTTTGGGAGCGAGCAAGATCTGGTGGGTGCCTTTGGTTATTTTAGCTTTGGTTGCCGCTACCTGGTTCATTATCGGGTTGACCCCTAAGGGCCGCTACAAACTGGACAGGTTTAAATTGACCCTGCCGGTAATGGGGGACCTGTTGACCAAAATTTCCCTCTCCCGTTTTTGCCATACTTTTTCCCTGGCTTTAAGGAGCGGGGTCAACGTTTTTAACGCTTTAGGCATGGCGGCCGAAGTCACGGGCAACAGTTTTATCGAGAACTCGGTTTCCAAGGCCAGGGATTATGTCAATGTCGGAGAGAGGATCGCTACTTCAATGGAGCTTTCCGGAAAGGATTCCGGCTGCAAATTCCCGGACATCGTCATCCGCATGATCAGCGTCGGAGAGCAGAGCGGCAGCCTCTCGGAAACCCTGGACAAGGTCAATCAGTTTTATGACAAGGAAGTTCCTTCTACCGTAAGAAAAATTTTTGCTTTGCTGGAGCCGATGATGATCTTAATCATGGGGGTGGTGGTCGGAGGGATAGCCATGTCGGTTTTCTTGCCGCTGACCAAACTTATCAGCGCTGTGGGAGGAGATTAATTTGGCTAATGTGCTTTTCGGCGTAGACATCGGTTCAAAGTACACCAAGATCGTAGAGCTTGAGCATAAAGTCAAGACCCGCCTGGTCAACGCTTTTCTTTTTCCCACCCCCCTGAAAGTCAGTAAGGGCGGGGATAAGGAGGTTGACCCCGAGCCGTTTGTTAAAGCTATAAGCTCTTTTATTCCGACTAGCAGCCTTCGCCGGGCGAAAATCGCGGTTAATCTGCCGCCGATGTCTATTACCGCGTTTTCTGTTTTTCTGCCCCTTATGTCCCGCAAAGAGCTGGCTTATGCCGCGATCAACGAAGCCAAACAGAAGATGATCCCGCCTTCCGGTCCGGGCCACATATTCGACTGCCTTTTCCTGGGCGAGACCATGGTCAATAAAATACCCAGGTCGGAAGTGCTGGTGATCCGCACGGAAAAGTTTTATGTCCAGAGGATAATCGAGATCTTTAAAGGGGCAGATGAATTCCCCGCGCTGATATCTCCGGCCAGCACCATTTTGCCTGATATTGTGCCGAAAGAGGCCTGGGGGAAAGACCGGGCGGCGGTGATCGTGGACATAGGAGCCTCCTATTTAAAGATATCTATCTGCAGCGATGCGCATATGGTCTTTATGCGCAATATCGTCTTTGGCCTGGAAGATATAATCCAGGATTTCGCCCGTCAGCTGGCTATCAAACCCGCAGAGGCTGAAGAAGCTATCAAGATCCACGGGGTCCCGGATGTCCCTTTTGACCCCAAGGACAAGGTCGCCATAGCCGAAGAGATCATGCGCCAGAAATACGAGGCCAGCCTCAGCGCTGTGTCATCTGCGGAGCTCCAGGTTAATCTTCTGGAGCTGCGGCTTTTGTGGCAGCCGTATATCGAGAGGATCTCCCAGGAACTGCGCCGTTCCTTTGTTTTCTATAACGAGCGTTCCGAGGGCAGAAGGATCGAGCAGATATTTTTTATCGGAGGAGGAAGCAATATCCAGAACCTCCGGAAAGTCCTATCTTCATTTGTGGGCGGAGAGTGCAAAGAAGTTTTTCCTTTTGCCCAGATAGCGCATGAGCTTCCTGTAGATCATAAATTCAAAAAAGAGATCGAATCTTCGGCGATCTTCGCTTCCGCCGCGAGCCTGGCTTTTGCCATTCCTTTAAAAAAGGGGGTCAAGGACAGCCAGATCAATTTTCTGCCTACAGAGCTTAAACAGAAGTCCGCCGTAGCTTCCAGAAGAATGATAGCGCTGATCTCCGGGGTTTGTTTGATCAGCGTTTTTATTCTGGCCGCGGTGCAGCTTTTTTTTGCCAACCAGATGGTCAAATGGAATATCCGCGACGCGGAAAAGAAGTTAAGTAAAGTTAAAAGGGTCTCGGAAGACCTTAAAGTGATGGATATATCTCAGGGCAAGATCAAACAGCTCGGACAGAAAGTGGAAACTTTGGTTAAGTCCCGGCCCGAATTCAGTTTGCCGCTTAATGAGTTGGTCAAGGCCATGCCCGAAGAGATCGTTCTGGATGTCTGCGTTTTGACCGCCGCCAGGATCGAGCTGGAAGGCAGTTTGTTCGCTGATTACGAAGAGGCCAGTAAGATCATCGCTGATCTTAAGAATCGCCTGGCTAAAACCGGGTATTTTTTGAATGTTTCTGTTTCAACGATCCAGCTGGAAGCTATTGCCCCGGAACTAAGCTCGGCGGGTGGGCGGGAAAAATTGCGTTTGACCCAGCCTAAGAGCAGGAATTTTAAGCTGTCCGCGGAAATTTCCGCGTCCAAAGTCCCTTAGCCGGCTAAGCCCAAGCAGCGGGCTTGGCGGATCCGGTTTAAGCAACAAAGGCAAAAAGGAATTCTTATGAAAAAATTTATTCCGTTATTGATCTGGTTAGGATTAGGTTTAGCCGGGGCATTAGCGGTTTTTGTTTTCGTTTTGCAGCTTCAGAGCAATCAGAAATTGAATGAAGAGCTGAAAGCTAAGAAAACAGAATTGGCCGAAGCTCAGAGCGCCAGCCGGAAAATGCAAGAGCTGGAAAAGAAAAGCCAGGAATTAAAGCAGGAAGAAAGGAGAATAAAAAGGAGGGTAGCTGTAAATGATAGCCAGCCCCTGGAGCTGATCAAGGTCGTTACCGGCTCGGCCAGCAAGATCGGGCTGCGCAATATAGGGTTTGAATTGAAGACAGCAAGCGCCGTAGCGCCTAAGGATAATTCTCCCGCCGCGTCTTCGGCGCAAGGTGATCCGGTTCCGGTTTATTTCCAGATGAAATTCGATTCTGCGTTCAGCCAGGCAGTTAAATTCATCAAAGAGTTGAATGAGCTGGAGAGGATAATTTCACTCGAGAAAGTCCAGATCAGCCGGAAAAAGGATATTATCCCTTACCAGGCAGTGACTTTAGACCTTGTGACTTATTTTTTTCAGGAGTAAGTACTTCGTCCTCGGCAGGACATTCGCGGATTTGGAATCGCCTCCTCGCGTAGACGCTCGCAAATTCCTCTGGGAATTTGCTCCCACGCTCGGAGTAAATTCGCGCTGATAAGTTGATGTCGCTTAGCGTACTAAATAGCTTGCTCCGCAACTTATGCGCTCATTTAATTCGGCCCCATAACTTACGTTCGCTATCGCTCCGTAAGTTATGGGTGAGTATCTCGTCCTCGGCAGGACATTCGCGGATTTCTTTAAAATCCGCTCATGCCTCGGACTAAATTCGGCCCAATAACTTACGTTCGCTATCGCTCCGTAAGTTATGGCCTCATTTAAAAATTTTCTTGACAAACGGCGAGGGTATGTTAAACTCAGGGAAAATGGAGGTGTGGCAATGAGAAAAACAGGTTTTACGCTTATCGAATTAGTAATGGTTATCTACCTGGGGTGGTTATGTCATTATACTATGAAGGTTCATCTGCCTCATGGGACTAATAAGATTGTGAGTATT
>JBFZAG010000080.1:0-6160 GCA_041309145.1 Candidatus Omnitrophota bacterium | reverse complement strand
CCCAGGTCCCTTAATTTCTTTAAAGTGGCGATGAGCTTGGCGGTGTCTTTGGGGTGCAGGCCGATGCTCGGCTCATCCAGGATGTACAAAACCCCCACCAGACCCGATCCGACCTGGGTGGCCAGCCTGACCCTCTGAGCTTCTCCTCCGGAAAGAGTGGCGCTTTTTCTTTCCAGGGTCAGGTAATCCAGCCCGACATCGATGCAGAACTGCAAACGCTGGACCACTTCTTTTAATATCTGGTGGGCGATCAGCTTTTCGGTCTGATTGAAGCTTAAGGAGCGGAAAAACTCCTGGGCGATTTTGATCGGCATGTTCACTACCTGGAAAATATTGGTCTTATTGATCGTCACCGCCAGAGCCTCTTTTTTAAGCCGGGCTCCGTTGCATTCCGGGCAAGCAAGGCTGGACATGAATTTCTGGATCTCTTCTTTAAGGTAATCGCTGTCCGAATCTTTAAAAAGACGCTCTAAATGGGGGATGACCCCTTCGAAAGGTTTATTGCCGACGTATTCCGGGCTGCCGTAAAGAACCGCCCGCTGGATATCTTTAGGCAGATCCTTGAAAGGAACATCCAGATCGAATCTCAGCTGGCTGGAAAGCTGCCTTAAGAGCCAGCGGTAATAAAGGATATAGCCCCGGCCTCCCCGCTTCCAGGGCGCGATCGCCCCTTCATTGACGGATTTAGTTTTGTCGGGAATGACCAGGTCAGGATCGAATTCCAGTTTTATCCCCAGGCCGTTGCAGGCCGGACAGGCTCCGTAAGGGGAATTAAAAGAAAAAAGGCGCGGTTCGATCTCCGGGATATCTATGCCGCATTTGGCGCAGGCGTATTTTTCGCTGAAGACCGTATCCTTGTCCGGGCTGTCTCCGGCGGTTATGATCACCGAGCCTTTGGAGATCTTGAGCGCGGTCTCTACTGAATCGGTCAAACGGCTGGCATTTTCCGGGGTGATCTTGAGCCGGTCGACTACGATCTCGATATTGTGGATCTTGTATTTGTCCAGCTTGACTTTTATGGGCAGCTCGTAGACCTTGCCGTCTATCCGGCAGCGGACAAATCCCGCTTTCTGGATCTGGGCTGAGATATCCTTGTATTCGCCTTTTCTCCCGGAAACAAAGGGGGCCAAGACCAGGACCGGCTTGCCGGCAAAGATCAGGCTGGCCCTCTCGACTATTTCCTGGGCGCTCTGGCGCTCCACGGGCTGGCCGCATTTATAGCAGTGCGCTTTGCCTACCCGGGCGAAAAGAAGGCGCAGGTAATCAAAGATCTCGGTCTGGGTCGCCACCGTGGAACGGGGATTTGCCCCGGCGTTGCGCTGCTCTATGGATATTGCCGGGGACAGCCCTTCGATATATTCCACGTCCGGCTTCTGCAGCTGCTCCAGGAATTGCCGGGCATAACTGGAAAGGCTCTCCACGTAACGGCGCTGGCCTTCGGCGTAAATGGTGTCAAAAGCCAGGCTGGATTTTCCCGAACCGGAAAGTCCGGTGACTACGATGAATTTATTCCTCGGCAGCTTGAGATTTATCTCTTTGAGATTGTGCTCTTTAGCTCCCCTGATTGTGATGAAATCTTCCATAGCTTGGTTGGTTGAAGAATAAAGCCCCTGCCAAAAGAAATAATTTTAACAGGGGCTCTATTCTTTAAAAGGCTATTATTTCTTACCCTTCTTCTTCTTCTTTCCGCCTCTTACCATTTTCGCGCAAGAGACATCACCTGCTTTGTCGATGAAGTAGAGATAGCCTTCTTTTCTCTTGATGCCGCATTTGGCTACTTTCTTGGGTTTTCCTCCCTTATTCTTGCCTCTTGCCATCTTCGCGCAAGAAACATCACCCTGTTTGTCCAGGTAATAAAGGAATCCCTTTTCTCTTTTGATTCCGACTTTCGTCACTTTCTCTGCCATGTTTTTTTCACCTCCTCTCAAAAGTTAAAAGGTTAATAAAAAAACTGTCTCACTTTCAAGTGCCGACCCTTGAAGACTGAAGGATCTGTTTCAAGGCGGCCGCCGCCGATAAAACCGCAAGGTAACTCGTCTTGGGATTATCGGGATGCAAAACATTCTCGGTCCGGGTGAAAATTTTTCCCGCTTCTGAGACGATCTCGATCTCATGGATATTCCTTAAAGCGCTAGGGGAAGCGATGATCTTGACCCTGGTCTTGATCGAGCCTATCCCGGCCAGGCTGAGGATCCCGGCCACATTGACGTTCTGGGGGAAGAATTTCATGGCCTGGCGCGCGGATCCCGAAAAAATAACTGTGTCAGCCTTGATCTTATCCAGCTTGATCTTTTTATCCTGAACATATTTGACGCCTTTAAAAGATAAAGGATTTTTCCTGGTGGTCAGAACGACTTTCCTGACCTTGCCTAAGTGGGCGGCTTTAAGCGCGTCGATGCCGGCAATAGCGCCGCTGGGAATGTAGATCCTGGCGTCAGCCCGGGAAGCTGTTCTGGTCAGAGGAACAAAACCGTCAACTACCCCGCCCACGCTCATGATCATCGCGTCTTTGCCCCGGGAAACCGCTTTGCGGGCAATATCCAGGGAACAATTAGCATGGGCAGCTTCGATGACCAGGTCCGACTTGCGGATAAGGCTTGCCAGGCTGTCAACGGCCAGGTCTTTTTTTCCGGTCAGCTTAAGCGACAGCCCTTCCGATTTATCCCGGATAAGATCGTATAACGCCGCGAGTTTCGCTGACCCGGCCAGATCCCGGCTGACTGTTTTAGCCAGAGAGCTTCCGATCGCCCCGCAGCCCACGATTCCGATTTTTAGTATTTTTTTCATCGTCTTAAAACCCGGGACGGTTCCTATTTATTTTCTGTGGATTTTTCCTCGCGGAAATAAATAGGAACCGTCCCCTGTTTTTAAATTGTCGATCAGCCTGGTTTTTCCGAAACGCACAGCCAGGGTTATTAAACAATTATCTTTTAGGGTTTTGATTGGCTCAAGAGTCCGGCTATCCACAATAGCGATATACTCGATCTGAGCGGATTTCCTGGACATGATCAGCGCTTTCATCCTGGCGGTTATCCGGGCAGCGTTCCTCTGGCCGTTGCGGATCAACTCGTCTGCCAGCCCCAAAGCCCTGGACAGAACAACACTGTCCCGGCGCTCTTTTGGTTTTAGATAAACATTTCTTGAGCTCATGGCCAGGCCGTCAATTTCGCGCACTGTCGGTAAAACTTTTATTTTCAAAGAAAAGTTAAGATCGCTCGCCAGGCGCTCGATGATCGCTGCCTGCTGGCAGTCTTTCCGGCCGAAGTAGGCGATATCCGGCCCCACGATGTTGAAAAGTTTTGAGACCGCCGTAGCCACTCCGCGGAAATGTCCGGGCCGGAAAACCCCGCAAAGCAGGTCTCCCAGACCTTTGACCTCGACAAAGGTTCTGAAATCTTCGGGATACATTTCATCTGCCCGGGGATAAAAAATAAAGTCAACTTTCTCTTTTCGGCAGAGAAAAACATCTTTTTTAAAAGGACGGGGATAAGATTTAAGATCTTCTTTGGGGCCGAACTGGATGGGATTGACGAAAATACTGACTACGGTCGTATCATTATCCTTACGGGACCTGCGGACCAGGCTTAAATGGCCTTCATGCAAAGCTCCCATGGTCGGGACAAAACCGATGGTTCGACCCTTGCGCTTCAGGGCGCCGGAGATCTTCTGCATCTCGGTTATGCTACGAATGATCCGCATTTTACTTTTTGGTTTTAGGCTTTGTTTTTACGCTCTTTCTATGTTTTCCACTTGTGACTTTCTTACTCCCGAGTTTCTTGACCAGCTCCGGAGCAATCTCTTTAAGCGGGATGAGCACAAAATCCCTTTCCATCATCCGGGGATGAGGTATACAAAGAGCCTCTTCCTTCATGCGGATATCCCCGTAGGTCAGAATATCCAGATCTATGGTCCGGGGAGCGTTCAAGACCGTGCGCACCCTTCCCAGCATTGATTCGATCTTCTGCAATTCCTGAAGCAGCTGGTAAGGGGTCAGTTCAGTCTCGATCTCCAGCGCGCAGTTAAGATACATCCCCTGAGGCGGACCGCCCTGGGGCAGAGTCTCGATCATTGATGAGACTTTTTTTACCTTGGTATTAGCCAGGATCCGCATTTTTTTTATTGCGGCCTCGAGGTAAAACTTCCGATCCCCCAGATTGGAGCCTAAAGCGATATGACATATAACCATAAGCTAAATTACTTTTTTAAGTCTGTCCAGGGCTTCTTTGATCCTTTCCGTTCTGACCGTCAAAGCAAAACGGATATAACCTTCCCCGTATTTCCCGAAGCCCACTCCGGGGGTCACCACCAGATCGCAGATTTCCAGGATCGAATAGGCGAAATCGATCGAGTTCCTGCCTCTGGGCATTTTCACCCAGATATAAAAAGTTGCCCTGGGCGAATTCGCTTTCCAACCCAAAGCCTTAAGCCCGGCCACCAGGCAATCGCGGCGCTCCCGGTAGACGGCGCACATTTTCTGGACATGGCTGTTATCCGCTTCCAGGGCCGCGGTGGCCGCTATCTGGATCGCGGAGAATATTCCCGAATCCAGATTGGATTTTACTTTAGCCAGCCCGGCCACCAGGTTTTTATTGCCGCAGGCCCAGCCTGCGCGCCAACCGGTCATATTGTAAGTCTTGGACAGGGAATGGAACTCAATGGCCAGCTCTTTAGCCCCTTCCACTTCAAAAACGCTCGGCGGCCGGTAACCGTCGTAAGCCATTTCCGAATAAGCTACATCCGAAAGCAGGATCAGATTGTTCTGGCGGCAGAAATCCACCGCTTTGCGGTAAAAATCCAGAGAAGCTGTGGCGCCGGTGGGATTGTTGGGATAATTCAAATAAAGGACTCTGGCTTTCTTGATCTTATTTCCGGGGATCCTGTCCAGATCGGGAAGAAAATCATTTTTTTGCAATAAAGGCATAAGAAAAACTTTGCCTCCGGCCAAGATCGTCCCTCCTTTATAAGGCGGGTAACAGGGATCGGGGATCAAAGCGTAATCCCCGGGGTTGATAAAAGCCAGCGGAAAATGGGCGATACCTTCTTTGGAACCGATCAAAGGCAGGATCTCCGTATCCGGGTCAAGCTGTATGGCAAATCTGCGCTCATACCATTTAGAGATCGCCTGGCGTAAAACCGGCATGCCCTGGTCCAGAGCGTAGCGGTGATTGGCCGGATCATTAGCGGCTTTGGATAAAGCCTCAATAATAAATTGGGGGGTGGGAAGATCCGGATCGCCGATGCCGAGGTCAATTATATCCCGGCCTTCCTGGCGGGCTTTTCTTTTAGCTTTGTCGATCTCCAGAAAAAGATACGGTGGCAATGCTTCTAAACGTTTGGTTAATGAAAAATCCATTTTAACCTCTATTCTTTTTGATGATTAAGTTAACAGTATCAATACTACCAACCACAAACCCGAGTAACGAACCTCCTGTAAGGAGAACCAAGGCGCCAATAGCTTCTCCGCTACCGCCCGCTTGCAGTTTACCTCCCTGAGCAACAAAACTAAGAAAAATAATTGCCCAAGATGCAACCCAGGCAATAAAAAATCCTCCAAGCAGAGGTCGGAAGAACGTCGCGATAATGCTCTCCTTTTTTTTCGAAAAACCGGAAATAAGAATATAACAAACGATGGACACGCCTATTTCAACTAACAATGTAACATCAAAACTACCGCCTGAAAAAATAAGCTGCATAACTATAAGAGCGAAAAACACTGCTTTCAAAGAGATCGGTGATTTGTTCTTTACCGGAATAGCGACTTCCGGATTTTCATTCTTTTTACTCCTCAAACGATTTCTATACCAGTTCACGAACACGATAAGCAGATACCCCATGCTTATAAAAAGGCCGGCAGAAATAAAAATAACTAATATCGGATCATTCATTTATTAAGCTTTAGCCGCTTTCTCGATGACCTTTACCGCCAGATCGATCGCCGAATCAAGGTCCTTGAGATTAAAAACCCCGGTCGAAGAATGGATGTAACGGGTAGGAACGCTCAAGACCCCGGTATCGATACCTTCCCGGTTCATGTAAATGATCGCTCCGTCGGTCATCCCGCCTTCGATGACGTCGATCTGGTATTTGATATTGTTCTTTTTAGCGGTCTCGATGAAAAGCTCTTTGACCCGCTCATTGACGATCACTCCCCGGCCTGATG
>JBFZAG010000079.1:0-64058 GCA_041309145.1 Candidatus Omnitrophota bacterium | reverse complement strand
CTTAAACTTTTCCACCAATAAGCTGCTCAGGAACATGAAAGAGATGAATCCCAGATGGATCACGATTTCCAGAGAGCTGAAAGTCTTTCCCATCATGTGGTTTGCGCTTACTTTGTGGATGATGGTGTTGGTTGCGATCATGATCGGGGAGATCACCGTTCCCAGTAAAAACGACAGAGCAGCCGCTACCGCAAAACAAGGGTAATAGTTGATCCCGAAAGCGAAAACAACCAGCATTATACCACTCAGGATGAGGCAGACAAAGATAATTTTGTAGTGGGAAACCCGTTGGCCGAATTTTCCGTAGATCAAAGAGCCTATGAAAAGACCCAGCCCCAAGAACATGATCAGCAGCCCCAGGTCCTTAGTTGCGGAATGCAGGGTTTGCTGGATAAAAACTATGACCACCACGTAAACTGCTCCTAAAGCCGCCCACAAAGCGAAGATCACCCCTGCGGTAAAGCGCAGTTTTTTCTCTTTGAAAAAATAAAGCAAGCCGTCTTTAATGTCTTCAAGCACGGATTTGCGCAGGACTTCTACGGCCTCCCGGCTGACCTTCTTAAGGCTGGTCAGGCTCATGGCTTTCTTGGCGATAAAAAAGATGCAGGAGCCTGAGACCAGAAAGCTTAAGGAATCAAGATAAAAGCCGGCTTTTGCCCCGAGTTTTTCGACTACGATCCCGCTTATTCCGAATCCAAGGACCGCGGCGATCATCCCGGTGGTATTGACCAGGGAATTAGCCATTAACAGGTGTTTTTGCTCGACCAGATCAGGAATAATGGCCATTTTGGCCGGAACAAAAAAACGGCCGATAGAGAAAATTATGAAAATGATCAGGTACACCCAACCCAGGCTTTTATTAATGAAGGACACAGCTATGCATAAAACCAGCGCTGCCCGCAAAAAATCGGAGATATACATGATCCTGCGCCTGTCCCATCGGTCAACATAGACTCCGGCAACCGGACCGATCAGGAAAACCGGGATAATGGTAAAGGAAAGGATCTTGGCTATGCTCATCGTCGATCCCGGGGCTTTGGAATAGACCAGAGCGATCAAGGCCATCTGGTCAAGCCGGTCGCCTAACTGGGAGATGATCTGGCCGATCCAAAGCAGGAAGAAGTCGCGGTTTTTGAATATTTCAGTGAATTTAGACATAGGCAAGAAATAAAAGCCGCTGTTATCAAAAGCTTTATTTAAAAGCCGGCGAGAGCCTGCCTGCCGTCAGGCAGGGAATCGAACCCTCCGGCCGCGCTCGCTTACGCTCGCGCTTCATAGGGGCTTATTGCCCCTCTGAAGCTCACTTTGTTCGCTGTCACCCCGTAGCGTAACCGGGAAGTGTCTCGTTGAGGGGGAGATTTTCCCCCTCAAACTCCCCCTTGGGCCGGGTCAAAAGCATAAGAATTTAAAAGCCGGCGAGAGGAATCGAACCCTCCGGCCCGTTCCCAAAGGGGCTCTGCCCCTATGGCGCTCCGCGCTTCGCTTGTCGCTGTTACCCCGAATACGCGGGGAAATTTCTTTCCCCGCACCCCTTTCGGTCCGGGGAAGGAAGTGCGATAATTTAAAAGCCGGCGAGAGGAATCGAACCCCCGGCCCGCGCTTTACGAAAGCGCTGCTCTACCAACTGAGCTACGCCGGCATTTAAAACATTATAACAACTTTTATTTAATAGTCAACCTTAAGTCAATTTGGAAGAACGGAGGCGGGTTTTTCCGGGCCTGTCTTTGTTTTTTGACTTAAACCGCTTCATCGCATCATCTAAGGGCTATTAATTATTAAAAAAACTTGACTTATAATGATGCCACTTATATAATTAACCATAGCGTCCAGAAAATATTCCCACCATTGCTGTAAAGAAAGGTAAATTCCATGCACCCCATTGATTTTCAGAGCGACAATCTCTCCGAAAAAGAAAGACGTAATATCGACATCCTCGAACTCCTCAGGAAACGCGGCCCCATCAGCCGTCCGGAAATCTCCAAAGAGATCGGGATAAACGTCGTGACCATCTCCAACTACATCGACGATTTTATCAAGCACAACCTGGTTTTTGAAAAAGAGCTGGATATTTCCGAAGGCGGCAGAAGGCCGGTCCTGCTGGATCTCAACCCCCAGGGAGGCTATATTATAGGAGTAGGGCTTAACCTGATGAATATGGTCGGGCTGCTGGTCGATCTAAAAGGCAACATCATCACCAAGACCCAGATCGCCAAGCCGCAGAAGCCTTCGGTAAAAGACATTACCGAAGCCCTCCTTCAGATCATCCGCGAGATATTCCGCCGGTCTAAAGATTACACCGCCAATATCAAGGGCGTGGGGGTGGGGATCGCCGGGCTGGTCAACAAGCAGGACGGCTCCATCCACTGGCCGCAGAAAATGGACCACTATTATACTTACGCTTCGGTTGATCTTCCCTTAAAGAGTCTGATCGAAAGGGAATTCAACGTTCCGACCTTGATCGAAAACGACGCAACCAGCGCCTGCTTCGGGGAATACTGGCTGGGAATTGAATCCGGGATCCGGAACCTCATTTATATGTTTTCCGGCGTAGGCTGCGGCCTGCTGATCAACGGCCAGATCTACCGGGGCTCCCAGGGGTACGCCGGAGAAGTAGCTATTTACAATTATAAAGAGCAGGAAACTTTTAATTGCGAAGCGGCTAACGGCTGTTTTCTGAAACGCTGGGAAATGGATCTGGGGATCTTAGACGAAGTCAAATCCAGGCTTTCTCAGGACAAAGAAGCGGCCGCGAAATTTTTCAAACTGACCTCTTCGAATATGGAGAATGTGGATTTTAAAAGCGTGCTCATCGCCAGCCGCACCGGAGACCCGGTGGTCCTGTCAGCTTTGGACAGCGCGGCCAAAAGGCTGGGGATAAAGATCGCGCACATGGTTAATCTGCTGAACCCCGAAATGGTAGTTCTCGGCGGCGGCTTAGAAGAGGCCGGCGAGAATTTTCTGAACAAGGTCAGCTCTACGGTAAGAGAATGGTCTTTCCGGGAAGAGACCGAAGATCTCAAGATCGTTTATTCCCAGCTTAGGGAAAACGCCGTCGCTTTGGGGGCGGCCAGCCTGGTGATGCAGAGGCTGTTTGCCCAATTGTGGTGAGACTTAATAATATCAATATATTTTCTGCGGACCGGATTTGGATCGTTAAGGAGTTTGGATGCAGGACAAAATGAAGTTTGTGCTTATCGGTCTGGCCGCGGTGATCATCATCATGCTGTTCTTGCTTCTGCAGTCCAGCCAGTATGTCGGTAAATTAAAGACCGAAAGGGATGAGCTTAAAGAAGCAGGCAATGCCCTGTCCGCGCAGATATCCAACCTTAATGCGGAAAATAAGCGTATCAGGGAGGATTTTAACAGCGCCAAGAAGTCCCTGGATAAAGTAGAGGCCGATAAGGCAGAGGCGGAAAAAAGGTTCAAGTCGCTGGCAGAAGAAAGAGATCAGCTGAAGGCCGGGTTGGATGCGCTAAGCGTTAAAATTGCTTCTGTCAAGTCCGCTGCCGTTAAGCAGGAAGAGCCTAAAAAAGAATCGGAAACTCCGACTTCTTCCGGAGCTGACGCCTATTGGGCGGGGATCTTAAAGAGAAAAGCGGAATTAGAGCTTAAGCTGGATAACCTGATCAAAGACCTTAAGGCCGCGAAGCTTGAAAATGACCAGCTCAAACAGGAAAAGAGCAAGCTGGAGCTGGACATGCATACCTATGAAACTGAGACCAAAGATACCACCCGGGAGTTCGAATACAACAAAAAGCTGGCGGATAATCTGACCGCCGAGCTGACCCGCGAGAAAAACTATAAGTTCCAGCTCTCGGAGACTCTTAAAGCTTTGAAGAGCGAAAATAAATTCCTGAAGTCGCAATTAAAAGCGATCTACGACCGTAAAACCAAGCTCGAAAACAAATTCTCCGAACTGCAGGAAAAGAATGCCGCTCTTGAAACAAGCATGGCTAAAATGGAGTCATTTGTCCGGGAAAAGATCCTGCAGGTCGACAGCCTGAGGACCGACCTGGGAATAATCATGCCCGAAGACAGCCAGAGGAATTCTTTTTCGCAAAGTCCGGGAGCTCTCGGTTCCAAGGGAAAAAGCTCGATTGAACTGGCGCCGATTGTGGTCAAGAATACAGAAGAGGACCTGCTTCAGGCTCCGCAGGCTAAGAAGGCCGTTTCGGTGATCGCGATCAACAGGGAGAATAATTTCGCGATCCTGAATATCGGCTCCAGCTCAGGGGTCAAGGTGGGGGATACTTTCCGGATATTCAAAAAAGATATTTTAGCGGCCGAAGTGGAAGTCATTCAGGTCAGGGATAACATCTCGGCTTGCGATATAAATAATGAATCCATGGCTATAGCCGTCGGAGATATAGCAAAATAAGCTTTTTTTTACAACAATCTCATAAAAAATCATGCGCAGAAGAAAAGAGCCTTCTAAAACGATCTCCATAACCGACGTGGCCCGGCTGGCCAAGGTTTCCATCAGCACGGTTTCCCGGGTAATCAACAAAAGCCCTTTAGTCAAGGAAAAGAACCGCAAAAGAGTACAAGAGGTGATCTCCGAGCTTAATTTCCATCCCTCGGTTTTTGCTCAGAGGCTGGCCACCGGCAAAAGCAACGTTATCGCCCTGGTCATCCCCCGTTACGAAGGCATATTCTATTCTTTTTACGCGCTGGAGCTTATCCGCGGCATAGGAACGCTGGCCTCGGCTATGAAGCTGGATCTATTGCTGCATCTTACCGATGCCCGCTCTAATTTCAATCTCAGAGGCATCGGCGGGGTGATATTCGCCGACGTCATCGCAAACCGCAAACAGGTTGAAGAAGCTTTAAGCCTGGGGATACCGTCGATAGTGATCAATAACTATGTCCAGGACCTGCCGGTAAACTGTATTGCCATAGATAACCGGGCAGGAGCGGAAAGCGTGGTGAATTATTTGATCGGGCTGGGCCATAAAAAGATCGCCCATATCACCGGGGATCTGATCACTCAGGCCGCGGAAGCCCGTCTGGAAGGTTATAAGCGGGCGCTGGCGAAAAATAAAATAGCCGTGCGTGACGAATATATTGTAAAGACCGATTATTCCCGCGGGCAGGCCAGGCAGGCGGCGCAGACTTTGCTGACTTTAAATGACCGCCCGACCGCCATATTCGTGGCTTCCGATTCGATGGCCCTGGAAGTCATGTCAATGGCCCACGAGCACGATCTGAAGATCCCCGCGGATCTTTCCTTGGTCGGTTTCGACGATAATCCTTCCGGGCTCTACGGCCCGGTGGCTTTGACGACGGTGCGGCAGCCTTTGGTAAAAATGGCTCAGGACTCGGTGAAAGAATTAAGCGTTATCATGAACCTGGGAAAGAAAGCCCCGGTAAAAAAGGTTTTTCTTCCTACGGAACTGGTGATCAGGGAGTCTTGCCAGCATGCCGGCCCGACGAAGAACTAAATCTCCATAATACAATTTGTAGTATCTGGTACCAGAAAATATACTATATATTGTATTTTTTTATTGACATAAATTTAAGCGGGTGTATAATTTTTTTTTAGCAAGAGGAAGAGTCGATTTTAAAACGTCTTTATAGCGGGAGGAAAAATGGCTTTGAAATTGTCGGAGAATGCCCTCAAGGTCCTGGAAAGAAGATACCTGAAAAGGGACGAAGCGGGCAAGGTGACTGAGACGGCGCAGGAAATGTTCCGCAGGGTAGCCAAAGCCATAGCCGAGGCGGAAAAGAATTACCGCAAGACCGTCAAGGAGACCGCGGAGCTGGAGGAAACTTTTTACAAAGCCATGACTTCTTTGGAATTCGTCCCCAATTCCCCGTGTTTGATGAACGCGGGGCGCGACCTGGGCCAGTTAAGCGCGTGCTTTACTCTGCCCATAAACGATTCCATGGATTCGATATTTGAAACCCTGAAAGCCACCGCGATGATCCACAAATCCGGAGGCGGCACGGGATTTTCTTTTTCCCGGATCCGGCCCAAGAATTCCGTGGTCAAAACCACCGGCGGCGTGGCCTCCGGCCCGGTATCTTTCATGAAAGTTTACGACGCCGCCACCGAAGCGGTAAAACAGGGCGGCACCCGCCGGGGCGCGAACATGGGGATATTGCGCATTGACCACCCTGACATCATGGAGTTCATCGTCTGCAAGGAAAACAACAAAGAGATCAGCAATTTTAATATCTCGGTCGCCGTGACCGACGATTTTATGGCTAAATTAAAAAGCGGGCAGGAGCACAGCCTGGTCGATCCCCACTCCCACCAGTTATTCAAAAAGATCAACCCTAAAGAAGTATTCGACCTGATCGTCAAGCAGGCCCATAAGAACGGAGAACCGGGCATTATCTATATCGATAAGATCAATGTCGATAATCCTACTCCGCATCTTGGCAAAATGGAAAGCACTAACCCCTGCGGAGAGCAGCCGCTTTTGCCTTACGAAAGCTGCGACCTGGGTTCGATCAACCTGGCTGTGCTCTGGAAAAAAGAAGAACAGGGTTATAAGGTGGACTGGGACCGGCTAAAGGCAGTCAGCAGCCTGGCGGTGCATTTCCTGGACAATCTGATCGACGTGAACAAATTCCCTCTTCCCGAAATAGAAAAAGCTACTTTGGCCACCCGCAAGATCGGCTTGGGGGTGATGGGCTGGGCTACGCTTTTGATCCGCCTGGGCATACCCTATAACAGCGGCGAAGCGGTAGCTTTAGGGGAAAAGGTCATGTCTTTTATCCTTAAGGAAGCTCAGAAGAAATCAGAAGAGCTGGCCAGGGAAAAAGGGGTGTTCCCGACCTATAAAGGCAGCACCTGGGAAAAACAGGGGATCAGGGTCCGCAACGCGACTTTGACCACCATCGCTCCCACCGGGACCATCAGCATTATTGCCGGGCCTTGTTCTTCGGGGATCGAGCCGCTGTTCGCCATTGTTTATTACCGCAACGTCATGGATAATGACAAGCTGGTGGAAGTGGATCCTTTATTCGAAGAGATCGCCAAAGAGCGCGGTTTCTACAGCCGGCAGCTCATGGAAAAGATCGCCGAATCCGGATCTTTAGCCCATATTGAAGGCGTGCCGGAAGACATTAAGTCAATATTCGTTACCGCCCACGATATCAACCCGGAATGGCATGTCAAGATGCAGGCGGCGTTCCAGAAATATGTCCACAATGCCGTATCCAAGACGATAAATTTTCCCCACGAAGCCACGATGGACGACGTCAGAAAAGCTTATCTTTTGGCTTATGATCTTAACTGCAAAGGGATCACCGTTTACCGCGATCGAAGCCGGGAAGAACAGGTCTTAAACATTAATCATAAAGCTGAGGCTCCCTCCGGAAAAGAATCCAAGAGCGAGCCGGGCAAGATCACTCCCCGTCCCCGGCCGGAAGTAGTTTTCGGCACCACCACTAAGGTCGCTACCGGCTGCGGCAATCTCTATGTGACCATCAACATGGACGAAGAAGGCCGGCCTTTTGAGCTGTTCACCCAGATGGGCAAGGCCGGCGGTTGCGCCGGCAGCCAGCTTGAAGCTGTGGGCAGGATGGTATCGCTGGCTTTTCGCGCCGGGGTAGAGGTCAAATCCATAATCGAACAGCTGCGCAATATCCGCTGCCCGTCCCCTTCCTGGGAAAAAGGCCAGAGAATATTCTCCTGCGCCGACGCTATTGCCCGGGTCATTGAAAGAAGGCTGGCTAACGCCCAGGCGCATGCTGTCCCGGCAGAAAACCAGGCAATGATGGCCATGAAACATTCCTCCCGGGAAGATGTCCACCTGGAGCTTGACTCCCAGGCAGATGTGGTCGGAATGTGCCCGGATTGCGGCGGAGCTTTACGCCACGAAGAAGGCTGCATCAAATGTCTTTGCGGTTATTCCAAATGTTAATTCGTTAAAGTTCCTGTTTCGGCCCGGCAAAGCACGCCGGGCCGAAGCTTTTATAAAGCACAATGGAATCAAACGAAAATAACAAGCCCTATTGAAAAAAATAATCTACATAGTCCTGGACGGTTTAGGCGACGAGCCGTTGGTAAAGCTCGGAGGTAAGACTCCTTTGGAGGCCGCTTTAACCCCGAATATGGACCGGCTGGCTCAAAAAGGCCGGACCGGTTTAGTCCATACTTTTTCTCCGGGCATAGCTCCTGAGTCGGATATCGCGGTGATCAGCCTTTTAGGCTACGACCCCAATAAATATTACACCGGCCGGGGTCCGCTGGAGGCTTTTTCCGAAGGAATAGCCGTAAATGAAGGAAATCTGGCTTTGCGGGCCAATTTCGCTACGGTTGAGAGCGATGGTAAGACGATCAAAGACCGCCGGGTGGCCAGAACCCTGACTACAGAAGAAGCAACTTTCCTGGCCAAAGAAATAAATACCAAAGTCGCGCTTTCCAGCGCGACTTTTGAGTTTAAAAACACTGTCGGCCACCGCGCCGTCTTAGTGATCAGGGGGATACGCTCGGAACTGTCGGGCTGGATCACCAACACCGACCCGGCTTACGAGCGGGTGGGCATGTTCGGATCAGCCAGGGAGAATTTTCCTTTAGTTGTTTCTTTGTCGGCTCCTATGCCGGCCTTTGAAAATAATTTTTCGGCCCAGGAAGCCGCCGGTCTTTTAAACGAGTTTACCGAAAAGTCCCATCGGGTCCTGGCGGAATCCGCGGTGAATAAAAAAAGGATCGAGCAGGGGATGTTACCGGCAAATCTGGTTTTATGCCGTTCAGCCGGGGACAGCCTGCCTAAGTTCCTTGACATCTCGGAATTATACAAGATGAAATTCGGCTGTTTTGTGGAAATGCCGGTGGAGCGGGGGATCGCCCTTTTGACCGGCATGGAGATCGCCGACGTTCCTTCTTCCAGCGGACACCTTGACGTGGATTATCCGGTCTGGGCCAAAGTGGCCCTGGATTCTCTTAACCGCTATGACGGGCTGTATGTCCATATTAAAGGCCCGGACGATCCCGGACATGACGGAGATTCTTTGAGGAAAAAAGAGATAATCGAAGCTATCGACAAATATTTCTTCCCGGCCCTGCTCTCCGGGATCGACCTGAAAGATTGTGTGATCTGCGTTACCTCGGACCTCTGCACGGTCTGCAATATCAAAGCCCATTCGGCGATCCCGGTGCCCATACTTGTCTGCGGGGCGAACATCAAGCCCGACGGCTCTTTAAGCTTTTCCGAAAAGGCCTGTCGCTCGGGCTCGCTGGGGGAACTGGCCGGCCAGGATATCCTGCCCTTACTTGTAAAATCCGCCCAAAGCTAGGGACGGTTCTCATCCAGATTGAGAAGTGTCCCCTTATCAAACACAAGAAAGATCGTCCAAGATAGCACTTTGGTTGGTTCTAAAAACATAACTATTCCAGGGATAAGCAGTTATATCTTTAGCCAGGCAAGCGCGTTGGGGATTAGATTCAATATACTCAATGCATTTAAAGAAATATTTATCTTTTTCAATGATCCTGCTTTTGTATCTATCCTGCCAAAGGTGGCCTACTTTATTGTATTTAAAATTAAAATATAAAGTGTAACTTAGGTTTAAACTCCGCATTATTCTCTGGAGGGTGGCGGATTTTTCTACTTCCAACATAAGATGGACATGGTTAGGCATTAAACAAAAAGAATAAAGTTTGAATTTAAACCTCCTTTTGCATCTATTAAGCAAAAAAATAAACCTTCTGAAGTCTTTAGTCTCGAGAAAAACCGGTTGTTTTTGGTTTCCCCGTGTGATAATATGGTAACAAGTATTATCCAAGGTAATTCTTGCTATTCTGGGCATATCCATCACCTCCTAATACAATAGACGTATAAAATCGGAAAATCTAACTAAAAAATTAATCTTTTTTCAGGGACACTTCTTGATCTAAACGAGAACCGTCCCTAACCTATATGAATCGATATGATGTCATAGTTATCGGAGCCGGGCATGCCGGCATTGAGGCCTCTTTGGCCGCAGCCAGGATGGGCTGTTTTACTTTGATGCTTACCCTTGATATGGATACCATCGGCCATCTGAGCTGTAATCCGGCCATCGGCGGAGTGGGCAAGGGCCAGCTGGTCAAGGAGATCGACGCTCTGGGCGGGGAAATGGGGAAAGCGGCGGACGTTTGCGGGATCCAGTTCCGGATCCTCAACGCCTCCAAGGGGCCGGCGGTGCAGTCTTCCCGGGCCCAGATCGACCGCAGGTTGTACAAGGATTACATGAAGAAAACGGTTTTGGCCCAGAAGAATTTAAAGGTCAAGGCCGCGCAAGCAGCTAAATTGATCGTTAGGGATAATCTTATTATGGGGGTCATAACCGACAAGGACGAAGAAATACTCTCTAAAACCGTGGTCATTTGTTCTGGGACTTTCCTCAACGGTATAATCCATATCGGGCTTAAGCATTATCCGGGGGGCAGAAACAACGAGCCAGCGGCATTAGCTCTGGATAACAGCTTAAAAGAATGCGGGTTCAATCTTTTGCGTTTTAAAACCGGCACTTGCCCCAGGCTGGACAAAAAGACCATCGATTATTCCAGTTTAATCGTCCATGAAGGCGACAATCCTCCCCGGCCCTTTTCTTTTTCCACCCGCGCCCTCAAACAGAAACAGGTTCCCTGTTATATAACTTACACTAATCAGAATACTCACCAGATCATCCGGGACAACCTGGACAAATCCCCGCTTTATACCGGCAAGATCAATTCTACCGGAGTGCGTTACTGTCCGTCCATCGAAGACAAGATCGTCAAATTCAGCGATAAGCTCCGCCACCAGGTATTTCTGGAGCCCGAAGGCTATGACACCGACCAGGTTTATCCTAACGGTTTATCCACGAGCCTCCCCGAAGAAGTTCAGCTGGCGTTATTACATTCCATCCCCGGGTTGGAGCAGGTTAAGATTCTGCAATTCGGCTACGGCATTGAGCATACCGTTGTCGAGCCGACTCAGTTATATCCCAGCCTGGAAACCAAATTGATCAAAAATCTCTTCCTGGCCGGCCAGATCAACGGCACTACCGGTTATGAGGAGGCGGCAGCCCAAGGCCTGGTCGCCGGGATCAATGCCGGTTTAAGGGTTAAAGGATCGGAGCCTCTAATTTTTGACCGGGCCAGCGGTTATATCGGGGTCTTGATCGATGACCTGACCACTAAAGGGACCAATGAGCCTTACCGGATGTTCACTTCCCGGGTAGAATACCGCTTGATCTTAAGAGAGGATAACGCCGATCTGCGGTTGCGGGAAAAAGGCTATAGCGTGGGCTTGGTCTCCAAAAAAGAATTCGAGAAGACTAAAGAAAAACAGGAGAGTATAAATAAAGCGATCGGGGCTCTCAAAACCACCACCATTAAACCCGGGAAAGAGATCAATAAAGCTCTGGAGGGCCTGAAAACCGTAGCTTTAAAAGGAAAAGTTACTTTAGAGTATCTGCTGAAGAGGCCGGAGATCGATCTTAAATTTTTAAAAACCCTGCAGGGAGTAAAAATCGAGTTCCCAGAATTAGTTTCCCAACAAGCGGAAATTGAGGTAAAATATGAAGGATTTATCCAGAGGCAGAGGACGGAAGTCAGTAAGTTCAAGAATTTAGAGAAGATCAAACTGCCGGCTGACCTGGATTACAGCGTTATTCCTTCGCTTTCCCGGGAGATCAAAGATAAGCTGAAGAAAGCAAAACCTATAAGCCTGGGCCAGGCTTCCCGGATCTCCGGAGTGACTCCCGCGGCTATCTCGCTTTTAATGGTATATTTAAAGAAACTAAATGGACATAGATAAGAACTACGCCGGGCTTAAAAAATTCACCCAGGACCTGGGGCTGGACCTGTTTGGTGTCGCGGACATCCAAGAGGCCAAACAGGAATTCGTGGTCAGCCCTGAGTTGCTGGCTAAACTGGATAAAGCCGTGGTTCTGGGCGGGAGATTATCCAAAACCGTATTAGGGGAACTGGTCCAGGCGCCGACCCGGCTATATTCTTACCACTATCGCACTTTAAATTCGCTTTTAGACCAGTCAGCGCTCAAGACTACTCTTTATATCGAGTCGCAAGGATACCTGGCGTTACCGATCCCGACTTCGCAGATATTGGACTGGAAAAAACAGACCGGGCATCTTTCCCATAAAAAAATGGGAGTCCTTGCCGGGTTAGGCTGGATCGGCCGGAATAATATGCTGGTCAGCCCGGAATTCGGCAGCCAGTTCCGGCTGGTGACGATTCTTACGGATATGCCTTTAAAGATCGATCAGCCGTCTACGGATAATTGCGGGGCCTGCCATATGTGCGTGAAGGTTTGCCCGGCACAGGCGATCAAGGAAAATTGCGAGGATTTCGACCATATAAAATGTTTTGACGCCATCAAAGGTTTTCAAAAGTTGCATTTAGCTGAACAGTATATTTGCGGAGTATGTTTGAATGTTTGCCGCGGGAATAAAAGGAGAGATTAAAACATGATCAAGGATCTGGTCTTCGGACTTGTCGGCGGGCTGGGGCTTTTTATTTACGGGATCTGGCTGATGAGCGAAGGGCTGCATAAAGCTTCCGGGGACAGGATGAGAAAGATCCTGCACGGCCTGACCGGCAGCCCGATCAAAGGCGTATTGGTCGGCACGGGAATTACCAGCATAATCCAATCCTCCTCGGCGACAACCGTAATGGTGGTCGGTTTTGTCAATGCCGGGTTAATGACCCTTGTTCAGGCCATCGGAGTGATCTTCGGAGCGAACATCGGAACCACGGTCACCGGCCAGCTGATCGCTTTTAAGCTTACCGACTACGCTCTGCCCATCCTCGGCCTGGGTATGCTGATCATGCTGGTGGCCAAAAAAAAGGCCCATAAATATCTTGGCGAGTGCGTTTTGGGGTTTGGAATTCTTTTCCTGGGGCTGAACATTCTGACCAGTGTGGTCAAACCTTTAGGCGAATACTCCTGGTTTAACAATATATTCGTTACTTTCAGCAATAATCCTCTTTTGGCTATCCTGGCCGGAGCGGTGGTTACCGCGATAGTTCAGAGCAGTTCAGTTACTACCGGTATGGTCATTGGACTGGCAATGGCTAATCTGATCGACCTAAAAGCGGCTATTCCTCTGGTTTTAGGTTGCGATATCGGAACCTGCGTTACGGCTTTGATCGCTTCGGTGGGCACGAATATTTCCGCCAGAAGAGCGGCAATAGCCCATGTTTTGTTCAATGTTATCGGAGTGATCATTCTTCTGCCTTTTCTGGTTGTTTTTGGTAGTCTTGCGGCGCGCACTTCAATGGAGCTTCCCCGGCAGATCGCCAACGCCAATACTTTTTTTAAGATAATAAATACTTTGATCTTCTTGCCGTTCGTCGGGCTTTACGCAAAAATCCTGACTAAGTTTGTCAAAGGCAAGGAGGAAGAGGAAGACGAGTATACTCCGAAGTATCTGGAAAGGCATTTACTCAATACCCCGCCTTTTGCTTTGGACGCGGCGATCAAAGAGACGATCAGGACTTTAGTTCTGACCCAGAAAATGCTGGCTTCGGCCATGAAGAGTTTTTTGTATAATGATTCCAAGAATCTGGAAAGAATCGCCCGCAGCGAAGAAGCGGTGGATTCCTTAAGGAACGCCATTACCAATTACCTGGTGGAATTGATGCAGGGCGAGTTAAGCCAGTCTGAATCCAAGAAGATCCCCGCGCTTATACACGCGATTAACGACGTGGAAAGGATCGGCGACCACGCCGAGAATTTAAGGGACCTGGCTGAAGAGATGATCGATAAAAAGATGCGTTTTTCCAGCGAGGCCGTGGCGGAGCTGAAAGCCATGTACGACGATATCAATAAGATGATCGATTGTTCGGTCAAAGCTTTGGCTAATAATAACC
Organism: Candidatus Omnitrophota bacterium; assembly: GCA_041309145.1. Classification (GTDB taxonomy): domain Bacteria; phylum Omnitrophota; class Gorgyraeia; order Gygaellales; family Profunditerraquicolaceae; genus JAPLLS01. Next base: position 50,245 of record JBFZAG010000079.1, on the reverse strand, counting down.
CGGATGAGGCGAAGATCGTCATGGAAGAAGAGTGCAAGGTCAATGAAATGCGCAATAAGCTCAAAGACAACCATGTCCGCAGGCTGGAGCGCAAAGATTGCAATGTCCTCTCCGGAGTGGTATTCCTGGACGTGATCAGCAACCTGGAAAAGATCGGCGACCATCTTACTAACGTGGCTCAGGCGGTAATGGACAGCCTGCGGGAATAGTCATTGGTCAGGGATGTGATCCTGAGAAAAAAGATGAAAGAGCTAAAGGCCAAAGAAAAGATCCTGATCGTCGACGATGAAAAAGACATCGTCAAGATGCTTAACTATAACCTTAAAAAAGAAGGTTACCGGACTGTTGACGCTCATGATGGCGAGGACGCTTTGGATCTGGCCGTGCGCGAGCACCCGGATCTGATCATCCTGGACCTGATGCTTCCCGGTATTGACGGCCTGGAAGTATGCAAGCAGTTGAAAAAAGAAGTTAAGACTTCCCGGATCCCCGTAATAATGCTCACCGCTAAAACCCAGGAAACGGATAAGATCGTCGGCCTGGAGTTAGGCGCCGACGATTACGTAAGCAAACCTTTCAGCCTTAAAGAATTGATCGCCCGGATCAAGGCGGTTTTGCGCCGCAGTTCGGAAAAAGAGGTTCCCCGGGAAATCGTAAAACTGGGAGATCTGATCATGGATTTATCTCAGATCTCGGTCAGCGTAGGCAATAAACCGGTAGAGTTGACCTCCAAGGAATTCGAACTTTTAAAAACTTTGGTCCAGGCCAAGGGCCGGGTTTTAAGCCGGGATTACCTTTTAGATACTATTTGGGGATTTGACCACGCCATGGACATTCAGACACGCACTGTGGATGTGCATATCCGGACGCTTCGCAAAAAACTTCAACGCGCGGCCAAACATATTATAACCGTCAAGAATTACGGATACCGATTCGAGGAGTAGATGTGCTCAGGATAAGTTTTAGATCAAGAATAATCTGGTCGTATATTCTGCTTATTATCATTCCTTTTGTTTTTGTGGCCATACTTCTGGATAGAAAGCTGGAAGAGGGCGCGCTAGCGGATATCAGAACCTCGCTTATTAAGCAGGCCTATCTTATTGAAAGCCTGGTTAAGAAAGAAGACTTATTGAACACCGGCCGGCCGCGGCTTGAGCAGCTGATTAAAGATGTTAGCTCGAAAATAAAGTCCCGGGTGACTTTGATCGATAAGCTGGGAGTTGTGTTTGCTGATTCCGAGAAATCCGCCGCCGAAGTTCCGGCCATGGAAAATCACGCTGGCCGTACGGAAGTCAAAACAGCATTTTCCGGCAGTATTGGCGAGGACATTCGTTATTCCCGGACCCTTAAGATCGACATGCTCTATATCGCGCTTCCGATCAAAGTTGACCAGGGCGTGGCCGGGGTTATTCGTTTGGCTCTTCCTCTTGAGCAGGTGCAAAGAATCCTCGGCACAACCCGTCAGACCATATTCTTCAGTCTTTTATTCGCTTTAGCCTTAGCCTTTATGATCGGTTCTCTTCTTTCCCGCAGCATTATAAAACCTCTTAACCGCATCATTTATGTTTCCCGTAAATTCGCCCAGGGCGATTTTAACCATCAGTTATACCAGAATTCCCAGGATGAGATCGGAGAGCTGGCGCTGACCCTCAATGCCATGGCTGAGGATATCCAGAACAAGATCCGGGAACTGGAGATCAAAAATCAGCAACTGCGCAATGTTTTCCAAAGCATGATCGAGGGGATCATTGTCGCGGATAAAACTACGGCAATAGTCACGGTCAATGAAGCGATCGAGCGGATGTTCGGAGTTTCCGCTAAAGATATCGAAGGGAAAATATTCCTCGAGGCGATCCCTAATAATGATATCGCCGAAATTATCAACCAGGTTTTAAAGAGCGGCCAGCTGCTGACTAAAGAGCTTTCCATTGTCTGGCCGGTAAACAGGATCTTTCAGCTTAACGCTTCGCCTATTTTTCAGAATAAAGAAGTTACCGGCTGTTTACTGGTGATGCACGACGTAACGGAGATCCGTAAACTCGAAAGAGTGCGTTCTGATTTCGTGGCCAATGTGTCTCACGAGCTGAAAACCCCGCTTACTTCCATTAAGGGGTTTGTGGAAACTTTGATCGAGGGGGCGCTGGAAGACAAGGAAAACGCCCGACACTTCCTGCAGATAATCCAGGAGCATACTGACCGGTTGAATAACCTGATCAATGATCTTTTGGACTTGTCGTATTTAGAGTCTAAGGGGATACGGCTGGAGAGCCAAAGTTTTGAGCTTAAAAAACCGGTTGAGAAGATCCTCGGGGGTTTCCGAGTGCAGATCCAGAAGAAATCCCTGGATGTCAAAAATGAAATCCCTCCCAGGATTTCTCTGAAAGCTGACCTGGCCAAGATCGAACAGGTATTCACCAATATTCTCGATAATGCCATCAAGTTCAACCGTGAAAAAGGCAGCATCAGGATTTATTCTCAGGAGCTAGATGGCAAGATTAAAGTTATTGTTGAAGATTCCGGCCCGGGGATTCCTCCTATAGACCTTCCCCGGATCTTCGAGCGTTTCTACCGCGTGGACAAGGCCCGCTCCCGGGAAATGGGCGGAACAGGTTTGGGGCTGGCAATCGTTAAACACATAGTCGATCTGCACGGCGGCACTGTCGGAGTAGAAAGCACCGAAGGCCTGGGCTCAAAATTCTGGTTCATCCTTCCGAAATAAGTCACAAGTCACAAAGTCACACGTCACAAGTAGTGTATAAAGGAACGGGATTAGATGTAATTCTAATTCCGTTTTTTTTTGACCTTGTGACATGTGACTTGTGACCATTTCTTATTTTTACCTCGCGAAATGATTTAACTTACTTTTTACATCCGCTTCAAGCGGATTTAATGGCTATGACATATACTTTGCTTGACACTAAAAGAAAGGACGGAAAGATGAGGAAGCTATTTAAGAAAGCCGTGACAAAGTTTTCCAGGTATATTAAATCGATCATCGACGAAGAGATCGAGGTAATCAGTTTTTTCTATAAACAATACGCGTAATATGTCCGACTACATTTCAAAAATATCGGAGGCGGTTGGGATGCTTAAAGAATCCAAAAAAGTCCTGGTAGTGGAGGATGAAAAAGCGATCAATGAGTGCATTTGCTATAACCTACTTAAATCCGGGTTCGTGCCAATGCCGGTTTACGACGGCAGGGTGGCGATAAAGAAACTGGGCAAAGAGGTCTTCGACATCGTCATCCTTGATTTGATGCTTCCCGGCATAGACGGTTTTACGGTCTTGCGCCGGATCAGGACGAATTTCCGGGCCAGGAGGACGGCTGTGGTGGTAGTTTCCGCCAGAGAACAGGCTCTGGACAAACTCCAGGCTCTTGTGCTGGGCACGGACTATTATTTGACCAAACCTTTTAAGATGGCGACGCTTTTAAGCGTCCTGAAAGAATTAGCCGCTTCGCAGGAAAAACCGGCGAATATGCAGGACGCGCAGTTGTTTTCAACAGAGAGGGGAGGTGAGAGTGAGGTTTTTTGAGGAGGAAATATTGATAGGCGAGATGTGGTTCTGGTCGGATCGTCTTGAAGTTATTTTTTAGGATAATACGCCACGGTAATGTGGAAATATTGGAAAAGTATTTCGTTCAACAACCCTAACAAGAGGAGGAAAGAAATGAAGCGTTCTGCGCTAAGTTGTTTGGTTTTACTGGTGGCAGTGTTCTTGTGTGTCAGTTTTGCGTTTGCAGGTGAAGTGGATGTGTTGGTCAACAAGCTGGTGGAAAAAGGGGTTTTGACCCAGGGCGAAGCCCAGCAGATGCTTACTGAGGCTAAAGAAGAAACAAGAAAAGAGATCGCTCAGGGCAAGAACGAAACTCTGCCCAAATGGCTGCAAACCACCAAATTTGCCGGCGATATGCGCATCCGTTATCAAGGAGAGACTAAGACCGGAAGCAAGCACCGGGACAGAGGCCGTTTCAGACTGCGTTATGGATTCGAAATGAAACCCAATGAGCTGACGAAAGTCGGCTTCAAAATGGCAACCGGAGAAAATAAGACTAATGGGCCGGAGCAGACATCCACGAACCAGTCATTCACCAATTCGTTTCAGAATAAACCGATCTGGGTTGATCAGGCTTATGTCGAATATCGGCCTTTCGGCAACACGGACTTGACTTTCTTCAAAGATATGGCGGTGACCGGCGGTAAATTCGCCAACCCCTTCTATACTACCGATATGGTCTGGGACGGCGACATTAATCCCGAAGGAGGCGTGGTCAAGTTCACTCCGTCTATGGGAGCGGCGTTCAATCCTTTCCTGACCTTCGCTTTTCTGCCGCTCGGCGAAAACAGCTCGGATTCCAATGATCCGTTCCTGGTCGCGGGGCAGTTAGGTTCCAGCGGCGTGGTCATGGCCAGGCCCTATAAGTTCGCTGTTTCTTATTACAATTACGAGAACATCAAAGGCAATGGCTGGAATACCTACAGCGCTAACTATACCCCTACGGGCAATAACTCCTTAGACGGAACTTTACTTAAGTATGGTTTTAACATCATGGAGATCGCCGGGGAATATTCACCGATGGATTTATCGGTACTGGGCAACAGCATGCCGTTGACTATCGTGGCGGACTACGCGCAGAATCTCGCCCAAAATAGCCCTACTAATAAAACAGCCTGGCTCGCCGGCTTGAAATTAGGCAAAGCTAAGGATAAAGGGACCTGGGAAGCATACTGGAATTACCGCCAGATCGGCCAGAACGCGGTTCTCGCCACGATCAATGATTCCGATTTTCATCTCGGCGGCACCGGAGCAAAGGGCCACAAGTTCGGCATGGTCTACGCGGTTATGCCTAATTCCACCCTGGGGCTGAATTATTTCATTACCGATCCTTACAGGACAACTCCGGCGTTAACCGGGACCAGCAAGCATATCGCTCTTTACCAGATCGACTGGATAACCAAATTCTAATTAATGGCACCCAATCCAAAAAGGAGAAGAAAGCAATGAAACGTTTAAGCAGTTTAGTGATATTGTCAATACTCGCGTTAGGCCTGGCGATCCCGGCCTGCGCGGAAAAGATCGTGGTTGAAGGATCGACCACGGTTCTGCCTATCGCCCAAAGAGCCGCTGAAGACTTTATGAACGCCAATTCCAACGCGGACATATCCGTTCGCGGCGGCGGTTCAGGAGTAGGCATTACCTCATTGATCGAGGGCACCTGCGATATCGCTGATTCTTCGCGGGCGATCAAGGATGAAGAGTTGGAAAAGGCTGTCGGCCGCGGTAAAGAGCCCAAGGCCAATGTCGTGGCCATGGACGGGATCGCGGTCGTCGTCAACAACGCCAACACAGTCGATGGATTGACTAAAGCTCAGCTTAAGGCTATTTATACCGGCAAGATCTCAGATTGGGGCCAGGTTGGCGGGAGCGGAAAGAAGATCGTGGTGGTTTCCCGTGACTCAGCCAGCGGGACGTTCGAGGCGTTCGCCGAGTTAGCTTTGGATAAGGCCAAGGTAAGATCAGACGCCCTGATGCAGGCTTCCAACCAGGCTGTGGCTTCGGTTGTAGCCAAAACCCCGGGAGCCATCGGGTATGTGGGTTTGGCCTATATGTCCGGAGTGAAAGTGATCAACATAGACGGCGTAGCGGCGAGCAAAAAAACCGTTTTAAGCAAACAGTACAAATTATCCCGGCCGCTTTTTATGTACACCAACGGTAAACCGAGCGGTTTAGTTAAGGAATTCATCGATTTTATCCTCAGTTCCGAGGGGCAAAAATTGGTGGAAGAGGAAGGGTTTGTGAGCATCAAGTAGGAAAGGATAATTACTCATTTTATCCTCCTTGTGCGGCGAGAGTGCTAGCTATAGACTCTCGCCGCACAAAAATCCAACAGAAAACTCACGGCTGAAGACAAAAAATGTATAAAATCAAAGAAAAAATTTATAAATGGTTTTTTACCCTCCTGGCGTTTTCCTCGTTGATCTTCTTATTAGGCATTATCATCCTTTTATTCAAGGAAAGTTTCCCTCTTTTAAAAGAAGTCGGATTAAATGATTTTCTCTTCGGAAATAATTGGTATCCTACCCATGATCAGGCGGAATTCGGGATCCTGCCGATAATCCTGGGTTCGCTGTGGGTGACCGCGGGAGCGATGCTGGTTTGCGTTCCTCTGGGAGTGGGCAGCGCTTTGTATATTCACGAGCTGGCTTCTAACCGCCAGAAGGCGTTCTTGAAGCCCTTGATCGAGATCCTGGCGAGCATACCTTCGGTGGTTTTTGGTTTCTTCGGCATGGCTATCGCCGCTCCGATATTACAGAAGGCTTTTCATTTGCCCACCGGTTTATGCGCTTTTACCGCGAGTTTAATATTGGGGATCATGGCTATACCAACGATTTGCAGCCTGTCCGAAGACGCGTTGTCCTGCGTGCCGCTTAGTTTCCGCGAGGCTTCGCTGGCCGTAGGCGCCAACAGATGGCAGACTCTGGTCCGGGTAGTCATACCCGCCGCCGGGTCGGGGATATCCACCGCGATAATCTTAGGGATGAGCCGGGCGGTGGGAGAGACGATGACGGTTCTAATGGTCGCCGGAGGAGCCGCGGTTATCCCTCACAGTTTTTTCCAGCCGGTCCGCCCCATGACTTCCACCATCGCCGCGGAAATGGGGGAAGCGGTAATGGGCAGCCTGCATTACAATGCTTTGTTTTCGATAGGTTTGGTTCTATTTATTTTTACTTTGGTTTTTAATATTATCTCCGAGATCATCAGCCGCAGGTTCAGGATCAAACTGGGGTTAGGCCGATGAAAAAAAATATCACTCAAAGCATAGGGTTCGGGCTGATAACTTTAAGTGTTGTGCTTACGCTTTTTTTCCTGGGCTCGATCATTTATTTTATCGCGGTCCGCGGATTTGGGATAATTTCCTGGCAATTCTTGACCGATGTTCCCCGCAAAGCCATGACCGAAGGCGGAGTCGCTCCTGCGATCCTGGGGACTTTTTATCTGACCATGGGAGCGATCATGTTCGCCCTGCCTCTTGGGCTGGCCTGCGCGATCTATTTGAATGAATACAGCCCTAAGGGGTTTGTAGTCAATATTATCCGGATGAGCATCAATAATCTCGCCGGTGTCCCGTCGGTGGTATTCGGGCTTTTCGGCCTGGCGCTTTTTGTCAAATTCTTCAAGTTCGGGGTATCGATCCTTTCCGGCAGCCTTACCCTGGGGATCCTGGCATTGCCGATCATAATCAGCGCGGCCCAGGAAGCTTTAATGGCAGTGCCCCAGTCCTTGCGCGAGGCATCTTTGGCTTTAGGCGCGACCCACTGGCAGACCATCAAAAAGATAGTTTTGCCTCACGCCTTGCCGGGGATTTTAACCGGCGTGATCCTGAGTGTCGGCAGGATCGCCGGAGAAACCGCCCCTATCCTTTTTACCGCCGCGACATTTTATTCGCGCGGGTTACCCAAATCAGTATTTTCCGAAGTGATGGCTTTACCTTACCATATTTACGCGTTGATGACCGAAGGCACGCACCCGGATAAACAAGTGACCATCGCCTACGGGTGTTCGCTTATTCTTTTAGCTTTAGTTCTGGCTATCTCCACAGTAGCGATTATTATCCGCCAGAAACAAAGGAGTGAAAATGGTTAAACCTTTATTGCGGGATTTAAATCTTAATCAGGTGTGTATTCCCCGGAAACAAAGTGATGGGGATGAGTTCTCAAAGCCGGAAGTAAAGATCAAGGTAGAGAACCTCGATTTTTTCTACGCCAAGACCCAGGCTTTAAAGAACATCAATCTGGATATCTACAAAAACAGCGTGACCGCGATAATCGGGCCTTCGGGTTGCGGAAAATCCACGTTTATCCGGCTGATAAACCGGATGAACGAACTGGTTCCCAATACCCGCATTTCCGGCCATGTTTATCTGGACGGCAAGGATATTTTCGATCCCTGCGTTGACGCCGTGGATATCCGCCGGAAAGTGGGAATGGTTTTCCAGAAACCCAACCCTTTTCCTAAAAGCATATTTGAAAATATTAGTTACGGGCTGATGGTCAACGGCGTCCGCGACAAGGAGTTTATCGAGGAAAGAGTCGTACAGTCGCTAAAGAAAGCGGCGTTGTGGGATGAGATCAAAGACCGGCTTTATGACAACGCTTTAAGGCTTTCCGGGGGGCAGCAGCAGCGGCTCTGTATTGCCCGGTGCATCGCGGTCAATCCTTCGGTCATCCTTTTTGACGAGCCCTGCGCCAGCCTTGACCCGATATCCACCGGAAAGATAGAAGAGCTTATCCTGGAATTGAAAAAAAATTACACCATAGTGATCGTCACCCACAACATGCAGCAGGCGGCCAGGGTATCCGATCATACCGGTTTTTTCCTGATGGGAGAGCTGATCGAGTTTTCCCGGACAGAAACTATTTTTACCGCTCCCCGGGACAGTAAGACCGAAGCCTATATAACCGGGAGGTTCGGATGAGCGGGAAAAAGAAAGTATTGTTCGTTTGCGTGGAAAATTCCTGCCGCAGCCAGATGGCTGAGGGCTTCGCGAAATTTTACGGTTCTAATTCGATCGAGGCTTACAGCGCGGGTTCGAACCCTTCGGGCAAGATCAATCCTGACGCTATCAAAGTAATGGAAGAAGAAGGAATTGATATTTCCAAACAGGGATCAAAAGGGTTTAAGGACCTTCCGGCGAAAGAATTTGATTACGTGGTAACCTTGGGCTGCCACGATGTCTGCCCGATCTTCGCCGCTAAAAAGAGCGTGGAGTGGGATATTGACGATCCTAAAGGAAAATCCCTTTATTTCTTCAGGCAGGTAAGGGAAAAAATACGGGAAAAAGTTAAAACCCTGATCAGGGCGATCATTGCCGAGGAATTCCAAGAAACTGATGTTAAAAGTTAACAATCACCGACACCCGGCGCTTATCGCGCCCGACGCTAATCGGAATTGCGTCGGCATCGCCTTGTGGCGTAGAATTGCGCCGGTGTACGTCTCTACGTTACACCCAATCCAATAGGATGGATTGGTGTACGTTTCTACGTTACACCCAATCCAATAGGATGGATTGGTGTACGTCTCTACGTTAGGAGCAATAATATGGAAAGACATTTTGATGAAGAGCTGGCAAATTTAAAAAAAGATATCCTTTATGAAGGATGCCTGGTGCAGCAAGCGATAGCCAAGTCCATACAAGCCCTTAAAGAATTGAATAAAGAGGAAGCCGAACAAATTATCGCCAATGATAAGCTTTTGGATGATTTGGAGGTGAAGATCGTTAAGACCTGCGTTGACCTGTTGGCTCTGCGCCAGCCTATGGCAATGGACCTGAGGTTCATCACCATGGCCATGCAGATGAATACCGATCTGGAGCGCATGGGCGATCTGGCCGTGGATATTTGCCAGCGCGTGCTGGAGTTGGCGGATAAGCCGCTCTTAAAGCCGCTGGTTGATATTCCCAGGCTCAGCGTTGTCGCGACGGAAATGACCGGGGATGTGATCAGCGCTTTTCTCAGTGACAACCCGGAATTGGCCAAAAAAGTCATCTTAAGGGATAGCGAAGCGGATTCCTTGCGCAATTCAGTTCAGACAGAGTTGATCAATGATTATATGTCCAAAGACTGCTCTTCGATCCCCCGGGCTTTACCTTTACTTTTAATAGCCAGGCATCTGGAGCGGATCTGCGACCACGCTACAAATATCGCCGAAGACATCATTTATATGATCGAGGCAAAAATGGTCAAGCATCATCCGGAGAAACTCGATCACAGCGAATAATCCCCTTAGTTCCCAGCCTTAATCCTTCATTTTAAGATTTTACACAGATTTTACATTCATTTCCGGATAAGTCGGTTATAATAAAGCAAAACATTATATTTAAGGAGGAAGAATATGCTGAAGAGAATCTTTTTGTTCGCGGTCGCAGTCATGTTTTCAACTTCGGCTTTTGCCGCCCGCCAGGATAATTCATTGCAGGTCAAAGGTTCGGATACTATGGTCAATCTCGGCCAGGCCTGGGCGGAGAAATATATGGAGACGAATCCTGAAGAATTTATCGCGGTGACCGGCGGCGGTTCAGGCACCGGCATCGCCAGCCTGCTCAGCGGGACCTGCGATATCGCGATGAGCTCGCGGGAGATCAAGCAGAAAGAGATCGACCAGGCCAAGCTTAAGGGCATAGATCCCAGGGAAATTAAAGTTGCTCTGGACGGTATCGCGGTGGTGGTCAATCCTAAGAATCCAATAGAGAAATTGACTCTTGATCAGCTGGCCGCGATCTTTAGCGGCAAGATCAATAATTGGAAAGAGCTGGGAGGCAAGGACGAGAAGATCGTCCTGTTGTCCCGGGAAGTCAATTCCGGGACCCACGTTTATTTCAAAGAGCATGTCTTGAGGAAGAACGACCCTAATTCTAAAGAAGAATTTTCTCCCAAGGCGCTGATGCTTTCTTCCTCGCAGGCAATTGCCGACGAAGTCGCCGGTAATTCTTCCGCGATCGGTTATTACGGCATGGGTTATATTTGCGCTAAGCAAAAACCGGTGGCCATCGCTAAAGATGAAAAATCCGCGTACATCGAGCCTGCTATTGACAATGTGGTCAAGAATATTTATCCCATCTCCCGGCCGTTATTTATTTACACCAACGGCGAGCCTCAGGGGTTGGTTAAAAAATTTATTGATTTCGCACTTTCCGCCGAAGGACAGAAGATAGTTCTGGAAACCGATTTTGTCCCGGTCAAATAGCGGGTTAAACGATAATAATCGCTTATGCGTAAGATCAAAGAGTTCATCATCGAGAAGCTGATCCTTTTATGCGGATTGGCCTCTGTTTTTTTTGTGGTTTTGATCTTTATTTTCCTGCTTAAAGAAGGGCTGGCTTTGTTCAAGATCGTCACCCCGGCGGATTTCCTTTTCGGGAAAAGCTGGTATCCGATCTCCGAGCCCGCGCAACTGGGCATACTTCCTCTTATCCTGGGCTCGCTTTTAGTCACTTTCGGAGCCGCGATCATTTCCGTGCCGATCGGCGTGGGCTGCGCGATCTATATCGCGGAAGTGGCTCCGGGGAAGATCAAGGAATTCTTGAAGGTAGGGATCGAGCTGTTAGCGGCCATTCCCAGCGTGGTCATCGGCTTTATCGGGATGGTGACCCTGGTGCCGCTGGTGAAAAATGTTTTCCATCTGCCGACCGGGCTGACCGCGTTATCGGGCTCGATCATGCTCGCTTTCATGGCTATGCCCACGATCGTCTCGATCGCCGAAGACGCGCTTTACGCGGTCCCCAAATCCTACCGCGAAGGCGCGTTCGCTTTAGGAGCCACTCACTGGCAGACGATCTGGCGGGTGATCCTGCCGGCGGCTTCTTCGGGAATACTCGCCGCGGTCATGCTGGGCATCGGCCGGGTGATCGGAGAGACCATGGCGGTGATGATGATCACCGGCAACGCCGCGGTCATCCCCCAGAGCATTTTACAGCCGGTGCGCACTTTGACCGCGACCATCGCCGCGGAAATGGGCGAGGCGGTAGTGGGCAGCGAGCATTATTTCGCCTTATTCGCCATCGGAGTGGTTTTGTTCGTGATCAGTTTCATCATTAACGTGAGCGCGGACCTATTTTTGCACAGGAAGAAATGAGAAGAAACCCTTTAAGGACCCAGAAGATCGCCTTTAGCTTTTTATTGTTCTCGACCCTGCTTATTGTCTTGCCGGTGGGTTTCATCGTGGTCGAGATCATCGTTAAAGGGCTGCCGGCGATCAATTGGCAGTTCTTAAGCGATATGCCCCGCCAGGGCATGCGGGCCGGCGGGATCTTACCGGCGATCGTGGGCACGCTTTACCTGGTCAGCGGCGCGATCATTTTCGCTCTTCCCATCGGGGTCCTGGCCGCGATATATTTAAGCGAATACGCCAAGGATAACATCCTTAACCGGATGATCAAACTGGCGATCGTCAACCTCTCGGGAGTCCCTTCGGTGGTTTACGGGTTGTTCGGTTTGGCGCTTTTCGTGGTCTTTTTTAAATTCGGGGTTTCCATTCTTTCGGGATCGCTGACCCTGGGGATCATGATCCTGCCTATTATTATTACCGCTTCCCGGGAAGCGCTGGAAGCTGTTCCGCAATCCTTCCGGGAAGTCAGCCTTTCTCTGGGGGCGAGCAAGTGGCAGACCATCCGCAACATTGTTTTGCCGAACGCTATTTCCGGGATATTGACCGGAACGATCCTGGGGCTTGGCCGGGCGGCCGGCGAGACCGCGCCGATCTTATTTACCGTGGCCGCGTTTTATTTGCCGCGCTTGCCGAAGTCGATCTTTGACCAGGCCATGGCTTTGCCCTATCACTTGTATGTTATTTCCACCCAGGTCCCGAACGTGGACCAGAAGATCCGTTACGGCACCGCGTTCGTTCTGCTGGTCATGGTTCTATTCATGAATTTAGTGGCGATTATTATTCGTTCGCAGTTCAGAAAAAAGAAGAAATGGTGATGATTTCCGATAATTTTTTGGGAAACGCCTGGGATTTTCCGCGCAGGCATTTAGCGGGTCCTGTCAAGGCATGGCTCGCAGGGGCGCTTGTCCGCCCCGGCGTGGCGGCCTGCGCTCAGGTCGGCTCCTCGCTCTTGCCGATAAATTTAACCAGGGCAAACCATGCCCGCTCGGAGCCTTTATGCCCTGCTCGCCACGCCTTGCCACCCGCTAAATGTCTTACGGGTAAAAGTTTTTTACCCGAAAAACTAACTTTGACTTTGAGGGTAAAGATGTATGAATAAATTTAATATCGAAAATCTGAATATTTGGTTCGGGGAAACTCAGGCGCTTAAGGACGTCAGCCTGCAGGTTCCGGAGAATCAGATCTTGAGCGTGATCGGGCCGGCGAACAGCGGAAAAACCACGTTTTTACGCATGCTCAACCGGCTGAACGAGCTGGAGCTAAATTTCAAGATACAGGGTAAGGTGGAGATGGATGGCAAGGATGTGCGCAAGATCGAACTGGAACTTTTGCGCAAGGAGATCGGGATGGTATTTGCCATGCCGTTGCCGCTTCCTTTGACGGTTTTTGAGAATGTCGCTTACGGGGCGCGCATGCACGGCCAAAGGGATAAGAAAAAGCTTTCTGAGATCGTCGAGCGCTCCCTGAAACAGGCGTATATCTGGGATGAAATGAAAGATAGGCTCAGCGAATCCGCCTTTAAGCTTTCCGGCGGACAGCAGCAGCGGCTTTGTATCGCCCGCACTCTCGCGGTTGAGCCGGAAGTGATCCTGTTCGACGAGCCCTGCTCAGGGCTGGACCCGGTCTCCACCGCCAAAGTTGAAGATACTATGGTGGAATTAAAGAAAACTTACACCATAATCCTGGTGACTAATAACGTCAAGCAGGCAGCCCGGGTGGGGGATAAAACCGCGTTTTTCCTTTCCGGAGAGTTGGTGGAATTGGACAGCACTCACAAGATATTTACCGCCCCCAATGATAAGCGCACGGACGGGTATATCCGGGGGAAGTTTGGATGAGAAAGTCACACGTCACAAGTCAAATGTCACAAGTCGAAAGAGAATGAATAAAATCGTTACTAAAAAACTTGATCTGTGGTACGGAAAATTTCAGGCGTTAATAAACGTTAACGCTTCTTTCCGGGAAAAAGCGATCACCGCGATCATCGGGCCTTCCGGCTGCGGCAAGTCTACCTTACTGCGGGTGTTTAACCGGATGAACGATTTTATCGAAGGGATCAAGATAGCCGGAGAGGTGGTTATTGAAGACAGAAATATCCTTGCTCCTGCAGCGGATTTGATCGATCTGCGCAAGAAAGTAGGGATGGTTTTCCAGAGGCCGAATCCTTTCCCGCTGTCAGTATACGAGAATATTATTTTCGGTTTGAAGATCCACAGCATGGTCGAGGGCCGGAACAATTATGAAGAGATAATCGAGAACAGTTTAAGGTCGGTTTTGTTGTGGGATGACCTGAAAGACAAACTGAATAAATCGGCTTTAAGCCTTTCCCTGGAACAGAAACAGCGTTTATGCATTGCCCGGCTGATCGCGATCAAGCCGGAAGTGCTTTTGATGGACGAGCCCTGCTCTTCCCTTGATCCCCAGGCTACGGCCCGGATCGAGGAATTAATGCGTGAATTAAAGAACAAGTATACTATAATAATAGTCACCCATAACATGCAGCAGGCCGCCCGGGTTTCGGATGAGACCGGCTTTATGCTTTTGGGCGAATTGATCGAATTCTCAAAAACCGATGTTATTTTTACCGCCCCGCGGGATAAAAGGACCGAGGAATATATTACCGGACGTTACGGTTGACACCTGGACTAGGAGGGATCATGCAAAGACATTTCGACGAGGAACTTAAAGAATTACACAAGGAAATCCTGAAAATGGGCGTTATGACCCAGGAGGAGATATTCAAGTCCATTGAGTCTTTGAAAAACCGGGATAAATCCCAGGCTCAAGCGGTGATCAGCTCAGACGAAAGAATAGACGAGCTGGAACTGGCTATCGACGAAAAATGCATAGACCTGATCGCCCGGTACCAGCCTATGGCGGGCGACCTGCGTTTTATCGCCACCTCGATGAAGATCAACGCCGACCTGGAGCGCATCGCCGACCTGGCCGTGGATATCAGCCAGCGCGTGCTGGAGGTGATCGAGAAGCCGATCCTTAAACCCCTGATCGATATTCCCAAACTTTCCGAAGTCGCCCAGAAAATGGTCAAGGATTCAATCGACGCCTTTGTCAACCGCGACGCTGAGCTTGCCCGCGGAGTGGTCCGCGCGGATTCCCAGGCCGACTCTCTGCGGAACAAAGTCCAGGACGAGTTGATCAATGATTACATGGCCAAGGACGCCAAAACCGTGGACCGGGCCGTGCCTTTGCTGCTTATCGCCCGCTACCTGGAGCGCATCTGCGACCACGCCACCAACATCGCCGAGGATGTCGTCTACATGGTCGAAGCCAAGGTGGTCAAGCACCATCCCGAACAACTGGACTGACCAGTAAAATAAAGGGGACAGGTCCATTTATTTTCAAAATAAATGGACCTGTCCCCTTTATTTTCTGAACTTGTTTGCTGAGTTATTCCGTGCTATAATCTGGTTTATAATGCGTAAGAAAATCGTGCTTTGGATAAAAAAGCAGGTCAGCCTGGCTAAAGCCAAGGGAGTTGTTCTTGGTTTGAGCGGAGGGCTGGATTCCTGCGTGGCCGCGGCTTTGGCTAAAGAAGCCTTAGGAGCTAAAAATGTCCTGGGTTTATTAATGCCTTGCCACAGCCAGAAGCGGGATGGCGATGACGCCAGATTATTCTCCCGGAAATTCAAGATCAATACCAGGGTCGTTGACATAACCGGGGTTTACGATAATTTGATCAAGCTTTTGCCCGCGGCTGACCGGATGACCCAGGCTAATCTGCGGCCGAGGCTGAGAATGATCGTTCTTTACTATTTTGCCCGCAAATACGGGTACCTGGTTTGCGGGACGAGCAATAAATCGGAAATAATGGCCGGGTATTTCACTAAATTCGGGGACGGAGCCAGCGATATTCTGCCGATCGGAGATTTATTTAAAACCCAGGTGCGCAAACTGGCTCAGGAATTAAAGATCCCTCAGCCGATCATCGATAAGGCGCCTACAGCCGGACTATGGCCGGGCCAGACCGACGAAGGCGAAATGTGCATAACTTATCCGGATCTGGATGATATTTTAAGCCGCCTGGAGAAGAAAAGAAAACAGGTTTTACCCGCGGCCAAAGTAAAACGGGCAAAAGAACTGGTCAGATCATCGGAACATAAAAGATGCAAGCCGGCGACCTATAAAATATAACGATGCGTACAAGGCAATTGATCTTATCCCGGAGGAGAAGATGGACGAAATATTAGAGATACTGGAAAAAGACGCCCGGATTTCCGTCGAAGAGATGGCCAAGATGCTCAAGAAAAAACCCGCGGAAGTCCGGAAAAAAGTCGCCCAATACGAAAAAGACGGGATCATCATCGCCTATAAAGCGGTGATCAACCGCGAACTGGTCAAGGACAAGAACGCCGAGGTCCGGGCGATCATCGAGGTCAACCTGGTGCCCCAGAAAGACCTGGGTTTTGACAAGATCGCCGAGAGGATCTATTCTTTTCCCGAGGTTTCCGGCTGTTTTTTGGTGTCCGGGACCTATGACCTTCTGGTTTTTGTCCGGGGGCGTGACCTGCATACCGTGGCCAGGTTCGTATCCGAGAAGCTTTCGCCGATGGAGCATGTCCGGGGCGTGGTGACCCATTTTCTTTTGAAGAAATACAAGGAAGACGGGATAATGCTCAAGCAAAAGGATGAGGATAAGCGTATAGCGATCTCCTATTAACAAAATGAAAAATCTTATTTCACGAAAAGTAGAGATAATGAAACCTTCGGGTATCCGGGCTTTCTTTGACCTGGTCCTGGGAATGAAGGGGGTGATTTCCCTGGGCGTGGGCGAGCCGGATTTTGTCACCCCCTGGGAGATCCGCGAGGCGGGAATTAGCTCCCTGGAGCAGGGTTTTACTTCCTATACTTCCAATAAAGGCCTGGTCAAGCTGCGCCAGGAGATCAGCCATTATCTTAAGAAAAATTATAATTTAAATTATTCTTTCGAAAATGAAATGCTGATCACTGTCGGGGTCAGCGAGGGAGTGGACCTGGCTTTGCGGGCGATCCTGGATCCCGGGGACAAGATCCTTGTTCCTTCTCCGGGCTATGTTTCTTACGGGCCGATGACCGAGCTGGCCGGCGGAATAGCGGTGTCTATCGATACCCGCAAGGATAATTTCAAGCTCACGCCTAAAAACCTGGAAAGCCATATTGACTCCCAGACCAAAGGGATCATCTTTAATTACCCCTGCAATCCCAGCGGAGTATCTTATACCCGCAAAGAGCTCGAGGCTCTGAAGAAAGTATTCTTAAAGCACAAGATCCTGGTGATCTCCGACGAGATCTACTGCGATCTGACTTATGAGTTCGAACATACTCCGTATCCTTGTTTAAAAGGAACGAAAGACCATACTTTATATCTCAACGGTTTCTCCAAAAGCTATGCCATGTGCGGATGGCGGGTGGGTTATGCCTGCGGGCCGAAGGATATTATCGACGCCATGACCAAGATCCATCAGTATACGATCATGTGCGTGCCGATTACCAGCCAGATGGCGGCCTGCGAAGCGCTGCATACCGGCAGGACCGCGGTCGAGGAAATGAAGCGCGAATACCGCCGGAGAAGAGAATTCGTGGTCAAAGAGCTCAACCGGATCGGCTTGAAATGCCATATGCCTCAGGGGGCTTTTTACGCCTTTCCTTCGATCAAGAGCAGCGGGATGAATTGCCTGGAGTTCGCGAAAAAACTGCTGATCGAGGAAAAAGTAGCGGTGGTTCCGGGGACCGCGTTCGGGGATGAGCTCAACGATTACGTCCGGATCTGTTACGCGTCAAGTTTTGATAATCTCAAGGAAGCTTTACGGCGGATAGACGCTTTTCTGAAACGGCATAAGAAAGCTTAGATATGGTTAATCCGAAAAAAAGGACTGAAGTCGGCTATCAGATATACCTGAAACAGATCGAGGCTCTCTCAAAAGTCGCCAATCTTATCGCTTCCGGCATGTATCTGGATGAGCTTTTGCGGCTGATCGTCAGCGTTACCGCGGAAGTGATGAATTCCAAGATATCATCTCTCATGGTCCTGGACGAGTCGAAAAAAGAGCTGGTGATCCGGGCCACCCAATCGGTCTCCGAAGCCTACAATAAAAAGCCGAACATCAAAATAGGCGAAGGCATCGCCGGATTGGTAGCGCAGCATAACAAGATGATCGTGATATTGGATCTGCAGTCCGAGAGGCGCTATTTGAATCAGGATCTCGCCCGCAAAGAAGGGCTGGTCAGCTTGGCCAGCGTGCCCCTGGCAATAAAAGGAAGGGTCATCGGGGTATTAAATTGTTATACTTCAAAAAAACACGAATTCACCAGGACCGAACTGAGCATTTTAAGCGCTTTGGCCACCCAGGCGGCTATGGCCATTGAGAATGCCGAGCTCGCTCTGAGGGCGAACAGCGCCGAAGAAGCGCTGTTTACCCGCAAGGTTGTAGAGCGGGCCAAGGAGATCCTGGCCCAGGAAGCTAATATCGCTCCGCAAGAAGCTTACCGGCTGATCCAGAAGCAGAGCATGGATTCCCGCAAATCCATGCGCGATATCGCCGAGGCGATAATCCTGGCCCGCGATCTCAAGGAAAACAAGGCGCGAGGGTGAAGCGCATATATAAAAATACGCTTTCTTGGCCAAAAGTATAAATTTGAGAAATTTCCATAAGCTGCAGAGAACAACTGCTATTGTTCTTTTCTTCATCTGTTTATTCTTTTTCCAGTCTCTCCCGGTTTTCTCCGATCCAATCAGCGATAATACGAACAGTTACTCTAACCTGGTAAATATTCATAAGCGCTATTTTCAGCTGCAGGAAGAATTGTTCAACAAGCTTGATTTTAAGCTGTCTAGCGATCAAGTTGTAAAAGAAGGGTCCACTTTCAAGCTGATTTTAGAAGATAATTTAGGAAGAAAATGGGTATTCAAAGAAAAAGGCGCCAATAGGATTATTGCCCAGAGGCTCTACGCTTTATTCGGTCTTGACGCTCCGGAAATCCACAATGCCCGGCTAATTTTAAACGGGAAATCAGCTTCCGGCACTTTGCAGGAATTTATTCCCGGAGCGTTTACGCTTTCTTCTTACGCGCCGTCCAATATCTCCGCTAGCGGGCTGGAATATCTTATGAAAGCACAGGTGGTTGACTGGCTGTTGAGGGATCACGATCCCAATTACTCAAATTTCTTAATTTTTAATTCCGGAAAAGAAGGCCTGGCAAAGAAATTAATGCGCATTGACCAGGATTGCGCGTGCTTGGACCCTGAGGCCAGCGTTCTGGATTACGGGCGGATGGTCGCGATCGATAGAAATCTTAAGAGCTCGGCAGATTCCAATTATTACTGCCGGGTAGAAGAGGCTTATCGGAAAAAGGAAATCGACCTGGATTTAAAACGCGCCTACTCTTTTGTCAGATTTATTGCCGATTTTCCCGAGTCCCGGCTTGAAGAAGTGATTCGGGATCTGACCGGACCGGGCGAAAACAGCCGGCCGGGAAGCGAAACTGGAGCGCTGAGGGAAAAAACTGGATCCTGGAGAGATTCTTTATTTTTAAACAAGCGCAAAACTTCCGAAGGTTTCAGGAAATTGTATCTTGATTTAGCGGCTCAGCGCGGAGCTGAAGCTGATTTTCCGGAAACACTCGAAGCCGGGGAAAATTTAAAACAGGCTATCGCAAATTTAGAAAACAAATTAACGGCAGCTTTAAAAGAGAGCAGCCGGATCAGCAGCGGCCCTTCGGACCGTCCCGTTCGAATATCCGCAATAGCCTCTTTAGAGGGTTTCCGGGTGATCCATCGGATTTACGAGGTTTGCTGGTATAAAAACGGCGATTTGGAAAAGGAATGCGGCGCAGCTTTAAAAACCCTGAGAAGGCTTAGCTCCAGAGCTCAACCCGGGGAGAGGAAAGCTATCGACTTGTACGCGCAAGAAATCCGCAAGATTCAGTCCGGGAAAGGCACGACTTATCAGATCAACCAGATCAATAAATTGATCGATCCGGTCTTTGAGCCGAGTAAAAGAAAGGTAAAATAATATGCTCAAGATATTTTTTG
This sequence comes from Candidatus Omnitrophota bacterium, assembly GCA_041309145.1. GTDB lineage: Bacteria > Omnitrophota > Gorgyraeia > Gygaellales > Profunditerraquicolaceae > JAPLLS01. The sequence continues at coordinate 30,551 of JBFZAG010000079.1, read as the reverse complement.
CGATTCTTTTCTTGTTTTTGACGGCGGCGGATTGTTTGAGCCAGGGATTCCCGGCCGAGCATAAGGAAATGATCGAAATGTATAATAATGTTTTAGCCGTTGACGGCTATATTGTTGAGAATTTATTTTACAGGAATAAACAGTTGGGGCATCCGGCTTTAATCGCGGCTGATACCGAAGGCGGGCTTTGCATCGTGAATCAGGATAAGCGGGCATTTTTATGGCCGGAACCGGGAAAGCTTCTTTCTTTCGGCTCGGGACCCGTCTTGCCGGAGGGAATAATTGATGTCGCTCTTAGCTCTCAAGGCAGCATCATCGGATTAGATGGAACCGAGGTTTTTAAGATGAACAATGACGGCAAGAAGTTGTCTCTGGCCAAAATCAGCGCTGTTTTAAAGCCGGGCCGTTTGGCGATAGACTTTAAGGATACGATCTACATAACAGAAGAACTCTCCGGCAAAGTATATTATTTAAGCAAGCGCGGAGTTCTTAAACAGCGGAAATTTGATTTTCCTGTCCGGGACATCTGTTTTGACCGGGAAAACAACATGTATATTCTGGCCGGCTCAGGGAAAATCTATGTTTCGGGCCGGGAAGGGGAAAATTACAAAATCAGCTACGATATCCCGAAAAACAAGGATCTCGGCAGTATCGCCGTCAGCGGTAACGGCTCCCAAATTTATCTCCTGGATAAAGGCGGGAAAGAGATTTTTGTGATGACCCGCTACGGAGAATTCAGGAGTATCGCCATTTTAAGTTCCTACCATAAAGCGCATTCAAGGCCGATAATCGGCAAAGACGGCTCGATTTGCCTGCTCACCGGGACATACCCTGCCAACACCAGGATTATCAGGATAGCTCCGAAAAAAGTTTCTAAGGGCTACCGGTTTGTTTATGCCCTGGGGAATAATTCATCCGACGTCCTGAAGTTCGATAAGGACGATAATCTGTATTGCGGAGAAGGCCGGAGCATTGTCAGGATAAACAAAGATTCTTCCTCCCGGGAAATTGTAATGGATTATGAAAAGGGGCTGCAGGACCCCGAAGGGATAACTTGGGATGCCTTCGGTAATTGTTATATTTCCGATGATTCAGCCGGCAAGGTTTTCAAGATAAATAAGAAAAATAATGCCATTTCAGTCTACGCGGACGGCAAAATAGGGCTTCAAGAGCCACAGGCCCTGGTTTTCGATAGATCCGGGAATGCCTTTATCGGAGATGAAAAAGCAAAGATTATCTTTAAGATCACTCCTCAGGGAGCAGTCTCAGAATTTATCACCCAGAAAGACGGATTGCGCTGTCTGGAGGACATCGAAATTGATTCAAAAGATTTTATTTATGTGGCTCCGGAGTGGGATGACCGGATCCTGAAAATATCGCCTCAGGGAAAGGTAAGCGTTTTTGCGGACAATCAATCCGGATTGATCGGCCCGGGGGCTATAACAATTGATTCCGGAGGATTTGTCTATGTGGCAGATGAAGAGAGCAGCACGGTCTATAAATTTAATCCGGAAGGAAAACTTGAAGGCGCGGTCAAGATCAACCAGTCGACCCTGAGACATTTAGGCGGTATCGCAGTATCTAAAACCGGAAAAGTTTATGTTCATTCCGCGGGGATAAAAAAAGCGGTTATTTATGAGGTGAATTTCCTGCCCCCGGACAGGAAAAAGAGCGAAGCGGCAGAAGGAATCTATCGGATCCAGAAACTAAGCGGCCTGGACGACGGATTATTCATGCCTATGGGAGTGGCTTTTGACGCTGGAAAAGGGTTATTATACATTTCGACTTTTGAGAATATATTCAAATATGAGGGGAATAGACTAAGCCGGGCGTGCCGGAGAGACCTCGCCGCATTCCGGGAGATGGTTGTCAGTAAAAACGGCGAGCTTTTTGCTACCGGCGACACAGGCAATATTTACCGCGTGGGGGCCTCTTTCGCTGTTGAAGTTTTGGCTTCAAGAAAAGATGGAGTGTTTTCGCCCGAAGGCATAACCCTTGATGAACAGGGCAGGATTTATATCGCCGATGAACAGAAACACAAAATCTTGGTTCTGGATAACGGAAAGGCCAGAACTGTGGAAGGGATCGAGTATTTCGAGCCGAGAAAAATTGTTTATCATCAGGGATATTTTTATCTGACGGAAGACGGGGAAAAAAGTCTTTCCAAAATCAGCATCGATCAGGCCGACGGTTTTAAAGCAAAGTTGATAGAGACGAAACGCGGACTTCCCGGTCCGGAAGGCATAGCCATCGATAAGGACGGAAGTATCTACGTGAGTTCCGATGAGGCTGCCGAAATTTATCAATTCAAACAAGTAAGCGGCGAGAAGATCGTTATCGCTGATTGGAGGGACGGTCTGGTCGGGCCGGAATCCCTGGCTTTGGACCCGGAAGGCAATCTCTATGTCGCCGACCCGGAAGGCCAGGCAGTATTCAAGATAACCAAGATAAAATAAAAATGGGGACGGTTCTCATTTTTTAACTGAATAACCTGAGAGAAAAAAGGAGAACCGTCCCCATTTTTAAAATAATTGGACCTGTCCCCTTTATTTCCGCAGGAACTGTTTTTGCAGGGTTTCTTCGAGGATTTCGATCACTGTCGGCCGGCCGTGCGGGCAGGTAAAGGGGTCAAGGCACTGGATCAGGGCCTGGCGCTGGAACTCAGCTTGCTCTTTATTCATGGCAAAGCCGGCCATAACCGAAGAGCGGCAAGCCATCCTGGCCAAGGTTCCCGGATCGAGCCGGGGAATATTCTCTCCCGATAATAAATTGCGCACGCTGTTTTCCGGCTGAGAAATCAACTGGGGATGCGAATGCAAGGCCAGAGTTTGGCGGTCAAACAGGCTTGTCGAAAATCCCGCTTTTTCTAACACTTCTTTGTTTTCTTCCCAAAAAACCTTCTCCTGAGGCGATAGTTTGATCAAAACCGGAGCCAGCAATTGCGCAACCTCAACATCGGATTTTTCGATCTGAGTCTTTAATTTCTCAAAAGTGATGCGCTCCTGGGCGGCGTGCTGATCGATGACCAGTAAAGAATCCCCGGTCTCGAATAAAAGGTATTTTTTTAACAGATTGCCCAAATAGCGGGATTGTTTCAGTCTTTCCTTGAGGTCTGATTTTTTCCGGGCAAAGATGTCGTCTGTCTTGAACAAGAGGATATTTTCATTTAAGGATAAGCTGGTTTGCCGGTCAAAGTTTTTTTCGCGGACTTGATCCGGATAGCCAGGAGCAGAGGGGCTTGCCGGAGCCTGCCATCCGGATGACTGCTGGTTAAGGTTTTCGGGTTTGCAAAAGAGCGGGCTTTCAGCCTGGAGGGGCTTGCTTTTAGTCATTAAAAGATGCTCGGTGAACTGGCGGAGGACCCCTAAAAGCCGGAATTCATCCTTGATCTTGACCTCGCGTTTAGCCGGGTGGACGTTAACATCCAGCTGGTCCGCGGGCATGGTGATGAATACGCAAAAAAACGGATATACGCCGGGGGAGAATATCAGGCGGAAGATCTCGTTCATGTGAAAGCTGATGGCCCGCTCAATGACCGGCCTGCCGTTAATAAAAATAAACTGCAGGTCTTTATGGGTGCGCTGGATATTGATGTCTCCTAATACCAGTTGAATTTTAGCGTTAAACTCCGGAAATTCGCGGGTATCTTCCAGGAAATCTTTTTTGTTCAGGTTAAGGGCTTCTCCGATCCGGGAAAGTTGTTCTCCGGTAGGCGAGAGGTCGATAAGCTTGCGGCTTTCTGAGGTCAGAACAAAGCGCTTGTCCGGATGCAGGAGGGTGTAAGGAATGAAAATATCCAGGCAGTGGTTAAGTTCGGAAGAATTTGATTTCAAAAATTTCTTGCGGGCCGGGGTATTAAAGAAAAGTTCCTGGACCTGGATCTCTGTGCCAACGCGCATCCCTGTCGGTTTGGAAGCGTTTTTTTCGTTGCCCCGCAGATGAATCTCCCAACCGCAATCCTGGTCCGGGGTTTTACTGCGCAAAGTCACATCGGAAACGGCGGCGATACTGTAAAGAGCCTCTCCCCGGAAACCCAAGCTGGAGATATTATAAAGATCGTCTATCGTTGAGATCTTGCTGGTAGCGTGGCGAATAAAAATATTCTCGATATCTTCTTTGCTGATACCTTGCCCATTGTCCTTGATCTCGATCAAATTCTTCCCGGCTCCTTTTAAGAGCACTTCGACAGAAGAAGCCCCGGCATCCAGGGAATTTTCCAGAAGTTCTTTTAAGACCGAAGACGGCCTTTCCACCACTTCTCCGGCGGCGATCTTGGAAACTATTTCCGGCGGCAAAATACGCACTTTATTCATTGTCAGCTACCTTCTTTTTTAATTGCTGTAATTTGTTCAAGGCCTCCAAAGGCGTCAGGGAATTTACGTCGAGATTTGCGATCTCGTCTTTTATTTTTTCCAGGAGAGCGTTGTTCTTTTTGTTGAATATGGAAATCTGTTCTTCCTCCGGAATGCGGTTGCGGATCTTGGCCTGGAGGTCATCGGAGATCTCCAGCCGGGTCAGGATCTTCTGCGCGCGCTGCACCACTTCCGGGGGGATCCCGGCGAGCTTAGCCACGTAAATACCGTAACTGTCGTCGGTTCCTCCGGGAACGATCTTGTGCAAAAAGATTATTTCATCGTTCCATTCCTTGACCGAGACATTAAAATTTTTTACTCCGCTGAATTCCTCGGCCAGGGCGGTGAGCTCGTGAAAATGGGTGGCGAACATTGTCCGGGACTTTTGTTTTGCCAGATATTCAGAGATCGCCCAGGCCAGGCTTAATCCGTCAAAAGTGGAGGTTCCCCGGCCGATCTCATCCAGGACAACCAGACTTCGTTCGGAAAGATTATTCAATATCCCCGCGGTTTCCGACATTTCCACCATAAAAGTGCTTTGGCCTTTAGTGATCTCGTCATGAGCGCCGATGCGGGTGAAGACCTTGTCCACGACGCCGATAGAAGCTGATGCTGCCGGGATATAACTTCCGATCTGGGCTAAGATGACCAGGATCGCGGTCTGGCGGATGTAAGTGGATTTTCCGGCCATGTTCGGACCGGTCAGGATGACCAGGTGATTTTGGCTGCAGTCCAGAAAAGTGTCGTTGGGGATAAAAGGCTCGGGAATAGATCTTTCGACCATTGGATGGCGGCCGTCTTTGATGTCTATTTCCAGGCTATCGCTTATTTCAGGGCAAATGTAGCCGGGCTGGCGGCTTAAAGAGCAAAGCGAATTGAGGCAGTCCAGGGTCGCGATCTGCCAGCTGAATTCGTGCAAAACTTTTACATTATCCAGGATATTTTTATGGACCTCGGCGATGATCGAGGCTTCGAGCTTTAAGATCTTTTCATCCGCGAAAAGCATTTTTTCCTCGAAATCCTTGAGCTCCTGGGTTATGAACCGCTCGGCGTTGACCAGGGTCTGCTTGCGGATATATTCCGCGGGAACGCGGTCCAGGTTTGATTTCGAGATCTCGATGTAATAACCGAAGACCGAAGTAAAGCCGATCTTCAGGGAATTGATCTTGCTGCGCTGGATTTCTTTGGCTTGCATATTTTTAAGCCAGGTATTCCCGTTTTCCCTGATCTCCCGCAGAGAGTCCAGCTCTGGATTGAACCCTTGATTAATGATCTTGCCTTCGGGATGAGAGAGGGGGATCTCGGGGCTGATGGATTTTTCTAAATATTCCCTTAAATGCGGGATATCTTGAATGTCAAAAAAATTATTTTTTTCTTTTAAAGGAGAAACTATTTCTGCGATCTCCGGCAAGGCGAGAAGGGCATGGCGCAGAGCCAAAAGATCGCGGGCTCCGGAGGTGGCGCAGGAGATCCGGGAAATACTTTTCTCGATATCCGGCATAACCGCCAATATCTTGCCCAGATCTTCCTGAAGATCCGGGGCGTTTCTCAATAAACTTACCGCTTCCTGGCGCTTGAGGATCACCAGAGGGGTTTTTAAAGGATGGTAAAGCCAGTCTTTGAGTTTTCTCCGGCCTAAAGCAGACCGGGTGCGGTCAATAGTCTTGAAAAGGCCTTCCAGGTCCAGGCCTGAAACCGCGGCCGGAGAGATAAAAACGCGATCGCTTTCAACATAGAGGCTGATCTTATCGATATGCCGGAGAGGCTGTTTGTGCACCTGTTTCAAGTATTCCAGGATGGCGCCGCTGGCCGCGATCGCAGAAGGCATTTCTTCAATCCCGAAACCGCGCAAATTGCGGGTATGGAAGTGCTCGCAGAGCGCTTTGCGGCTTAAGTCAATGTTAAAAGCCCAGTCTTCAAAAGGGCTTAAAGTTATTGAGCGGTTTCTTAAAACCGGGTGTTTAAAAAGTTCCTGTATCTCGGTTTTTTGGCCGAGAGGGAATATGCATTCAGAGATAAAATTCTTGGCCAGGATCTCGATCACCTGAAGAGGCTGGGAGAATTCCTGGGTTTTAAGAGTGCCGCTGGCAGTGTCAATGAAAGCCAGGCCGATCTTTTTATCCACAAAGGCCAGGCTGGCCAGGGAGCGGGCTTCAAAATTCGCCTCGTCAATATAAGTCCCGGAAGTGATCACCCGGATCACTTCGCGTTTGACTATGCCTTTGGCCAGAGCCGGGTCTTCAACCTGTTCGCAGATAGCTACTTTTAGCCCTGCTTTGATCAGCTTGGCAATATAAGTATCAGCGGCGTGATAAGGAATGCCGCACATCGGCGCTTTTCCGGATTTTCCGGCGTCCCGGGAAGTCAGGACCACATCCAGGATCCCGCAGGCTTTCCTGGCGTCATCGTAAAACATCTCGTAGAAATCGCCCAGGCGAAAAAAGAGGATACTTTCCGGGTGCTGGTTTTTGATCTTTTGGTATTGGGCAAGCATGGGGGTAAGATTTTCCATAAATCTAATAATACCATAATCAGGGGGAGTTCTCAAGATAAAGCAAAGCTGTTCGGCCGGGGGGGGACAGTTCTTGATCTAAGTGAGAACCGTCCCTGAAAAGGGTTTCAAAAGCCAGGATTTTACACTTGAATCCCGCTTATTTATAGGTTAAGCTTGTAATGACTGTAGGTAAACTTATTTTTTCCAATTAACAAAAAATCTTCTTGCCACGGACTCCGATGGGTACCCATCGGATTTACGTGGCTTTTTTATTCCGGCTAATTAAAAACTTTAAAAAATAATATGAGAATGATGAAAAAAGTTATTACTCTGCTGATAGTTTTCTGTCTTACTTTTGAGCAGGCCGGCTTCAGCCAGGTCGGGCCACAGATAAGCCTTCCCGCTTTTCCGAACCCGTCTGTTCCCCTTAAAGATATATTCCGTCCCGCTCATTTAAGAAGCCTGACTTATATTCCTTCCGGAAAGAATTTTGTTTTCCTTTTGGACAAAGGAGATATTAACGACTTGAAACCTCCGCAAATAGAGGAAGCCGCCGGAAAATTAATGGAGTATTTCCAGATCGGGCTGGCCCTGCCTGACAGCATGTTCTGGGTAAATTTGCGGCCGGATTCCCCGGATGAAGTAATTGATGATCGTCTGGCCCAGACCGACCTGGGCAGGATCATGCTCGAAGCCGATGTCCAGCTCAAAAAAGACATTGCTAAGCATACTTCTCCGGATACCCCTGAAGGAAAAGATTACTGGGACAAGCTTTATCTTAAAGCCGAAGAATTGTTCGGGTCCGAAAACATCAGCATTCCCACTTTGACCCGCCCCTGGATCGTTCCCGGTGAAGTGATCATCAGCGAATCCCCGGACAACGCCTATATCTACAAGGCTAATTTAAAAGTGATGCTGGAAGCGGATTACCGGAAAGATTCTGCGGAGCGCGCATTTAATGACCCGCGCTTAAAAAAGATCAATGATTATTCCTCTCTCCTGATCCGGGAATTGATCCTGCCCAAACTGACCAAAGAAGTGAATACCTCTAAGCGCTACGCCGCCCTGCGCCAGGTTTATTACTCGCTGATACTGGCGCAGTGGTTTAAAGACAAAGTCACGAGGTCACAGGTCACAAAGTCACAAGGAGAACATGATTTTTTGCTTTCCAAGATCGACAGCCGGGAGTTAAAAGGGTTGATTTCGGTAACCCAATGGACAAAGGATACGTATTTTAAGGAGTATCAAAGATCGTTCAAAAAGGGAGAATATAATCTGCAGAAAAACGTCCAGACCCCGTACGGGCTGACAATAAGGCAGTATTTCAGCGGCGGGATAATTTTTGACCCGAAGAGCGGATCAAATCTGGCTGACGGAGGCAGGATCATAATCTCCGGGGGCGCATTTTCCGGCATCCTGAAATTTATCGCGGAAAAGCTGAACTTTTTGAAGATCAGTTTCAAAATAAAAGAAGACAACCGGGCAACTATTATTCCCGCTCCGGAAAAGCCCGCGCTCCCTAAACGGGCTTTGGGCCTTGATCTCGAAAACAGAGGGATACCGCTTGCCGATTATATCCGCTATATAAAAGTTTCTCTGGCTGAAAAAGGAAATGGCGCTGAGGATTTCAATGACCTTAAGGCTTTGCGGGAAAGAGTCTACGCCGGTAATTACGGGCCAGCGAATATCCAGCCTTTGATCACCCGGCAGGCGGATACCATTTTGCAGTCGATCCTGGAGCTGGTATCCAATTGCTCGGACGCCATTACCGGCAGAAGCCAGTCCATAGGCAGGTTCGGCATGGGCGGCTTGCAGATGCTGGCTTTTGTGAATGAGGGCGGAAGGATCGGGGTGCAGACCGCTACCTCAAGCAACAAGGCCAGGCAGATCGAGTTCTTCAGAGGCAAGGACAAAGGTATTTATTTTACCGCCGAAAAAACCACCAAAGAAACCAACGGGACCATTATCGACATTGAAATCCCCGGCCATATGGCCGGAGTGGAAAAAGAGGTCATTGAATACCTGCGCTCCCGGCTTAATCTTTTTACCCGGATGCCGGTTTATTTGAACGGCGAACTGCTCAATCCGCTGGATTCTTACGTTTATCTCAACGGCGAGACCCTGCGTTACGATTTTCCCGGCAAGCGCATTGACGTGGCTGTGCAAGACGGCAGGATAATCGTCGAAGACAGGGGAAGCGGGATGTCGGATGAGGTGATCTTCAAGAAATATCTTGTGCCGCGCTTAGGCGAAAACAACCCCATACCTAAACAGCAGTCGGAGGAAGAGATCTCCGGGCAGGTGCATTTGTTTTACCGGGCCGCAAGCTTTGCCGGCAAGGAAGGATTATGCCGGATCGTCTTCCAGGTCGCCGGGATCAATATCCAGTCGTTTGAGGTATCCGGCTATGACCTGCCGCAGGAGCTGGTCATTCAGCTGCCGTCATCCACCCGGCTTCCGGTTTCCCGCAACGAGATCGAGATCGACGAAAGCACCCATGCCGCGATCAAGGCCCTGGCCGACAAGATCAGCGCCAAGAACCCCATCCACCAGGTTTCGCTGATCAACGGTTTCATGCAGGCGGTCAAGCTTCTGGACGGAAAGAACAAGCGGGTGGGAGCCCTGCAGCCTTTGCTTGATTCGGCAAAAGGCCAGCTCATCCCGTTTGTGATGCGGCAGAATAAACTGATCCTGCCGAATGACAGCCTGTTCCACCAGATAGAATATCCCGAGGCTACGCTCTTCCTGGATGAAGAGCTGATCTACAGCATCTCGCCTGAGCAGATCCCGGGAGCGGAAGATATTTCCGCTGGCTTCGCCAAAGCTAAGTTCAAGAAGGCCTTCACTGTCCCGTTCCAGGCATCTTCCCGCCTGAGCTATCTTACTTTCGGCCCTTATATTCTGGTCAACAGAACGATCTACGAAAAATGGAAAGAGTATCCGCTGCTGTTGAACCTGCGGCTGAACTTTTTTGTGGGATACGGCAAGCGCAATCCGGACAAAGGCTGGTTTTTGCCTTATGAGAAAAGGCTGGAACAGGAAAAGAAGCTGCAAGTACAATTACTGCCATTACTGGAGAAAAAAGCCTTTCTCAACGCCGTCCTTTCCGAAGAACAAAAGCAATGGCTGCATGATCACCTGAAGAATAATCCCAGTGATGAAAAAGCCCTGGAAGAGCTTTTTATCCGCCTGAATGATTTCGCCGGAGGGATACCAACGAGCCTGCGCGAGCTCATTGATTGGGGGAAGATCCTGCCTTTCCAGGAGACCGATCAAGAGGCCTTTTCGGCCTTGCTGAAATTCCCCGCCGGAATTTTTATGCCGGATGCAAATTTTCTGGCTGTGCACGGAGCTTATTTCGGCAACCGGGAATACCCCTCGCGTTTGAACCGTTATGCTTCCAATCTTCTGATCGCCGGCAGTTTGCGCCGGTTCAACGGCAACGGGATCCTGCATTCATTGATCTCCCAGGTCGAGGCCAAAGCGGTTGCCCTGCTGGATGAAGAGATCTTTGAGTACGCGCAAGAGGTTTTTAAGGATAAAAACCTGGAGGGCTATGAAGACTGTTTTCAAGCCATCAATGAGGGGCTTGGTTATGTTGAGGGCAATAGCGCCAAAAGGCTTATTTTGCGCTGGATGCGCATCTACAAGAACAATCCCCAGGCTGCCAATAAATTTTACGAGATGCTGAAAAAGGAATTCGTCCGGGAGCAGGAAGCTGTGCCTCAAGAAAGACCAGCGGCCAGTGGAAAATACGATTTCAGCTCCGCGGAAAGCGTCACGACCATAAGTAATATAGGTTTGCTGGAACCGGGAGTCAGCGCGTTTATAACAGACGGTCTTTTCAAGGGGTGCCTGGCAATAGCGGATCGGGGAACAAAAAGCATAAAGATAATCGATGCGGACAACTGGCAGGAACGGGAAGAGTTTTTCTATAATTTTGACGGTAAAAGTCTGGCTTACCTGGGAAATGACCAATTGGCGGCAAGCAACGGGGAGAATATTTTTATTGTTGATATCGACACTAAGTCCATGGGCCCGGCGATTTCCGGGAAAGATCTGGGAATAGAGTCTCCTTCGTCTTTGGCGTATATGGGCGAGGGGAGACTCGCTGTCGGTTCTTCCCGCGCAAAGGAAGGGATCGCAATTTTTGACCTTAAAACAAAAAAGGTTATCCGGCATTCTGAAGACGATTTGGACGAGATCGGCGGATTAGCTTACCTGGGCAATCACAGATTGGCAGCGGGCGACTATTATGACGGGAGGATCCGGGTGATCGAGTTCGCTGAGGAGAAAGACGGCCAGTTGTCAAGAATGCACACGACAACCTTGATCGAACCTTCGTATAAGTATCAGTCAAACCTGGCTTATCTGGGCGACAATAAGCTTGCCATGCAGAAAGGCGAGGAAGGCGGTTTGCGCACCATCATTATTGATCTGGAAAGCGGTGAGGAAGTATGGAGCTCAATGGGAGAGCTGATTCCGAAGGGGATGAGTTACCTGGGCGACGGCAGGCTGGTGCTGAGCGCGCCCAATGACGGGTCTTTGCGGGTCGTGCAATTCAAAGCTGCTGAGGGCAAAAAAGCGGCGGACGATTTTAAGATTGTCGATCCTGAGAAACTGCCTGTTAGTTTGGTCACCGAACATAAACTTCATTATTTCGATATTCCTAAAACCAGCCAGCGGCTGGGCACATATAAAGACGGTAACCCGCTTTTCGCGGCAATGGATGAAAATAATAAGAATATAATCAACATTTTTACTGTTGACCGGGACAGCCGGAAGAATATGCAGCTGACTGATTTTGGTTTGGCTTTTTTCCCTGGCAACGGGGTGATCGCTACCGGCATGAATTTCCAGGGCGATAAGCCGGTATTTGTTGCCCAATCCGATGACGGCAGGGTAGCTTTTATGGCTTTTGATATGGAAAACAATAAAGTGAGCCTGATAAGCGTGATTTTTGATCAGCAAGGCAATGCCTTGGGTTCGAGTAATAGAGTGGAATTTACGGGAATGAACAAGGATGGCCAGCCTGTTTTCACGGCAACCTCGGGTAATCACATTTATTTTTATGCGATTGATTTTATTCATGGAACAGCTGAGGTTATGGATGGCATAGTAGTTTTATCCTCAAATCAGGGAATCGGGTCAGTGAAGCCGATCGGTCTTGACAGAGGCGGTAAGCCCATGTTCTTGGTTACTTGTCTTGGAGGCGAACCGGCAGTTTTTGCAGTGGACGGTTCGAAGTTTGAAAAAATCCCGCATTCCTGGCCGGAAGGGCTGGGCCAGGTATATGATTCTTCTTTGATCGGGCTGGATAAGCAAGGAAACACAATCATCGCCATGGCTGTCAATAACGGAGTTTATATTTTAAGCCTGGATCCTGAAAAGCATGCCGGCGCGATACTGAAGGATTATCCGAATGAGCTTGCCGTGGCTAATTTTAGAGATATGAGGTTCGACCGGGAGAGCGGTAAATTGACGCTGTTGTTTAACGACCCGGAAAGCGCCAGAGCTATCGAAGCCTTCGAATATGATCTTTCCGATGCTCTGGTCGGATCCGCGCCCAAGGAGCCGCTGCTTCCTTTATCCAGCCAGATCCTGGTTCCGGAGCGCATTCTTTCGGATGTGGCCCTTAATATGGAGTTCCAAGAACCAATTGATGAGCAGCAAAGAGTTCTTAGCTTGAATATTGAAGCACGCGGAAAGCCACTGTATCTTCAATCACAAAAAGACCGCCAAACGCTCACGGTTCTTTCAATAGACCGCAGCACCAACCAAAAAACCGTGCTGGCTAATTTTGACACTAATATGACACTGTCTTCAGTCGCCGGGATTTCTATAACCGGTTTCAAGCACGCTGGAGTTGACCCCGTATTTTCGGCTTTTTCTTCAGAGGGGGTAAAATTCTACGCTTACAGCATAGAGGAGAAGTCTATCCGGGAACTGGCCCGGTTCGACAGAGATGAAACAGTATTTGATTCCCTGCATAACGAGATCTTATTCAGCGGTTTATACCATAACGATCTACCGGTATTTATTTGTTATTCCCAAAAGATCACGGCTTTTACCCTGGATTTCAAAAGTAAGAGCATGGCAGCTTTGACAGAGATCCCGGGACTGAACACTATAAGGAAATTGCGGGCTACTGGGTTTAAATCAAATGGGGCTGAGGTTTTTATCGGCCACGGTAGCGACGGGCTTATCGCGTTGACTCTTGATCCCCGCACCTGGCAGATAAAGTTTTCTGCGCTCAACCAGCAACAAATTGACCCGGCAACATGGCCCAGAAATCCTGTGGTTACGGCTATGTCCTACCAGGGCAAGCCGGTTATAATATTTTGGGACGCTTTTGATACGGCTCAGCTGATATTTGCCTCCTGGGATATTGAAGGCAATGCTTATGAGCGGATCAAGGAAGTTGACATTAAAAATCTAAAAGCACGCGAGTCCGGTAGTAACTTATTATTGGATGTTCAGGATCATTCAAAGATAGAAGAGTCCAGTAATTTTAGCCTTGATGACCTGGCTTATGATCCGCAGAAAAGAGAATTTACCTCTGTTGTGCGTATTTATGATGAGAAAAATTCCTGGGGGGTATTTTCGCTGGACTTGTCCGCGGCGCTGAACGAGCCCAAGGCCAGGCAGCCGAGCGCTATCTCTACCCCCTTGATCCTTGAGCCGGAGAATATGCCTTCAGATGGGGAAATGAAGATCGAGCACAGTTATTTAAAAGGGGAAAAAGCCGCATATCTGGGAAAAGATAAACAAGGTCGCCGGCTTTTTGCTGTTCATGAAAAAGCCAGCCTGGGAAAAATAAAAGTTTTTTCGGTGGATAAGAACGGAGAGAAAGAGGAAAGAGCGCAGTTCCGGCTCAAATTCTTAAGCTCTATCGAAAACCCCTTATTTACCGGCTGGCATTTAGGCGAAGATCCTGTTTTTTCATTACAAGCTTCTAAGGAAATAAAGTTTTTTAAATTTAATCAGCAGGATAATAAGATCGAGGAGATCGCCGGCTTTGATCCCGAAAAAAACGGTTTGGATTATCATCCTGAAGTTGAATTTACCGGCTTATACGATGACAACAAGCCGGTTTTTATTGCTCATAATTACACAGCTACTGTTTTTACCCTGGACTGCGCCAATAATCGGGCTTTACCTTTAAACAGCATAAAAGCCAGCTTGGCAATACTATCGTTGCGGCGCGCCACTTTTGAGATCAAGGGCAAGGTTGTCTTTTTGTTTGTGGATAATAGCCAGATAAAAATTCTGACTCTGGATAAAGAGACTAAGGCGATGGAAGTGATCCCGATTTCATCCCGGTATAAAAAAACCGCGCCGGGACCTGAACTAATCGACAGCTTATCTTCTCATTCGATCAGGCTTGCACCAATCCTGATGGATAATGGCCTGTCTGCTTTTTCCAATGTCCGAAGAGATACATTGCCATCAGAGGTTATAGGGACTGAATTGTATTACCAGGGAAAACCGGTAATAGTTTTCTATGATAGCATGCGCAAGGGGAAGCTTATTTACGCCAGCCTGGATCTTGAGAAAAACGAGTATCAAGTAATACGGCAATATGAGCTCAAGGATATTAAAGAAGAACGCGGATCGCTATATCTTCACGATATAAATTTTGATCCTATTCTTAAGGAATTATCAGCGGTGGCCAGAGATAGCGGGAGGTTAGATGGTTTTAATGGTTTTATATCCTGGGATCTGAGCAAGGCAATTAAAATGCCGGGACAAAAGGAAAAACCTTTGCCTTTGATCCGCTCCGGATTTGCCGCGCTGGACAGCCGGGACGACCTTTCCGGCTTGCCGCCCCTGGAGCGCAATCTGGTCCGGTTCCTGAAAGAGAAAGATATTGAATTTATCGAGGAAGCCGAGGTCGAGCCCCGCGACCCGTCCTGGAAAGAGATCGTTAACATTGCCAAGGAACCGATCCCCCTGGCAGCGCTGAATTACGTTTTTGACAAAAACGCCGAGGAGATCAAAGCTGATCCCGGCTTGACCCCGGAGAAATTCCTGGCTATGCTTGGCGCAGCTAAAAGCATAAATTTGGCTGCGTATTTGCAGATCGTGCTCTCGGCTATCGAAAGCCAGGACCGCACTGAGCGGGTCTGGGTGCGCGAGGTCGGGATCCAGAATCCCCGGGACGCTATCCGCAAAGCCCGGGAAGAAGGAGAGCTGGCAATAAATGAGGGCGCGATCATTCACCGCAATTTTATCAACAAAAAAGAGTGGGTCTATTCTATCCGCGACCCGGTGGGCATGGACTTCTGGAAGCTGGCGCGCTATTATTTCCCTCTGGACGAGTCATCCAAGAATTATTTGGAGGATACCGGCAATCTCGGCCAGGGCAACTACACTCTGTTCGCGGATTTTGACGAGGTGTTTATCCGCACTTCCGAAGGCAAGGGAATGATCAATGAGCTGGTGATCGCCAATGATCCGCAGAAGGGGCCGGTAATCGTTTCCTGGGAGGTGCTAAAAGGAAAATATAAAGGCACGGAGATCCGCAGGAAAAAGAATCTGGCCGGCAGCGATCCCCAGCTGGAAAGCCTTTTTATCCAGGAAGCTTTGCAGCGCTTCGCAGGGGCGATCCAGTCTCCGCAGAGCAGCAAAGAGCAGGGATCAGAGCCGGACGCCCGGGACGTGGAGATCCGATATAACGGCAAGACATTCCGCGAGGAAATCAAAGTTGCGGCCAGCTTGGAAATCGGCAAAAACTGGGGCACGGTGACCCTGGCCAGAGCCAAAGAGAAGCTGAATAAACGGGTGATCCAGGACGGGATCTTCATCAAATTCCCGGACCCTAAAGAGCTTAAATACGTTCCTCAGCGGATCATCGACGCCTATCAGCGTTTTGGCGGGTTGCATATCATGGTCCCGCGGGAGATCATGCTGAACATCCCCCGCAACGGCTATTCTCAGGAGGGCAAGTTCCTCCACCGGCTGCAGGTGGCGATTTTGCACGCGATGATGCAAGCTGTCCTGAAAGATTATTCCGAGCGGGTCGCCCCTATACCGGGCGAGCCGCAGGATTATTATTCCAATGAGACAGCCTATGACGATATCCTGGCCCAGAAGATCGCCGGGCTGATGGAGGAGAAAGAATATGAAGGGATAACTTCCGGGATGCTCGAGCCGTTTGTCAGGGATCCGCTTAAATTTTTCGAATTGCTCAGCCACGTGCCTTTTACTTCGAGCAATCACAACGGCAAGATCACTCTGCATCTTATCCGCGAGAAGCTTCTGGAAGAAGCAAAACTCAGGAAAGCGCGCGCCGAAGCGGCTGATATCGGCAGCCGTTCTTTTTCGGACATTTTCAGCGGGAAGATCCCTTCAGGCTCTTTTGGGGAACAAGTTGAGGAAGCCGCGGGGCTCGAGTCCCTTTTTGGGCAGGCGCTGGCCGGTTTATTGGGCCAGGAAATGGCCCAAAGGGGCAAAGCCGCTCCCGAAAAAAAACAAGTCCCTGAAGAAGCGCTGGTTTATGTTGAGCCGCTTTTTATCCGCTTGCTGCAAGCCATCGGCATCAAGAACCCAAAGGTCGTTTACGGTTATTTCCCTACGGCCGCAATAGCTTTTGTGAAAAACAACACCTATTTTTTCTGGAATCTGGAATACTCGGAAGCCAGGATGCGCGCTCTTGCCGGCCTTGCTCAGGCAGGAAAGATCGGGGAGGCTTTAAGAACCGACGAGAAGAATCTGTGGGAATTTCTGGAAGATTCGGTGCATGAATCTCAGCATCACGCTTTGTTCGAGCAGCCCGGGGACCATACTCACCACAGCGATGAGACTATCGATAACAGTTTTGCTTTCCGCATGGGCGCGGCGCTGGACCGCATCTTATTCGGGATGGCCCCCCCAGAGATCATTGATCCGGAGAATGCGGCTAAGGAAAGCGTTGTGATCTCAGAGCCACAAGATTCGGCGCAGGGCAGCAGGCTGGACGGCGGGCAAAAAAGCGACCGCGGGGGCATTGATCTGAGCCAGATCCCCTTTCAGGTCCGCGGAGCGTTGGATACGCTTAATTACGGAGCAGCGGATTTTAATCTGACAGCAATGGATTGCCAGAGCGAACTGGAATCTGTCCAGACTCTAGCCGAAAGCGGAATGGCGCCGTCAGTAGAAAGGATCTTCGGGATACTGCAAGCGGCAAGCTTGCAGGGGCAGGTCAGCCTGGTCAGGCCGGGATTACTTTTCTGTCTGGCCGCGATATTGCGTGCGCAAGAGGGGGAGTGCGAACAGGCTCCTTCAGAGGTAAAATCCGCACTTTGGTTTCTGGCATCGCAGGAGAGCAGTTTAAATTAAGGGGCGTCCCAGTCGAGGGTTTACTTACAGTCAGATACAAACAACCTTCCTCCTGGCGCCCCTTTTTAAATTTAAAAGCCATTGCCGGTAACTTCCGCCGGTTCCTTCCTGAAAAAAGCTTGCTTTTTTGCTGCGATCCCGCTGAGGTTTTTACGCAAAATTGTTGCCATAAATTTATGTTTGTGCGATAATAATCAACAATCAGTTCGAAGATAAAAGAGTATCTCTAAGAATAGGAGCAAAAACAAAATGGATAAAACAATCGACTTTGGACCGATCAAGAAGCTTCTGGATGACCCGGAGATATCGGAGATCATGATCAACGGCCACGAGAAGGTCTTTATTGAAAGAAAAGGCAAAAAATCCGGTTCGGGCGTTGTTTTTCAGAACAAAGAGGAATTAGATAGCCTGATCAAGAATATTTTTGCCGCGCATAACCGGCGCATCGATCAGGATTTTCCTTTCGCCGATCTGTGTTTGGAGGATGGCACGCGGATCAACGCGATCATCCCTCCGCTTTCCCGTTTCGGGTCGGCGCTGACCCTCAGGAAGTTTTCCCAGACCATCAAAACTTTAGAAGACCTGGTTAAACTGGGCATGTTGAACCAGAAAGCGGCGGATATGCTGGTGGCTTGCGTCAAGGGAAGGGTCAACATGATCTTTTCCGGGGGCACCGGAGTAGGCAAAACCACCCTGCTCCAGATCCTTTCCCAGTATTTCTCCCCCGAAGAGAGGGTCGTGACCATCGAGGACGCCGCGGAATTGCAGATAGCGCAGGAAAACGTGATCTCCCTGGAAACCCGCCATCCGGATGTCAACGGCAAGGGGGAAGTGACATTGCGCGATCTGATCAGGAACGCTTTGCGCATGTCCCCGGACCGGCTGGTATTCGGAGAAATAAGGGGGCTGGAGGCGATCGACATGCTTCAAGCCATGGCCACCGGACACGCCGGGAGCATCGGGATTATCCACGGAAATTCGCCGAAAGAAGCGATCTCGCGGCTTGAGTCCCTGGTGCTGATGTTAGGATTGAACTTGTCGTCCGGGGAGATCAGGAAGATAATCGCCGGGACCATTAATTTAATAGTGCATATGGAGCGTTTTCGGGACGGCATCCGCAGGATCACCTATATTACCGAGATCCGGGATATACGGGGGGAAGAGATGGTCTTTAATGATCTTTTCACTTTCCAGCAGGAAAGGGCCCAGGTCGGCGGCCCGGTGGTCGGGCAATTGAAAGTCGCCCTCAAATATTACCCGCTTTTCTTCCCCAGGCTGGAAAAAGAAGGTCTGGTCACCGGCAAGAATTTCGCCACTGACCTGTAGACGTTTTACTTAAGGCGTTATCTGTAAGTCCTTTACAAATTTAATCTTTCATTCCTGTCGAAAGCGACTTCAGATGGCTGTTTTCTTTACGGATAACCTTTGAATTCCCGGGATAACGCAGGCAGAACTCTTGTTGACAAAACCCCATTTTAGGCTATAATAACTCTAAATTATCTCAACATTTGAAGATGCGGAATTTTTTGCCGATTCCCACCTAAATCGTATTCGAAAGGATTCAAAAACTTATTAAATAGGAGAGGTGCGCGATGAAAAAAGCTTTAAGGCAGAAGTTGTTTTTGTTGCTGGTCGGGGTTATTTTTTCGGGTTTGGCAAGCGGCTGCGCTGTGGACAAGGAAGCGCGCAAAAAAACCGAATTAGAAGCGCTGCAGAAAAAATTTGATTGGTGGCCTACTGACGCCAAGCCCGCTCCGGTCAAAGACCAGCGCGGAGGATATTGGTGGTGGCCGGAGCAGCCCGGGCAGGTCAAGCTCTGGGGCAACCGGGGATATATTTATGTCTACAAGATCATCTACGATTACAAGGCCGATGAGCTTCCCGCGGCCAAGGCCGATGAATTGAGGCCTTCGCTTTTGATCCGCAAGATCATCAAGAACGTCAAGATCTATTTTGATTACGATAAAGCGGCTTTGCGCCAGGACGCGATGCCGATCCTTTCCGACGCGGTTAAAGCTTTGAACAAGAACCCTCAGGCCGACATTCTGATCACCGGCAACTGCGATACCCGGGGGAACGAGGCTTATAACGATAAACTGGGAAGAAAAAGGGCCGACGCGGTCAAGAATTATATGCTGGACAACGGCGTAGCCGAAGAGCGGGTGCGGATCATCAGCCGGGGCAAACTTGACGCGGTGGCTCATGTCCGGGACCTGGTGGGCATGCAGAAAGACCGCAATGCCCAGTTCATGGTCGCCGAGGTCGAAGAGATCATGATCCCGGCGCCGCCGTCCGGTTCCTCCGGCACGGAGATCCAGAAAGTAATGCCTCCCGACGCCCAGAAAATAGAAGAAGGCAAATTCGTGGAAGAGACCAAAGAAGAAGTGGAGAGCGCAGTCAAAGTCTCGACCAGGGAGTATACAGTTCAAAAGGGAGATTCACTTTCCAAGATCGCCCAGAAGGAAATGGGCGGAGCGCACCGTTGGAAATACCTTTACGAATTGAATAAAGAAAAGATCAAAAATCCCAATAAGCTTAGAGCGGGGATGAAGATAGTGATCCCCGTAGAGTAGAGGTCAATCCGGAGGGAGTGATGCCTTGTGGCCGCTGACGCCAAGCTTTCCAGTATCTTAAAAGAAAAGTATATCATCCTTTCTTTGAAAGAGAAGTCCAAGAACAAAGTCATAGAAGAGTTAGTGGAAGCTGTATCCCAGTCGGGAAAGTTAAAAGACAAGAAGAACTTTTACAACGCGATCTTAAAAAGAGAGAAATTAGGCTCCACCGGCATCGGCAACGGCGTGGCTATTCCCCACGCCAAATCCCCCAAAGTCAAGGATTTCATAATCGCTTTTGCCCGGCATGCCGAGGGCACGGACTTCGGGGCGCTGGACGGAGAAAAAACCTATCTTTTTTTTATTTTAGCTTCTCCGGAAACCGATATCGGAGGCCATTTGAAGATCCTGGCGGATATTTCCCGCCTGGTAAAGGATAAATTCATCGTCGACCGCTTGAAGAGCGCCAAAGACAAGAAGGAAATACTCAAGATCATTAAAACCTACGAACATTAATTTTGTCATTTTATTCTTTTTTAATGTTAAAAAATCTTACTAGCGCGGTTTTAGCAATCGTTTGTTTTGCCGGTTTTGTTTTTGCTCAAGATCCGCCTTCCCCGAAGCCCGAGTTGAATTATTTCTTTTCTCCCTCCTGCCACGTCTGCCATGAAATCAGGGAACAGGTAATAGCCCGGATCGAAACCAAATATAAAGACCGGGTAACAATTAGTTTCCGCGATATAAGTCAGATCGAGGACTATAAGCTTCTTCTGGCCTTCAAACAGAAATACGGCTTAAACCATAAAGGGTCAGTCCCGGCAGCGCAGTTTGGGGAAAAGCTCTTAAGCGGGAAGAAAGAAATTTCCGAAGGGCTGGAAAAGCTCATCGCTTCAAAGCTGGACAAAGGCTCCCCGTTAGAAGACCCCGGGCCGAACGCCGACCTGGTCAAGAGCTTTCTTTCTTTTACCCCGCTCACGGTCATCGGGGCCGGGCTTATCGACGGTATAAACCCCTGCGCTTTTACGGTGATAGTTTTTTTTATTTCTTTTCTGGCCCTCCAGGGCTACAGGAAAAAAGAGCTCGCGGTTATCGGCCTGTTTTTTATCTTTGCGGTATTTTTGACTTATCTTTTGATCGGCCTGGGGATGTTCACCTTTTTTTACAGCCTGAAAGGCTTCTGGGTCCTGCGCAAGGTCTTCAACCTGACCGTCGGAATCTTAACTTTGATATTCGGCATGATCGCGGCTTTTGATCTGGGTAAATTCCTCAAAACCGGCAAAACCGAAGCCATGAGCCTTCAGCTGCCGCGGGCGGTAAAAAACCAGATCCACAAAGTAATCGGCGAGCATTACCGCAAGAATAAGGAAGCTTCAGCGCCTTCTCGTTCGGGATCTTTTTTGAAACTGGTCGCGACCGCGCTGGTGACCGGATTTCTGATCTCTGTTCTGGAGGCGGTCTGTACCGGACAGGTGTATTTGCCGACCATTGCTTTTGTGCTGAAATCCACTGATATCCGACTTAAAGCTTTTTCTTATCTTGTGCTGTATAATCTGATGTTTGTTTTGCCGCTTTTCGCGATATTTTTATGCGCGTTAGCGGGAACAACTTCCGAGGATTTTTCCAGGTTCCTGAAGAAACATTTCCTGCTTTCCAAGGTCTTGATCGCGGTCTTGTTTTATGTTCTGGGGATATATCTGATCCTGAGGAGCTGAAAATGAAGATCTTTCTGATAATTTTATTTTTATTGTTCCCTTTGACCGGCTGTTTTTCCCAGAGCGCGCCGGCTAACGTTTCTTCCCCGGAGAGTCCGATGAAGGGCTCTGACCCGCAGGCCTGGGATTTCGGCCAGATCAAGAAGGACAAGATCGTTAAACACGATTTTTCGGTCAAGAACGATTCAGCCAGGACGCTGACCATTAACGGCGTGACCACTTCCTGCGGGTGCACCGCTTCCGAGGCCAAGAAAAAGATCCTGGCTCCGGGAGAATCAACGCAGATCTCCGTGGAGTTCAACAGCAAAGGCTATAAGGGCGAGGTCACCCAGTTTGTGTATGTCGATACCGACGACACGGAAAATCCGGTTTTAAAATTCACGATCAAGGCTTTTGTCCAATAGGAGTATTGAATAGTTCGTCCTCGGCAACCATTCGCGGATTATGGTATCGCCTCCTCGCGTAGCCGTTCGCAAATTCCTCTGGGAATTTGTTCGCACGCTCGGAGTAAAAGCCTGCGCTGATTATTTTCTGCTAAGGCGCAGGGAATGAACTAAGGTAAAGAAACCTGGATCTATCCTGCGGCTTGCCGCAGGAGTGTTCATTTCGCGCTAATAAGTTGATGTCGCTTGGCGTATTTAGTAGCTGGCTCCACAACTTATGCGCTCATTTAGGTATTTAAATATCGCCTCCTCGCGTAGGCGCTCGCAAATTCCTCTGGGAATTTGTTCACACGCTCGGAGTAAATTCGCGCTAATAAGTTGATGTCGCTTGGCGTATTTAGTAGCTGGCTCCACAACTTATGCGCTCATTTAAATTCGGCCCAATAACTTATGTCGCACTTCGTGCTCCATAAGTTATGGCCTCATTTAAGGAGGAAAAATGTTTTTTTTAAAGATCAGGTTAATGATGCTGACGGCAATGCTCTTTGCGATAATTTACGCTGTCATGGTCATGATCGGCGCGTATTTGGGGATCGGGAATTTTCTGGTCTACTTTATCGTGGCCCTGGGGTTGATGTTCGTCCAGTATCTGGTCGGACCTAAAATGGTAGAGTGGACCATGCGGGTAAAGTACGTGACCAAGAAAGATCACCCCCGGCTTTTTGAAATGGTCGAAGCCCTTTCCATCCGGGCGGAAATACCCATGCCCAGGATCGGGATCTCCCAGATCGGGCTTCCGAACGCTTTCGCTTTCGGAAAAAGCGTCCGGGACGGCAGGGTTTGCGTGACCCGGGGGCTTCTGGATCTTTTAGATGACCGGGAGCTTAAGGCGGTGCTCGGCCACGAGCTAAGCCATCTAAAAAGCCGCGATGTTCTGACCATCTCCCTGCTGTCGGTCATCCCCATGGTCATGTACTGGCTTTACTTGCGGTTCGCCTTCTCCGGCCGGAGGTACGAAAGAGGCGCAAATACCGTATTCATCGGCGCGGCAGCTTTTATTTTCTATCTGATCACCAATCTTCTGGTCCTTTACGGCTCACGGATCCGGGAATATTTCGCTGACCGGGGATCGATCGCTCTGGGCAACAGCCCCTCGAGCCTGGCTTCGGCTTTGTACAAGCTGGTCTACGGCGCGGCCCGGACAGACAGAGAATCGATAAAGGAAGTGGAAGGGCTAAAGGCTTTTTTTGCCAGCGATCCCTCTCAGGCGCTTAACGAGATAAGAGAGCTTAAGGCGCTTGACCGCGACCGCAGCGGTTCGATCGAGCCCTCGGAGTTGGACGCTTTGCGCAAAAAAAAGATCAGGACCAGTTTCGGGGAAAAATTAATGGAGCTCTACAGCACCCATCCCAACATGCTCAAGCGCATTAAGCAGCTTTCGGCGTACCAGTCTTAGGCCCGGTTTTCAGGGATTGTTCACTGAGCTTGACGCTTAGCGCTAACATGCTAAAATGGTGCAGCTTTTTTATTTTGAGGCCAGCGCATGAAGATATTGGTCATAAATTCCGGCAGCTCTTCGATCAAATACCAGCTTTTTGAGATGCCCGAAGAGAAAGTCATTGCTAAAGGGCTTCTGGAAAAGATCGGAGAGGATGAAGCGCATTTTATCCAGAAAAGCGAAAAAGGCTCGCTTGAGTTCAAAAAGAGCATTCTTGACCATGAAACCGGGATCAAGCTGATCCTCTCGAAACTGGCGGACAGGGATAGGGGAGCGGTCAGTTCGATCGAAGAGATCGCCGGGGTCGGCCACCGCGTGGTCCACGGAGGGGAAGAGTTCACCGCTTCGGTCAGGATCACGCCCCAGGTCATCGACAAGATCCAGAAATACTCGGACCTTGCCCCGCTGCATAACCCTCCTAACCTGATGGGGATCCTGGCCTGCCAGAAATCTTTGCCCAACGCCGCCCAGATCGCCACTTTTGACACCGCTTTCCACCACAGTCTGCCTCCCAGGGCTTACCTGTACCCGATCCCTTACGAAATGTACAAAAAATACGAGATCCGCAAGTACGGATTCCACGGCACTTCCCATTTATATGTAGCCAGGAGAGCGGCAATGCTGATGAACAAGCCCGAAGCCAACGTGATCACCTGCCATTTGGGCAACGGCTGCAGCATCGCCGCGATCGAAAAGGGTTTTTCCGTAGATACGAGCATGGGCTTTACCCCTTTGGAGGGGCTGGTAATGGGGACCCGCTGCGGGGATATCGACCCGGCAATAACCTTTTATCTGTTCCGCAAAGGATATTCCGCGGACGAGCTGAATAATCTGCTCAACAAAAAAAGCGGATTGCTGGGGATCTCCGGGATCTCTAACGATATGCGCAATCTTTTCGAGGCCAGGGAAAAAGGCGAGGAAAGAGCCAAGATCGCCATCGAAATTTTCTGCTACCGGCTGAAAAAATATATCGGCGCGTATATGGCGGTCCTGGGCAAGACCGACGCCATAGTTTTTACCGGAGGAATAGGCGAGAACAACGCCGAGGTCAGGTTTGAAAGTTTGAAAGGATTAGAGCAATTAGGGGTCAACCTGGACGAGAAAGCGAATTGCGAATCAACCAGCAGCCGGGAATCTTTGATCAGCAAAGAAGATTCCCCGGTAAAAGTTTTTGTCGTGCCGACTAACGAAGAGCTGCAGATCGCTCTGGATACTTTTGCGCTGGCATAATCTTTAACTATAATCAAGAGAGGAAGAAATGTTCAAAATCCTGGATAAATACGTCCTGGGCCCGAAAATGCATTATGTGCTGATGGATGCGCCGCTGATCGCTAAGAAGGCTAAAGCCGGACAGTTCGTGATCGTGCGGGTCCGGGAGCAGGGAGAGCGCGTGCCTTTGACTATCGCGGATTTTGACGCCGCTAAGGGCGCGATCACCCTGGTCTTTCAGGAAGCCGGGAAAACTACGTCCCTGCTTGCCGGGATGAAAAAAGGCGATCATCTCTTGGACCTTTTGGGGCCCCAGGGCAACCCTACCGAGATAGAAGATTACGGCAATGCGGTAGTTATCGGCGGAGGAATAGGCGTGGCTCCGGTCTATCCTTTAGCCCGGGCTTTAAAAGAAAGAGGCAATAAAGTCACTTCGATCATCGGTTACCGTTCTAAAGAGCATATTTTCTGGGAAGATAAAATGAAAGCGGTCTCGGACCGGCTGGTCATCGCCACTAACGACGGCTCTTACGGGAAAAAGGGTTTTGTCACCGATATGTTTAAAGATATGGTCGCCGCGGGCGAGAAGGTCGATATAGTCTTTGCCATAGGTCCGGCAGTGATGATGAGAGCGGTAGCGGAAATGACCCGGCCGCTGGGGATCAAAACAGTGGTCAGCCTGAATTCATTGATGGTCTGCGGCATGGGCATGTGCGGAGCCTGCAGGGTGGAGGTCGGAGCGAAGACCCGCTTTACCTGCATGGACGGCCCGGATTTCGACGCTCACCAGGTTGATTTTGATCTCTTGATGAAACGTTTGGATACTTACAAGAACGAAGAATGCAGCTGCAATAAATAACTTTTTCCCACCCCTGGGGTGGGTTTTTCAAGGAGACAACAGATGGCCGTAGACAAGATCGCAGTCCCGATGCGCCAGCAGCCGGCAGAAGAAAGGATCAATAATTTCAACGAAGTCCCGTTAGGCTACAACGAGAGCGAAGCGCTCAAAGAAGCGTCCCGCTGTTTGCAATGCGCGAAAAAGCCCTGCGTGCAAGGTTGCCCGGTGTTCATAGATATCCCGGCTTTTATCAAAGCGCTTAAGGAAAAAGATTTCCAGAAAGCCATCGACATTATCCATGATTCCGATTCTTTGCCTTGCGTCACCGGAAGGGTCTGCCCCCAGGAAGAACAGTGCCAGGCGGTATGCGTGATGAAGAAAATGGGCGAGCCGATCTCGATCGGCCGGCTGGAGCGGTTCCTGGCGGATTGGGACCTGGAAAACCGCAGAAATGATAAAAGCGCTGATCCGGCCAAGGCAGCTAAAAAGAATAAAAAGGTGGCAATAGTCGGCTCCGGGCCCGCGGGTCTGACCTGCGCCGCGGAATTGGCGAAAATCGGATATGACGCTGTTGTTTTTGAGGGGTACCATAAATTAGGCGGGGTGCTGGTGTACGGGATCCCGGAGTTCCGTTTGCCCAAGGCGATCGTGGAGAGCGAAATAGATCTGCTCAAGGATCTGGGGGTTAAATTCGTCAACAATGCCCTGATCGGAAGGGCGCTGACCATCGAGGAGCTTTTTAAGGAAGGCTTCGGCGCGGTTTTTGTGGGAGCGGGAGCGGGCCTGCCGAATTTTATGGGCATTCCCGGAGAAAACCTGAGCGGGGTATATTCCGCCAACGAATTCCTGACCCGGGTCAATTTGATGAAAGCCTATAAGTTCCCGGAATACGACACCCCGGTCAAAAGAGGAGCTTATGTCGCGGTCATCGGCGGCGGCAACGTGGCCATGGATTCAGCGCGCACGGCTTTGCGGCTGGGAGCAAAACACGTGTATCTGATCTACCGCAGATCGGAAAAAGAAATGCCGGCCCGGGAGGAAGAGGTCATCCGGGCCAGGGAAGAGGGTATTGACTTCCGGCTTTTGACCAACCCTTTAAGATATATCGGGGACGATAAGGGCGTGGTTAAGCAGGTCGAATGTCAGAAAATGGAATTAGGCGAGCCGGATTCTTCCGGGCGCCGCAGTCCCATGCCGGTCAAAGGCTCGGAATTCATGATCGATGTGGATGAAGTGATCGTGGCGATCGGCAATACCCCTAATCCGATCATCTCGCGCACCACCCCGGGCTTGAAGACCAAAAAGCGCGGGGAGATAGAAGCTGACGAAGACGGCCAAACTTCCATGGCCGGAGTTTTTGCCGGAGGAGACGTTGTCACCGGAGCTGCGACCGTGATCACGGCCATGGGCGCGGGAAGAAAATCCGCGGCGGCCATAGACAGATATCTTAGCGAAAAGAAATAATTTTAGATATAGATCGATCTGGATTTGAAATTGTTCGGGGACGCTAAAGACAGGGGGGTTCATGGCCATCGCAGAAGCTAAGCTGCCGCAGCAAAAAGATCTTGATAAAATAATCTTGAAGTTCCAGGATAAGCCCGGAGCTCTCCTGGGTATCCTGGAAGAAATACAGAATCTTAACCCGCACAAATACCTTCCCCGGGAAATCCTGGAATACGTTTCCCTTAAAACCAACACGCCGTTATCGCGGATCTACAGCGTGGTCACCTTTTACGCTTTCTTCAATCTCAAGCCCCAGGGCAAGCACTCGATCATTATCTGCCGGGGAACCGCCTGCCATACCCGCCGTTCGAAAAACCTGCTGGAATATTTGAAAGTAATGCTTGGCCTGCATGAAGATGAGGCCCAGGAAGGCGAAAAATTGTTTTTGACCACCGCCGACAACAAATTCACCCTGCGCACCGTGGCCTGCTTCGGCCAGTGCGCTTTGGCGCCGGTCGTGGAGATCGACGGGAAGATCTTCAGCCACATGACCGAGAATAAATTAAAAGATATCGTCAACTGCGTCGCCGCCGGAAGGAGGCCGAGATGAAGATCGTTGATCACAACAGCCTCCAGAAAGTCAAAGAGCAAGGTTTAAAGAAGTATTTGCCGGAGAAGCCGCGCATCGCGGTCGGGATGGGCACTTGCGGCATCGGCAACGGCGCGGATCTGGTGTTGGAAGAGTTTAGCCGCCAGCTGAAGAAGAAAAAAATTAACGCATATCTCGCCAGGACCGGGTGCTTCGGGTTCTGCGCCCAGGAGCCTTTGGTAAATGTGCATATCCCGGGCCAACCTTTGGTCATCTTTAACAAAGTTTCGCTTCGGGATGTGAGCGACATTGTCAACGGGATTATCCGGGGAAAGCTTCCCGAAAAAAAAGCTTTGGGCAAGATCGAAGATTGGGACCATTTGACCAGCGAGAAGATCAGTTTTGGCAAAGGCTATTCCCGGATCCCGCTCTGGAACGAGATCGACTTTTTTAAGCGCCAGAAAAAGATCGTTTTGCGCGATTGCGGCTTGATCAATCCCGAAGATATCGAGGAGTATATCGCCGTAGGCGGATACAGTTCTCTGCAAAAAGTATTAAGCGGGACCTCTCCGGAACAAGTCATCGAAGAGGTGAAAGTCTCTAAACTAAGGGGCAGGGGCGGAGCGGGATTTCCTACCGGAAGAAAATGGGAGCTGATGAGGAATGTCCGGGCGGAGAAGAAGTATATCATCTGCAACGCCGACGAAGGAGACCCCGGGGCTTATATGAACCGCAATGAGATCGAGTCCAGCCCGCACATGCTCATCGAAGGCATGGTCATCGGCGCCTATGCCATGGGAGCCCAATCCGGGGTGGTTTATATCCGGGCGGAATACCCTCTGGCGGTCCAGAGATTAAAACTGGCGATCAGCCAGGCCCGGGAATACGGCCTGCTCGGCAATAATATTTTCGGCTCGAACTTCAGCTTTGACCTGGAAATCGTCGAGGGCGCCGGCGCCTTTGTCTGCGGGGAAGAGACCGCGCTGATCGCTTCCATCGAAGGCAAGTCCGGAAAGCCCCGGCCGCGGCCGCCTTTTCCGGCCCAGAAAGGTTTATGGGGCCAGCCGACCAATATCAACAACGTGGAGACCTGGTGCAATATCCCGGTGATCATCGCCAAGGGCGGCAACTGGTTTACCCGGACCGGGACCCAGAACAGCGCGGGAACCAAAGTTTTTTCCCTGGTCGGCAAGATCAAGAATACCGGGCTGGTGGAACTGCCTTTAGGCGAGCCCTTGCAAACCCTGGTCTATAATATCGGCGGAGGGACCGGGACCAACAAAAAAGTCAAAGCCGTGCAGTCCGGCGGCCCTTCCGGCGGATGCATCCCGGTGGAATTATTCAACACTCCCGTAGATTACGAATCGCTGACCGCTTTGGGCGCGATCATGGGCTCAGGCGGGATGGTGGTCATGGACGACGACAATTGCATGGTCGATGTGGCCAGGTATTTTACCGAGTTCACCACCTCTGAATCCTGCGGAAAATGCACCCCTTGCCGCGAAGGGTTATTCCAGGGGCTTAAAATTCTACAAAAGATCACCAAAGGCTCTGCCGGAGTTTCTGACGTGCAAAAATTAAAAGACCTGGGAGAGGTGATCAAAGATACCGCGCTTTGCGGACTGGGCCAGACCGGACCCAACCCGGTTTTGACCACTCTAAAATATTTCAAAGAAGAGTACGACGAGCATATCGAAGCCAGAAAATGCCGGTCCGGAGTGTGCCTGGACCTGTTCATTTCTCCCTGCGAGAACTCCTGCCCTCTGCACATGAATATTCCCGGGTTCTTGATGCTTTTGAAAGCCAATGATATGTATCAGGCTTTTGAGTCAATCTATCAGGATAATCCTTTTCCCTCTTCTTCGGGAAGGATCTGCCATTTCCACTGCAAAATGCGCTGCCGCAGAGAAGATATCGACCAGCCGGTATCCCAGGGCGAGGTGCACCGCTATATCGCCGATACGGTTTATAAGACCAAAAAAGAGGCGGCGATCATCAACAAATTCATCCGGGAAAAACTGCCCCGGACCGGGAAGAAGATCGCCGTAGTCGGAGCCGGCCCCGCAGGTTTGACCGCGGCATTTTATTTGGCCAGGCTCGGCCATAGTGTCACGGTCTATGAAGCCGCGGCTGAGCCGGGAGGCATATTAAGGTACGGTATTCCCCAGTACCGCCTGCCAAAGGAGATCC
The DNA here is from genome assembly GCA_041309145.1 of Candidatus Omnitrophota bacterium. GTDB lineage: Bacteria > Omnitrophota > Gorgyraeia > Gygaellales > Profunditerraquicolaceae > JAPLLS01. The sequence goes on along the minus strand of JBFZAG010000079.1, from coordinate 971 downwards.
TGGCTCGCGAAATCGGATTTATCAAAAAGCTGGGGGTAAAGATCGTCTGCCGTAAAAAGGTCGATACCGAAAACCTTAAGAAATTAACCGGGAGTTTTGATGCGGTGTTTGCGGCTACCGGCGCTTATAAGAATATGCCGCTGGGCATTCCCGGCGAAGAGCTAAAAGGGGTCTGGTCCGGGACAAGGTTCCTGGAAAAGGTCGCCGCTTCCGAGAAAGTCTCTTTAGGCAAAAAAGTGGCGGTCATCGGCGCGGGCAATGTCGCGGTAGACGCCGCGCGGACGGCGTTGCGTTTTGGCTGCGAGGTGACCATAGTTTACCGCAGGGATAAAGAGGATATGCCGGCCAATAAAGACGAGATCAGCGAGGCTGAGGCCGAGGGGATCAAGTTCATTTTTTACGCCGCACCTAAACAGATCATCGGAGACGACAAACAAAAAGTCGCGGCTCTGGAAGTGGCAAAAATGCTGCCCGGGGAATTCGATGTCACCGGAAGAAGGAAGCCCGTGGCCACGGATGAGCTTTACCGGATCCCCTGCGACACGGTGATGGTGGCTATCGGAGAAAAAGTCGACTCGGGTTTTCTTAAGGATGCCGGAGTGGAAGTCAACAAAAACAACACGGTCGCGATCAACAAGTTCAGTTTAAAGACCGCGCTGGACAAAGTCTATGCCGGAGGCGACCTGGTCATGGGGCCGTCTACGGCGGTGGAGGCCATGGCTGACGGAAAAAACGCCGCGCAGGCCATCGATCTCGCCCTGATGGGGGCAGAGACGCGTTTTGCCGGACTTTACAAGAAATTCATCTACGAATGCAATGTGCCGATGAAACCCGCCGGCGGCGGAAAACAGACCGGTAAAAAGCTCTCGCTTAAAGAAAGAAAGAACAATTTCAAGGAAGTGTCTTTGGGGCTGACCCGACAACAGGTGCTTAAAGAAACATTGCGCTGTTTGCGCTGCGACGTAAAATCA
>JBFZAG010000078.1:0-7675 GCA_041309145.1 Candidatus Omnitrophota bacterium | reverse complement strand
TGACAGAAAAGCCAGTATCAAGCAGGAAAGAAAGAAAAATACCGCCAGGACCGAAGTCGCCTTAGAAAGGAACGCGCTGGTCTTGGTCCCGAACATATTCTCCAGCCCCGAGAAACTCTCGATAAACCCCCCGCCCCTTCCTCTTTGGATCAGGATCAAGGCGATCAGGACTACGCAAACAACTACGTGGATAAAGATCACTACACTTATCATTTTTTAAACTTAAATTTAAGACTGCGCTTTACGATTTCGGAAAAAGACTCGACTTTAAGGCTGGCCCCGCCGACTAACGCTCCGTCAACGTCAGGCTGGCTCAACAGTTCTTCGGTATTTTCCGGTTTAACGCTGCCGCCGTATTGGATCCTGACAGCGTCGGCAACATCCTTATTGTATAACTTGACCAGTTGCTCCCTGATAAATTTATGCGCTTCCTGAGCCTGGGCCGAGGTCGCGGTTTTTCCGGTCCCGATGGCCCAGACCGGCTCATAGGCGATCACGGTCCTGGAAACTTCTTCCGCGCTCAGACCGAGCAAGCCGTTCTGGATATGGTCGGTCAAAACCTCAAAAGTCTGTCCGGCTTCCCGCTGAGCCAAAGATTCTCCTACGCAAACGATGGGAACAAGCCCGGCTTTTAAAGCCGCTTTTATCTTCTTGTTGACCGTTTCATTGGTCTCCCCGAAAAACTGCCTGCGCTCGGAATGGCCGATGATCGCGTAAGCGCAGCCGACGTCTTTGAGCATCGGCGCGGAAACCTCTCCGGTAAACGCTCCTTCATCCTGCCAGTAGACATCCTGCGCTCCCAGCGAGATATTGGAATTAAAGATCACTTCCGCTACTTCGCTTAAGCAAGTATAAACCGGACAAAGGACAATGTCAATGTCAGCCGGCTCGATCTTAAAGAATTCTCTTTTCAGTCCGTTAGCCAGCTCGATTGCCTGGCCGATAGTCTTGTACATCTTCCAGTTGCCTGCAATTATCGGTTTGCGCATAGAAATATCCTCATTTATCGGTTAATGCCGCGATACCGGGAAGGGTCTTACCCTCTAAAAACTCCAAGCTCGCTCCGCCGCCTGTGGAAATATGGGTCATTTTATCCTGTAATCCGAACTTAGCCACCGCCGCGGCGGTATCCCCTCCGCCGATGATAGTGACCGCTTTTAATCCGGCCAGACATTTTCCAACCTCCGCGGTCCCTTTGCTGAAAGCGTCCATTTCGAATATGCCCAGCGGGCCGTTCCAGACTATGGTCTTGGCGCTGCTAAGCTTAGAATTAAAAAGCTGAATAGTCTTCGGCCCGATATCCACGGCGATCTTTCCCTCCGCGATCGCAACTCCTTCGGTTATCTCCGATTTGGCGTTGGCGTCGACAGTTTCCACTACCAGGTGATCTACGGGCAAAACGATCTCTTTTTTCAGGGAAGAGGCCTTGTCCAGGATGCTTTTGGCCAGATCCAGCTTGTCTTTCTCAAGCTTGGAATTTCCTATCGCTTTACCCTGGGCTTTGAGAAAAGTATAAGCCATTCCTCCGCCGATTATAATGGCGTCGCATTTAGGCAGCAGATTTTCGATCACTCCGATCTTATCCGATACTTTGGCTCCTCCCAGGATGACCATAAAAGGCTTGGCCGGATCGCTTACCGCCTCCCCCAGGTATTTAATTTCTTTTTCCAGCAGGAACCCGGCGGCGCTTTTAAGGAATTTGTCCACTCCGGCTGTGGAAGCGTGAGCCCGGTGAGCGGTACCGAAAGCGTCATTGACAAAGACTTCGGCTAACGAAGCCAGCTGCTTGGCGAAATTTTCGTCGTTAGCCTCTTCTTCGGCGTGATATCTCAGGTTCTCCAGAAGAATAACCCTGTCTTTTGAAGAATCCACCGCGGCTTTGACGTCCGGGCCAACGCAATCCCCCAGAAAATTGATCCCCTCTCCCAGCAGGTCTGCCAACTTCTTGGCTACGGGTTTAAGGCTGTATTTATCCACTCTTTTTCCGTCCGGGCGGCCTAAATGGCTCATCAAAACCAGTTTTTTGGCCCCGCTGGAAAGAATGTAAAGGATCGTGGGTAAAGTCTCCCTGATCCGGGTGGCGTCAGTGATGTTCAGCTCGGCGTCAAGCGGGACATTGAAATCCGCGCGCATCAAAACAATCTTATCTTTTAAATCCAGGTCTTTCACGGTCAGTTTGGCCATCGTTTAACTCCTTTTATTGGAAGTAATAATATACCCTACATTGGTAATTTTGTCAAAAGGAATTTAAATGAGGCCATAACTTATGGAGCACAAAGTGCGACATAAGTTATTGGGCCGAATTTAAATGAGCGCATAAGTTGTGGAGCCCTCGCCCCTTGTACGCTAAGCGACATCAACTTATTAGCGCGAATTTACCCCGAGCGTATGAGCAGATTTCCAGAGAAATCTGCGAATGTCTACGCGAGGGGGAAGTACGTCAATCTCGAATGTACTGCCGAGGACGGGATGCTCACTATTTTAGCGGGTCCTGCCGAGGCATGGTTTTCGGGTGCGCTTGATTTGCCGCTGCGAGGCAAATCAAGCTCGGGTCGGCTTGGTCGCTCTCACCGATAATTTACCTTGCTGGTGAACCATGCCCGCTCCTCGCCTTTACGCCCCTCCAACCACGCCTCGTCACCCGTAAAATCCATGTAGGAACTATTATAGAAGTGGCAAGGTGTAAGTTAAATGCATCTGTCGGTTTACTCGCTCAGGTCGATTTTACCCTTCGGGCCGCCAAAGGTCTTTCGCAGTTCGGCGCCTGCAGAACTCGCACTTTTTGCTCTGGCAAAAAGCGCTCGAACAGCTTCGGCGCCCTCGGCCAATGGGCCTCGATTCCCTCACCGCTCAAGCTGCTTTGGCTAAAATCGACATTCGCTCGCAAATCCGACAGATGCATTTATCTAAGCCATTGACAAAATCTTGGATTTGCTTAAGGATTTTATGGTCTTGCTTCGCGCACAATTAGGAGATTTTCGGCAAAAGTGCACAAGGAATTACGCCGAACGGGAGCACGCGAGGTAACGATAGGCTGCAAGCGGAAGTGAGGCGTAAACCGCAGTGCACGCAGAAAATACTCCCTGCGAGAAGCAGGACCATAAAATCTCCTGCGCAAGACTGGATTCGTTAAATTTTTAGAGCAGATTGACGAGATTGGCGAAATCTTGCAGGGAAAGGTCTTCGGCGCGGATCCGGGGGTCGATGTCGTACTGCCGGAAGAATTCTTCCAAATTGCGCTCAGGGATCAGTTCCTCCAGGCCGTTCTTCATGGTCTTTCTTCTCTGCTGGAAAGCAATGCGGATGATCTTAAAGAGCATGGCCTCGTTTTTGACCTTGACCGCGGGCTCTTGCCTTAACTTCAGCCGCATAAAGCAGGAATCCACTTTGGGCGCGGGATGAAAACTGTTCCTCTTGATCAAAAACAAGATTTCCGGTTCGGTATAGTATTGGACAAAACAGCTGAATGACCCGTAAGCTTTTGAACCGGGATCCGCGGCCATCCGATGGGCAAATTCCTTCTGGACCGTTAGATAAATATCCTCGATCTTGCCGCGGTAAAGCAGTAAATGTTCGACGATCGGGGAAGTGATGTAATATGGAATATTACCGATGACTTTGAGTTTATTTCCGGGAGGAAGACTGCGCAGATCGAATTTAAGAATATCGGCGTTGATCACGCTGAGATTCTGGACTGTAGCGAATTTAGAAGTCAGCAAAGCGCAAAGGTTACGGTCGATCTCCACCGCGAAAACCTTTGCCGCTTTCCGGCAAAGCAAACCGGTTATAGCCCCCTCCCCCGGGCCGATCTCCAGGACAGTGTCGTCCTGTCCGATCTCCAGGCTTTCCGCGATCTTGTTCTGGATATTTTTATCGATCAGGAAATTCTGGCCTAAGCTTTTTTTTGGTTGAAAGCGCATTGGGCGGCTAATTTAATGGCGGCGATCAAAGATGATGGATCGGCGATATTCTTTCCGGCGATATCGAATGCTGTGCCGTGCAACGGCGAAGTCCGGACAAACCCCAGCCCCAGGGTGATATTTATCCCGGATTCGTCTCCCAGAAGCTTCAAAGGGATCAAAGCCTGGTCGTGGTACATGGCGACCACGCAATCATAGTGGCCGGCCAGAGCTTTGGATATGGCAATGTCAGCTCCCAGAGGGCCGTCAATATGCCGGTATTTCTTTCTCAGCTCTTTCAGCGCCGGAAGGATGATCCGGTTTTCCTCGTTGCCGATCAGGCCGTTATCCGAACCGTGGGGGTTTATCCCGCAGACTATCAGGCGGGGATCTTTAAAGCTGAAAGATTCTTTAAGGGACTGACGGGCAACTGTTATTGCGCTGATGATCTTTTTTTTGTCCAATCTTGCCGCCACTTCTTTTAAAGGGATGTGCCGGGTGACCAGGCAGAATTTTAATTCTTTGTTGATAAGCATCATCACCGCGTCTTTGGACCCGGCCTTATCCGCGAAATATTCGGTGTGGCCGGAATAGCTGTAACCGGCGAGGTTTATTGACTCTTTGGAGATCGGGCAGGTGACTACGCAGTCGATCCGGTTGCTTTTCAATAAGGCCATTGCCCGGTCCAGGTATTCGATCGCAGCCCGTCCGTATTCCGCTTTTATCCGGCCAAATCCGAATCGCTTCATCCCGACGTTTTGCAGATCGATAAATTCGACGTTCCTGAGATTTAAGGCCCGGCCCGCCGCTTTCTTCCAGACATTGCCGTCGCCGACAACCATTAACTTGAACTTGCCGGCCAAAGAGGATACTGCCTTGGCGCAGATCTCCGGGCCTACGCCCGAGGGGTCGCCCATAGTTACGGCTACGCGGATATCTTTGATCTTCATTTTAAAATTTCTTAAGATAAGCTTTTTTCTTAAGCTCTTCCACCCACTTGACCATCGCTTCCTGCATTTTCTTTTCGTAAAGCATGGCGTGGATGGAATCCTGGACCTCGCTTAAAGTCTGCTGGCGGCTGGGCCTGATCTTAGAGAGTTGGAACAGATAATAACTGTCTTTGATCTTTATCGGCTCCGAAACTTCTCCGATATTCAGCTTAAAAAGCAGATCCTCAACGTCTTTCTTTAATTCTCCGTCCTTGCGGGCGCTGAAAGCGCTCAAGCTGAACCCGCTGTCTTTTACCGCTTCTTTTATATCTTTTCCCTGGCGCAGATCCTCTATGATCTTCCTGGCCTTAGCTTCATCAGCTCCGGACAAAGACTGGAATTCGCGCTCCTCGAGCAGTTTGAAGCTGGCCGGGTTCTTATCGTAATACTGGGTGATCTCCGCGGGCTTGATCACGATCTTGTCCCGGATCTTCGTTTCGACTATATTGAACATCAGGATCTGGTCCCTGACCCGGTTCATCAGGTCGGCTTCGACCAGCCCCTGGCTTTTCAAAGAATTCTCGAAATCAGTCTGGGAATCGTAGCGCTTTTTTAGTTCGTCGACCTTAGCTTTAACCCGGCCATCGTCAGCCTTGAGATTTTCTTTCTTGGCTTGCTGCAGGATAAGCCGGTCCTCGATCAGCCGGTCCAGGAGGTCCGACCTCATCACCGCGATCTTTTCCTCCAGCTCTTTGGCGGAATACTGCCGGGACAACTGGACCCGCATGAAATTCAGGAAAGATTCCAGGTCGCGCTGGGTGATCGCTTCGTTGTTGACGATGGCAATGATCTTATCCTCGGCCCGGGCCGGAAATGACGCTCCGGCCAAAAAAAGAAAAGCCAGGAACAACCCGGAAAAAAGTTTGATCTTGTTCATAGTTATCCTCGCGGTAATGTTTTTAAAGTGTTTACGGCTTCACGTAAAAGCCGGCAGTACAGATCAAAGCCCACGGCGTTGACAAACCCGTGCTGTTCTATCCCCAAAAGATTGCCCGCTCCCCTGATCTCCAGGTCCTCCATGGCGATCTTGAATCCCGCTCCCAGATGAGCGTATTCCTGGAGCGCGGAGAGCCTTTTCGCGGCTACGGTAGAAACGATCTCTGACCTGGCGATCAGAAAATAGGCGTAAGCGCTGCGGTCGAATCTTCCCACCCTGCCCCGTAACTGGTGGAGATCGGACAGGCCGAAGGTGTTGGCGTTATTGACGATTATCGTGTTGGCATTAGGCACATCAATGCCCGATTCGATGATCATCGTGCAAAGGAACACGTCTATTCTGCCGGCCAGGAAATCGGCCATGACCTTTTCCAGCTCGGATGAGGCCATTTGCCCGTGGCCGACGCCGATCCGGGCATCGGAAGGCAGGATCCGGGCCAGTTTTTCCCGGATCTTTTCGATATCCTCGATGCGGTTATGCAAAAAGAACACCTGGCCTTTGCGGTTCAGCTCTTTCTGGATGGCCTGCCGGATCAAATCTTCGTCATATTCTACCACTATGGTTTTTATAGGCAACCTATTTTCTGGCGGAGTATTGATCACCGACAGGTCCTTAGCCCCCATCAAGCTCATATAAAGGGTCCGGGGGATGGGGGTCGCGGTCAGGGTCAAAACGTCCGTGGTCAGCCTTAGCGCTTTGAGCTTTTCTTTGGCTTTGACCCCGAAGCGCTGCTCTTCGTCGATTATCACCAGCCCCAGGTCAGCGAAGACCACGTCCTCGGAAAGCATCCGGTGGGTGCCGATGACGATATCCACGCCGCCTTTAGCCAAAAGCTTTAAGATCTCGCGCTGCCGGGAAGGAGTGCGGAAACGGGAAAGCATCTCGACATTGACCGGAAAATCTTTAAGCCGCCGGCTGAAGTTCTGATAATGCTGCTCGGCCAGGATCGTGGTCGGGACAAGATAGGCCACCTGCTTTTTATCCACCACCGCCTTGAAGGCCGCGCGCATGGCCACTTCGGTCTTGCCGTAACCGACGTCGCCGCAAAGAAGCCGGTCCATGGGCTTGGTCTGCTGCATATCCAGCTTGACCTCCTGGCAGACTTTGACCTGGTCCAGAGTCTCCTTATAGGGAAATGTTTGCTCGAATTCGGACTGCCACTGGGAATCAGGGGAGAATTTAAAACCGCTGGCGCTCAGGCGCATCGCCTGCAAAGAAAGCAGGTCCCAGGCTAATTTCTGGATCCCTTTTTTAGTCCGGTTCTTGATCCCCTGCCAGAGTTTGCCCCCCAGTTTGTGCAATTTCGGCCGGCGGGTGGAAAAAGCGATGTACTTCTGCACCAGATGCATCGACTCCGTAGGCACATAAAGCTTCTCCTGATCTTCGTATTCGATGACCAGGTTGTCTACGGTCTTATCGCGGACTTTAAGTTTTTCAAAGCCCTTGAACCTGCCGATGCCGTATTCGTTATGCACCACGTAATCGCCGACATTGATATCGACAAAATTATCTAAAGGAAAATCTTCCCGGAAAGCCGCGGATCTGGAAGCAACGGTTTTTTTAAACGGCAAAATGATCGCGATCCGGTGTTCCCAAAGCGCCTTGCCGTCCCCGGGGTCAAAAGTCTTGATCGAGCAAACCTTGTCCAGATCGGCCTCGACCCGGATCGGCAGCTCAAAAGTAAAGGGAAAAATATCGACGATCCCCCCGCGCAGAGAAAACTCCCCTTCTTCCGAAACCGCTTCCTGGCGCTTATACCCGAAACTGACCAGGGTGGCGGCGATAAAATCCAGGTCAGCGTGGCCGTCAATTAAAATTTTCAGCGATTTGAACATTGCCTTGCCTTTAAC
>JBFZAG010000077.1:0-8499 GCA_041309145.1 Candidatus Omnitrophota bacterium | reverse complement strand
ATTAAGGGACCTGGGCAATACCCTGATCGTGGTCGAGCACGATGAATCGGTGATCCGGGCGGCGGATTACGTGGTCGATCTCGGCCCGGGCGCCGGCCGCCACGGCGGTGAAGTGATCTTCTCCGGCACCCTGGAGGAGCTCTTAAAAGATCAGAGATCGCTTACCGCGAAATATTTGCGCCGGGAGTTTACTATTCCCCTGCCGCTGAACCGCCGGCCCTGGAAAAAAAACAAATTCCTGGAGATCAAAGGCGCAGGCGAACATAACCTCAAAGATATAGACGTTAAATTCCCGTTAGGCAATTTCATCTGCGTCAGCGGCGTTTCCGGTTCGGGAAAATCCACCCTGATCCAGGATATTCTTTCCAAAAGCCTGATGAAACAGATCTATGCTTCAAAAGAGAAGCCGGGAGCCTGCAAAAAAGTTTTGGGAATGGAGAATGTGGACAAGGTGATCATTGTCGACCAGTCGCCCATCGGCCGGACCCCGCGCTCCAACCCCGCGACTTATACCGGGATGTTCACTCATATCCGGGATATTTTCAGCAAGCTGCCCGAAGCCAGGGTGCGCGGATTTAAACCGGGAAGGTTTTCTTTTAACGTCAAAGGCGGCCGCTGCGAAGCCTGCACCGGCGACGGGATCAAAAAGATCGAGATGCATTTTCTTCCCGATGTTTACGTCAAATGCGATATCTGCAAAGGCCGGCGTTTTAACCAGGCCACTCTGCAGATCAAATACAAGGGCAAGTCCATAGCCGATGTCCTGGAAATGACGGTGGAAGACGCGCTTGATCTTTTCGAGAATATCGCCCCCATCAAGAACCCTCTTTTAACCCTTTATGAAGTGGGGCTGGGCTATGTCCAGCTGGGGCAGTCCGCGACCACCCTGTCCGGAGGAGAAGCCCAGCGGATCAAGTTATCCGCGGAGCTCTCCAAGCGCGCCACAGGAAAAACAGTCTATATCCTGGATGAGCCCACGACCGGACTTCATTTCGCCGACGTGGAGAAATTAGTCGCGGTCCTGCAAAGGCTGGTCGACCGGGGAAATACCGCTATCGTCATCGAACATAATCTGGAAGTGCTCAAGTCAGCCGATTATCTTATCGATCTGGGGCCGGAGGGCGGCGACCAGGGGGGCAGGCTTGTGGCTTCCGGCAGCCCGGAAGAGATAATCCGAGAGCCGGGAACTTACACCGGAGAGTTTTTAAGAAAGGTATTGAACAGCCGCTGAAGTAGTGATATAGTTAGTTCCCGATGGGGAAAAAGGCCACTGCCTGCCGGCAGGCAGGCAAAGTCACACGTCATTACGCAGAAGCGTATACCGACGCCTCCGATAGCGTCGGGTGCAAGTCACAAGTTGAGGGTTAGAGGATAAGGCGGAGTAGGAGATGAGGAGTTTTTCTGTTTTTAAGTCGGGTATAATCTTTATTCTGGTATTTGCTGTTTTTGTCCCTGTTCTTCGCTCCGGGGTTTGCTTTGCCCAGCAGGACGGCCTGCCTGACCGGCAGGCAGGCAAAGAAGAAGAGTCGCTTTTTGTGGCCCAGAAGGCTTTCGACGACGGCTTTTATGACGTGGCGCTGTCCCTTTTGGAGCGTTTTGAGAAAAATTATCCCAACTCAAATAAATTCGCCGAAGTAAAACTTTTGATGGGGGAGTGCTATTTCCATCAGAGCAAGTTCCTTGAGGCCCTGAACACTTTTGAAGCCCTCCTGGCCCAGCCGGCCAGCCAGCGGGTCAAAGACGCGGTGCTTTACTGGATCGCTGAAGTGCATTTCCGGGGGAATAATTTTTCCAAGGCGGCTACGTACTACAAAATGATCATTGATGATTTTCCCGACTCGGCTTATCTGGCCAGCGCTTATTATTCCCTGGGCTGGTGTTTTTTCCAGGAACAGAAATTTGAGGCGGCTTTAGGCTATTTCAAGAGCGTGGAGGAAAAATTCCCCCGCCAGGCCCAGGTCCAGGAAGCATCTTTTAAGATCCTGGAATGCCTTTATAATCTGAAGGATTTCGCGGGCTTGAAGGAAAAGATAAGATCAAACCTGAAAGTTTATTCCAAAGACAGCTCTAAAGTCGCTTACCTGCAGTTTTATCTGGCTGAAGCCGAGTATTACCTGAATAATTTCCAGGAAGCAGCGGACAGCTATTCCAAGGTCCTTACCGGGGTGGTTGAGCCGAAACTGCAGGCTTTATCCCGTTTAGGTCTGGCTTGGTCCAATCTAAAGCTGAAGAACTATGCCCAATCCCGGGATAATTTCAATCTGGTCAGCGTTGATTCCCTGGATAAGCGCAGCCGGGATGTCCTGTTCCTCGGTACTGCGGTATTAAATTCCGAGACCGGCAAATGGCCGGAAGCCAAGAACGCCTATGACGAGCTGGTTTCTTCCAGTTCCGATCCGCTGACTTTAGTCCAGGGATATCTGGGCAAAGCCGACGCCCTGTACAATCTGGGAAATTTCAAAGAGTCGATTCTGGCTTACAAGCAAGCTGCGGAAAAAACAGGGCAGGCCTCCAGTCCCAATGAGATGCTGGACAAGCTGCATTACGGATTGGCCTGGGCTTATCTCAAGGACGGCCAGTTCAAGGAGGCGATAAGCGAGTTCCAGAAGATCGTCAAGCAGAGCGAGGACAAGATCTTTAAGGTCAGCGCCCTCTGCCAGATAGGAGACGCTTATCAGGATTCCGGAGACTACCAGAAGGCCCAGGAAGCCTATGACACTATTTTGCGGGATTACCCGGACAGCCTTTACATCGATTATGTCCAGTACCAGCTGGGTTTAGCGATGCTCAAACTTTCCAATTACGACGGGGCTATCTTGAGCCTTTCCAACTTTAAAAACAACTTCCCCAACTCCAAACTGGTCGACAACGCCGCTTACTCGCTGGGGCTGGCCTATTTCCAGAAACAGGATTATAAGTCCAGCCAGGAGATCTTCCGGAAATTCCCGGAAGAGTTCCCGAATTCGAGTTTAAAGGCCCAGGCCAGCTACCTTTTAGGGACAAGTCTCTACAACATCGGCGATTTCGCCCAGGCCATAGAGGTGTTCAAGAACATAATCAGGTCTTTCGGTTCGGATATCGAGCTGGTCCAGAAAGCCGAATATGAGATCGCCGATTGTTTTTACCGCATGGGCAACGAGAAAGAAGCGATGTCCAGGTTTAATCTTCTCCGGGTAAAGTATCCGGATTCCAGCCTTACCGCGGAGATCATGTGGTGGCTGGGAGAATATTATTACCGCCAGAACGATCTGGACCTGGCCCTGCGTTATTTTTCATCGCTGATCCGGGATTTCCCCAACAGCGCGATCATCCCCGACGCTTACTACGCTTTGGGCTCGATCCACGCCGAAAACAAAAAATTCGCCGAAGCGCTGGAAAATTTCAACAAAGTCATTGAGCTGAGCCAATCCGACCTCGCCGGACAGGCCGCGGTGGCCATCGCCGATATTTACGTCAAGCAGGAGAAATTCGACCAGGCCATCGCCACTTACCAGGATAAAGTCAAGGTTTATCCCAACCTTTCGCATTTGATCTTCCCGAAGATCGGGGAGATCTACTATAAGCTGGCTAAATACGAAGAGGCGCTGGAATTCTACCGGAAGAGCCTGGATGTGGTGCCTTTGCGGGAAATGGCGGATATCCATTTCAAGATCGCGGAGATCTATCAGGCTCAAGGCAAGTCCGGCCCGGCCAGCGAAGAGTATCTCAAGGTCACTTATCTTTATCCGGACAACAAAGAACTCAACGTCAAGTCGCTGTTGCGGGTAGCCCAGATCTACGGGGACGCGGAGAACTTCAAGGAAGCGGAAAAGATCTATCAGAAAGTCGTTGCTCTGGAAGCCCCGGAATCGAAGTTCGCCCGGGAAAGGCTGGAAGAGATCCAGTCCAGCCGCAAGGAGCTCAAGTTAAAAAAACAGTAGCTTCCGGCTGAAAGCTTTAGCCCATAAAGGGGGGAGAGAAGATGGACTTATACAGGATGGATTTCTGGCAGATATTTCTTGCCGGCGGAGCGATGATCTGGCCGATACTTCTTTGTTCGGTTCTGGCTTTAGCGGTAATTTTGGAAAGGATTATCTATTTCAAAGACATCAACAAAGATGTTCAGCAGTCCGTCGCCGGGATCTTTGAGCAGATCAAGCGGCGCCAGATCAAAGAGGCTTTGCAGGTTTGCGATAAAGCCAGGCATCCGGTAGCCAAAATTCTCAAAGCCGGGATCCTTAAATACGACCGTCCGCGTTCCCAGATCAAAGAAGTCATGGAAGGCGCTTCTTTATCCGAGGTCCCTAAACTGGAAAAGAACCTGGTCCTGCTGGCTACTATCGCGCATGTCTGTCCGCTTTTGGGGCTTCTGGGCACCGCTACCGGCATGGTCCGCTGTTTTCAGGCTATTTCTACCAAAGCCGCCAGTTTCAATACAGTCACCATTGCCGACCTCTCGGCGGGGATCTGGGAAGCTTTGATATCCACGGTCGCCGGCCTGATTGTGGCTATACCGGCGTATGTGGCCTACAATTATCTGGCCAGCCTGGCCAATAACGCGATCCTGGAAATGGAGAAGGTCAGCGCGGAATTATTGAACTTTTTATCGGATTGAGCGGGGGAGGCCGGCAATGTATTTCAAAAGGCGCTTACTTTACGAACAGGGGCTCAAACAGATGGATATCGCGGCTTTGATGAACATAATCTTCTTGCTTTTGATATTCATTTTGCTTATGGTCGGGTTTGCCGGGCTTCCGGGGATCAGGGTCAGCTTGCCGGGATTGGCGACAAGCGCAAGCTTTAAAGCCCGGAACCTGGAGATCGGGGTAAATGATCAGGGAGCGGTCTTCTATAAAGGAAAAGAAGTTTCTCTGGACCAGCTGCGCGGCCTGTTGCTTCAGTTACCTCTTGCCGAAACAGCGGTCCTGATCAAAGCGGACAAAGCCGCGGCCTTGACCAGCGTGATGCAGGTCTGGAAAGTCTGTCAGGAGCTGGGCCTGCCGCAGGTAAATATCGCCACTACCAGATAATGATAAAAGCGGTCCTGAAAAATACGCTTATAATCTCCTCCTTCGGCCATTTGATGCTCTTCGGCCTGTTCAGTTTCTCTTTCGACCAAAGCCGGCTGGCCAGCCACGAGCCGGCTCTGGTATTCTGGGGGCAGATCCTGCCGAAGGCCGCGCTGGATTTTAATGATCCCGGCCCGGCGCCAAGGCTCCGGATCATCCCGAAACTGGAAACGGTTTTACCCGAAAGACAGGCTTCGGGATCATACCCGGTTTTGGATTACAGCTTAAAGCCCCAAGTGGAATGCTCTTTTAACGCCGGGAAGCCCGCTTTTGTTCCCGCGGATGTCATTCCCGAGTTCCGGCCCAAGAAGAAGGACAGCCCGATCATGTTCCATCCGCTGCTTCCTTACCAACTGCAGCTTTATTTCAAGGACAGGCAGGCGGTGCACATCGAGCTGATGTTCAATATAGTATCGGGCAAAGAGAAAAATTATATTATGATCAGAAGAAAGATCTCTTCCGGGAATCTGGAAGCCGACCTTTTGAGCTTAAGGTATATCAACCATTACCTTTTTATCCAGCAGTCCAGGTTTGCCCGGGACAGCTGGCAGACGGTAAAGATCGATCTTTCGACTAAAAATGATTAATCTGGATTTTTCCCTGGCTATCTCGGTCTTTTCGCTGGTCTTTCTGGCGATGGTTTTTATCCTGTGGCTGTCAGGAAATAAATCAAAAGATAAAGAATTATTGCTGGATGATAAATTGATCTGGTTCTGTTCGGTTTGCACGTATACTTATGTGGTCACCAAAGAAGAAACGATCTCAACTTGTCCCCGCTGCGGCAGTTATAACAAAAAAACATTGACATGAAAGGTTTTTATCAATAAAATGATTCATTAGGAGGTAGCATTCATGATCACCGAGATAGGTATTGTGGCTGGCGAGATATGGCATTTCCTGGATTCCCACGGAGCGGTGAGCATTTCGGCTTTGGTCAAGGGTATAGACCGGCCTCGGGATAATGTGCTTATGAGTTTGGGATGGCTGGCCAGGGAAAGCCATGTTATCCTGCAAAAAGAAGACAGCGATTACAAAGTGTCTCTCAGAAAGAACGCCTGATATGAATAAAAAAGGGGTCGCGCTTTATTTTGTCCTGGGAATACTTTTAGTCGTGGTCTTACTGGCGAATATAATCTTAAATTTCGTTTCCAGCCAGCGCCGGCTGACCACCCATCAGGTCAAGAGGGTCCAGGCCTATTATGCCGCCCAGGCCGGAGTTAATTACGCCCTGGAGCAACTGCGCCTGAACAACAATACCTGGAACGCCGATACCAGGCTTACCGGCGGGAGCTTCCGGATCTGCGGCAGCGTGTATAACTCGACAGATAGTCTCAATTGCACCGGCAATAACATCACCGAAGAGTCTTTTCCCCGTTCGGTTAACTACGTAGAGATCTATATCTCGCCGGAAAACACTACCTATAATAACCGGACTGTTAACGCAACTGTAAATTATACCTCAGCTTTCTGATCCTCCCCCGGCCTGGAATCTCATCCGTTTTAAACAAATCTTCCTCAAATTTCCCGTAAACAAAGATTGAATAACTCTTGCTGAGCTTTTCTTTAAATGTCTTAATGATCAGCCTCCCTGGATTTTATCTTTCGAGTAAGTTTAAGTAAGTATAAGTAAAAATGAGTAATATTAGTATAAAATTAGATTAACTTTAATTAAATAACATAAATTATTATAAAAATTACTTGACAAAGTATATGTTTTATGATTTAATTAAAAATGTCATAATTTATAATGAAATATAGCGAGGCAAGATGAGTAGATTTGCGACGAGATTAATGAATATTGATGAGCTTGCTGATTACTTAAGGATCCAGCGTCAAACGATCTATAATTGGCTTAACCAAGGCAAGATCGGAGGGATCAAAGTCGGCGGGGTATGGCGTTTTGACCGCAAGGAAGTTGACGACTGGTTGCGCAGCAGAAGGCGTTTGACTAAAACCGGAGAAAAATGATGAGGAATTTGGGAGTATATTGCGGTCCCAAGTCCATAGCTTTGGTGGAAACCGAAGGCCAGAAGGTCTTGAATAATGTTTTGATCCCCTTGCATAGGCTTTCCGGGACAGCTATAGAGGAAAAGATCCCCGAAGAGATCAAGATCGGGGCGGCGATAAAGGATGAATTAAGAAAAAACAATATTGAGGCCAAGGATGCGGGATTAGTGCTTTTGGGCCGGGATCTGATCATCCGCACTTTTTCCATGCCTATTGTGCCCGCCAACGAGCTGTATGCCGTGGTCCGTTTCGAAGCCAAGAAGTATATACCTTTTAAAGTCGAGGATCTGGTTTACGATTTTCAGGTCTCATTGGATAAAGTGAACCGGAAAAATATTGTTTTATTTGTAGGGGCTAAGAAAGAAAACCTGGATAAATACATCTCGATATTCTCGCAGCTGGGGATCAAGCTTAATTCCATCGAGTATGCTGGTTTCAGTATTTTAAGGCTTCTGCAAATGGCTAAGATCAAAGAAAAAGGGATCACCGCTATAGTGGACATCGATCTTGTGGAAGAAGACGAGGTCAATTTTATCGTCCTGGAAAACGGTTTTCCCCTTTTCAGCCGGGATATCATCCTTTCTTCGGATTCCGGAGCGGAGGCGGACAGCCCGGGGCCGGCAAAATTCGATCTTGCCCAGAGCCTGGATAAGCTCAAGGTTGAATTGCGGATCTCCCTGGATTTTTATTTGCGCAAATTCCCCACCAAGAATATAAACAATATCGTGGTCATCGCTCCCGACGATTGCCGCGGGGAGCTGGAATCATTTGTCCGGGAGCGGGGCATAAACGTTAAATTCGCGGATTTCCGGAAATTTTCCGACCGGCCTATCGCTTATTCTCTGGGGTTTTTCAAAGCTTTCGCGGTCAATCTGAGCAAAGCGGTCAAAAGCAACATCCTGATCGATCTTTTGCCCAGCAAGGTCAAAGCCAAGGGGGCGGAACGCAAAAGCGCCGGCGGCCAGAATTTAGCCGGTTTCAAGTTCGATCTCAAATTCGTCGCCATGGCGGCCGGCTTGATCGGTCTTGTAATGGGCATTAATTACTACCGTTTTAAACCGGTTGAGATGGAATTAGCTTCGGTCAAAGAAAAGCGGCCGCAGGTCAAAACAATAAGCTCTGACCTCGGCCTGGAGGAACTGAAAGCCATAGATTCCGGTTACAATGACAAGATAAAAGCCATAACCGATATTCTGCGAAAAAGGCTTTTTGTCACCGGCCAGCTTGACAGTATTCCCCGGGTCATCCCCGAAGGGCTCTGGCTGCGCGATTTTAATTTCAAAAAAAATGACAGCGCTTTTGTTTTGACTTTGAGCGGTTCGTGTTATTTGGTGGACGCGGACAGTGAAAGGGAAGCGGTCGCTAAATTCAAAAGCGGCCTGAAAGACAATCCGCATTTCAATAAGTTCAGTTCCATCAATATCCTTTCCGTTGAGCGCGGGCA
>JBFZAG010000076.1:0-16363 GCA_041309145.1 Candidatus Omnitrophota bacterium | reverse complement strand
CTGGAAAGCTCCTGAGCGCCTTTGGGGTCCTGGGCGAAAGACAAACAGCCGCTCATCAAAAAACCGGCGGTCAACAACAGAATGATCGGTCTTTTCATCTTATTTGCTCTTTTGGGTTTTTGGTTTAGCATACGGGTTCTTCCATAAATCGCGCAGCACATAATACGCCTTGCGCGGGATCCTCTTATCCAGTCCGGCTTCCTTAATATCCGCGGATAAAGCCACTAGCCCGAACCATTCCTCGTTCATGTTCATGTTCTTTGGCGCCTGGATATCGAAATAGTAACTGCCGTTAGACCAGTTCGACTCCGTATCGTGCACCTTCCAGCTGTCGGGATCGATGGGATTATGCTTCCACCATTCATCCGACCATTCAAAGACCACCCCGCCCAGGCAATTTCCCGGGCTATCCTTGGCGCCGGCGAGGTTCTCATAGATCTGCCGCCACTGCGATTCCAGAAAGAATGCCTGCATATTCTGGTCCTCTTTCTGCTTGAAGGCGTCATAGGCATCCGCGCCGATCTCAGACAATAAAAGCGGTTTATCGAACGTCGACTTGAGAGATTTAAAAAGGTTGCCGAAGGTTTTGCCGCGGTAAATGATGCAGGCGATGAAATCAACTTCCGGGCAGGTCTCTTTAGCGACGTCCAGAGTTATCAGCTCGCCGTTACCCAGCCCCACCGGGTGGTTTTTATCCAAAGCGTGTATCTGCGCAGTGAGGATGTTAACAAAAGAATAATAAATACGGGCGCGCATGTTCTTGCGCTTCTGCATATCCGGTTCCTTATCTATTTCATCGGTCGACCAGGGATTGACATGGCCCAGGCAGGAATAATTGTTCTCGTTGCCCAGGATCCAGCCCAGCACTCCCGGTTCGTCTTTATATAGCCGGACCATCTCCAAGACGTCTTTCTGGATGCGATCCTGAAAATCCTTATCTCCGTAGAACGGACAGGGATATTCCCAGAACCCCAGCCAGTGGCCCAATAGCGTGCGGATGCCGAACTTCTCATAGAGATCGCGGATAACCTGCTTTACGGCCGCCGGATCCTGCCCGGCCTGATATACCCTGATGGTATTGACCCCCATCTCTTTCATCAAGGCTCCGTCGACCAACCAGGGCTTGTATGGATCCGACCACCAGTTGTAATCATAATTCTGCCCGATCGGCACGGGATTATAACAGACCCCTTTCACCAGGTAGGGCTTATTAGCGACCATTAACTGATAGCGGCCGCCTTTAAAAGTTTTGATGAATACCGCGGGCCGGGATCTTTGGGAAAACCCCAGGATGCAGAGCGTAAAAAACAAGCTGCAGGCGGCCAGCGTTAAACGCTTTCCGCCTGCAGATCTGATGAATTTGGCGATGTTGATTTTATTCGTATTTGATCTCATCCAGATAGAAAGTTGCTCCGTCGGGATTCACATCGACGTTTGTCGCCCAGGAAAATCCGCCGATGATATAGGCCATATCCTTGCCTTTTAAGTCGATGGTGTACTGGGCCCATTCTTTGTTCAAGATCACCGGACCGATGGTCGCGGAATCAGAGTCAGAAAACTCGCCCATGAGCCCTCCGATTTTGAACTCTTCGATACGCTCGCCGCCTTTTGCCCCCCGGGCCCAGAAAGTGAACTTATTGGCTTTGGAAAGGTCAAACCCCTTATCCACGGTTCCCCAGTTGTTCGGCGGGTTCTGCCAGTATATCCCGGCCCAGCGCGCGCCCTGGCTGGCCTTGCCGCTGTAGACGAACTTAATGCAGGTATCTCCCAAGTACGGGTCTTCCTTGGAGCCCTGGTCGATTTTCACGTCTCCGTAATCGCCCATCCACCCTGAAGGGATAAAATGATTGTTCATGGACGATCGGTCAGCGTAGACGTAGAACGGCATGGCTTCCTGCTTCTTGCCTTCCGCCTTCATTGTCGGATCAACCTGGAAGAATATGTCATCCAGATAGAAAGTCGCTCCCTCAGGATTATGGTCCGCGGTCGCCACCCACCCAAAACCGCCGCTGATGTAGCTTAAGTCTTTGCCGACGAGATTAATGGTGTACTGTTTCCAGACATCCGTCAGCTCTACCGGCCCGATCTCTGCCTCGGTGGAATCCGGATAGGTAGCCTTAGGGTTGACACCGATACCTCCAACTTTAAACTTCATTACCTCCCCGCCCTTTGCGCCGCGGGCCCAGAAAACAAGTTTGGTCATGCCGGTCAAGTCAAATCCGCCTTTTTTGTTTCCCCAGTTGTTCGGCGGATTCTGCCAGAACGCGCCGGCCCATCCCTGGCTGGAAGACTTTTTCGCGGAATAAGTGAACATTATACAGGTGCTTCCGGAGAAAGGATTGTCGGTAGACTGGTCATTGAGCTTGATGTCTCCCACGTCTCCCATCCAGCCTGAAGGAGCAAAGTGATTTTCCCTTGCATTCTTATCTTTGTATACCCAGAACTCTTTGTTTGCGGCTTGGCTGGCTGCGTCTGCGGCATAAGCTACGCCCGCGAAAACCGCCAATACCGTCACTATTGCCAACAGCTTTTTCATTTCGACTCCTCCTTGTTTAGTTGCTACTTTTGGCCTCAAGCATGCCCTGGCATGCATAAAAAAGAAATTTACGCACGTTCTAATGCTGCTGCCTCCTTTCTACCCCCCTTATAGACACATATAAGTATAACAGCAAATATGCCTAATTTCAAATCTGTTTCACTTCCAGAGCTTCTTATAGGTAGAGTAGGACTTGCGCAGCTGCCTTAAAAAAGGGCTTGATTTTCCATCGCCCTGAGAGCAGAGCCCCAGCCATTCCTCGTGCATGTATCCGTCAGGGAATGGCCCCATCCATGTCCCTTTTTTGTCATGGATGTACGGTTCATACCCTTTCCACCATTCGTCAAGCCATTCAAAGGCGACTCCTCCTATGGCATTTCCTGCCCCGGCCTCAAAAGCCATATTGTTCTTTATGTCCTCCCAGGCGCCCAGATGGTAATCCGCCTGGCCATCTTCGCCCGCATCCTCCCCCTTGCCTTCAAAATAGGCGGAGCAGCCGTACTCGGTGATGAAAGCAGGCCTGCCGGTTTCTTCTTTTACCTGACGCCATAATGCCCCGAAGCCGTAATTGCCCCGATAGGCATTTGCCCCGAATATATCTATATCCGGAGCGTTCTTGCCGAACTTGTCCAGGAACACGATATCCCCGTTGCACAAGCCGACGGGATGTTCCGGGTCGAGCGCTTTGATCTCTCTTGCCGCTTCGCCGGCGAACCTGAAAAACGCCTCGGGTTCCTTATCGGCGTTACAGGCGTAGCCGTAGACGTTTTCATTGCCTAAGAGCCAGAACAATATGTACGGCTCATCCTTATATTCGTTGACCATGCTCTTCACCGATTCCAGCATGTTCTTTCTGTGCTCTTCGTTGTTATAGTCCGTGCCGGGGTCCCATTTCGCGCCCGAGCCCAAGGTGTACTTGCCGAGAAAATCCCCCATGATCACCATGATGCCGTAGCGCTGATAAAGATCGCGCAGCAGCTCTTTATTGATCTTGTTGGGATGATGGTAGAGCCGGATGACATTAACCCCCATTTCCTGCATCAGCTTAAAATCGCCGACCGCGGGTTCGTCCTGGTCCTGGAGATTGTTGCGGTTCTTGTCGACGAACGCGTCATATGGGCCGTCGATTTTGCCGTTTTTATTAAAATCTTCGCACATCCAGTTGCCCATGGTGCCGTCATCGGGAGACTGCCCGACCTTGGTCGGAGCATAGGTGACCCCTTTGATGACGAACGGCTTGCCGTTGACCAGCAATTCCCAGTCCCCGGTCTCATACTGGACCAGATGCACTTTGCCTTTTCCCAGGCGGCGCTTGATGCTCAAAAGGTCCTTGGAAGGTTTGCTCTTAAGTTTTTCGAACAAACTGACTTTAACGAACTTGCCGGGATTGGCGATCACGATATCGTTGGAAACGTTGTTGTCGTAGCCGTTTATAATGCGGATATCCGCATCGGCCAGCCGGTATCCGATCTGAGGATTCCTGCGCAATAAATGATTGATCTTAGATATCGCGGCCTGGCCGACATACCAGGGCGTTTTAAAATAGGTCCAGCCGTAAGCGCCGGGAAAATGCACCACGACGGCATAATAAGCCTTGAGCGCATGCTTAAGCAGGCCGGCCTTTTCCAGGATCAGTCCGATATAAAACAATCGTACTCCTGTCGGTTCGGAGCCGATCGCCCACTTGAAAAAAGCGGCCTGCAGGTCCGGGGAATGCATAAAATCCCATTGATCGCCTTCCAGCCTTTTTTCTTTTTGCACTTTTTTGAATTCCGGGTCCCAGCGCACGGAGGTAGTGTTGGGGTAGATCCCTTCTCCGACGGCCAGGCTTAATCCCTCCTGGTCCTGGATAATATATTGATAACCTTCGCTGCCCACATTCTTAAATGTGCCGTATCTGGCGTAATCCACGAATTCTTCCTTGCCCGGGTCATAAAGCGCGATCTTGGTAGAAAGCTGGCTGACTTGCCTTTTCTGCTCGACATCGATCGAACCTCCGGCCATTTTCTGCAGGCTCTGTTTGGAGACTTCCGCCACGCTCCAATACCATCCCCGCTGGTCCCAGGACTGGGCATAGCCGTACTTGTCAATGACCGTCTGGAAAGCCTGCCTGGCTTCCTCCAACTTACCCTGGCGCAAGTAGGATTCCCCCTGTATAAAGAAGGCCACTGCGACGTTGTTCAGGACGCCGACCGTCTTTATCTCGTCAACGGTCTTGGGCATAACCTTTAAGGACGCCTGCTGGCCTGCCGCCTCAGAAGCATACAAATCAATGCACTGCCGGGTGATCCGGAAGGTCTCCTCGACATCGCGCCTGCCGTGCGCGGCCCAGGCCTTTTCGATGAGCTCTGCCAAAGCAGGATTGCTTTCTTGCGCATACAATCCTACAGCCGCCGGCCGCACCGGAAGCAAAACCAGCGCAAACTGGCAGAACGCAAAAGCAAAAATAAGATAGGTTACTTTGAAATGCTTCATCAGTCGCGTCTTTCTTTCTTGCGTCTTTCCTCTTCCAGCCGTCTTTCTTCGGCGATCCTTCTTTCCCCTCTGCGCCTCTCGATCTCCACCCGGACTTCATGCGCCTTATGCTCCGAGATCTCAAAAGTAGCAATAACGATAATAGCGAGTAATGAGGTCGCGATGGCGATGCCGATATCATAGATCCTCAACCACAATAAAGTTCCGGTTGATTGGGCCAGGCCCAGCTCTTGCCGGAAACCGGTAGAATTGATAAGGACTCCGGAGATAAGCGATGCCGCCGCTACCCCCAGCTTGACCATCCACCAGTACACGGCGCTGAACATTCCCTCGCGCCGGGTGGAGGTTTGCAGTTCATCCACGTCGCAAACATCGGCGACCATGGAACTCATCAGCGTAAATAACGATCCTAACCCGAAAGTGATAAAAGGAGCGGCAATGAACAGTAAATAGGGATGCTCCGGACTATACCCCCACCATTTCAAGGCGTAACCGAGGATCGAAACCGGGATGGTGACAAAAAACGTGTTCCTTTTCCCGATCTTTCTGGACAGCCATGTGGTCAAAGCAATAACGCCCAGGGTACAGATAGCGCTGAACGTTCCGTAGAAACCGAGCAAGCGGCCGCCCTGGGCGTAGGCCTGATCAAGCACCGGAGCGTTTTTAAAGACATAGAAAAAAACAACATAGAGGGTAAAAGCTGAAGCGCACATAAATCCGCCGAAGATAAGCAATGTAGCCACGCAGAGCTTGACAAATGGCTTACATTTAAGCGTAATTAAGGCCCCTTTAAAGAAGTCTTTGGTCACGTTCCAACCGCCCCGGACATCGGGTTTTGGTAATTTGTGGAAGAATTCTTTATTAAAGATAGCCGGAAGCACGCCGCAGACAATGATAACCGCGCCGATAATGATGGAAAGAACCCTTCCTCCGACAACGATATCCGGGAACCAGGCCTGGTTATGCATGATCGCCCAGCACCAGGGAGCGATAAGCCAGGGCAGTTGACCGACAATATTGCTCGCCGCCTGCAGCCGGGTCCGTTCATGGTAATCAGGGGTCATTTCATAACCGAGCGCGATCCAAGGAATGGAAAAACAGGTGAAACAGATAAAATAGAGAATTTGGAATATTAAAAAGTACCCGAAATAATAGAGTTGGCTGTGCCCTTTAAAAAGCTGGAACATCAATGCGTAGAAGATCCCCCCGGTGATCGCTCCCCCCAATATAAGCGGCCTGCGCCGGCCCCAGCGGGTGCGCAGATTATCGGAATAGTAGCCGGTTACGGGGTCGGATACGGCGTCAACGAGACGGGGAATGGCTCCCACCAAACCCACTAAAGCCGGATTCACCCCTAATCCCAGGTTTAAAACAATGACCATCTGTCCGATAAAAGCGGACTGAGCGGTATTCGCAAATGCCCCTATGCTGTACATGATCTTTTGAAAAAAAGGGATGCGGTCTTTCTCAGCTGTAACATAATGTTGTGGCTGACCGGTTGCTTTTTTCACTAATTGGCCTCCTATCTATTAGACATCTTCAGGATAATTAAAGTTCCATTTTAACAAATATATCAATATAAGCAACATTATTTTCTGGGCGCGCATCGTCCAATGCCTTCGGGCAATGTCAACCGAATGTCGCTCCTTCAGTTACCCCCTTGACAATATACTTCTGCATCAAAAGATACACCAGGATTATAGGCAGGGCGGTTATGGTCAGCCCGGCCATCAGAAGCGGGTAATTGGTCAGGAACTCTCCCTGGAAAACCATCAACGCCCGCTGCAAAGGCATCAGGTTCTTACTGTCGAACATGATCATGGCCAGCACGTATTCGTTCCAGACATTTAAGGCGTTGAAGATCACGACTACCGCCAATACCGGGCGCGCCAAAGGCATCGCCACATGCCACCAGATCCCCAGCTTGGAAGCCCCGTCGATCCTGGCGGCGTCTTCCAATTCCCGGGGCAACTTGTCAAAAAAAGTCTTTAAAAGGAATATGCTCATGGATAATCCCACGCTGATCATGCATAAGATATAGCCCAACCCGGTATTCCTTAAATGTAATTTATTCAAGAGCACGTATAGCGCCACAAAACTGCCCGGGATAGGGATCATCATTGCCGCCATAAACACCAAGAACAGGATTTTCCTCCCCGGAAAGCGCAGCCGCGAGAATGCATAGGCGGCCAGAGAAGCTACGATAATTATCCCGATCACCACAGATACGGTGTAGATGATGCTGTTTAAAAAATATTGGCCAAAACCGCCCTCTTTCCAGGCCAGGATATAATTCCGGAAATGGAATTCCCCGGGAATAAGCGACATGTCCTTGAAGATGGTCTCCTGCGTCTTCAAGCTGGAAGAAACCATCCACCCCAGAGGAAGAAAACAGGTCGCGGCAACGCTGATCAAGAAAAGATGGATCAGCGTATTGATGATGATTCTTTTAGCCTTATAATACCAGGCTGTCATCGTCCGTCTCCTTAAACAATGTCGCGCCTCAGGCGAGAAATTCGGTACTGGATAAAAGAAAGCGTAACCAGGATCAAACCGAAACTGATCCCCTGGGCGCAGGCGTAACCGAAACGCGAAGACCCCCGCATCGAAGCCAGGATGCGCAATACAGGCACTGTAGTATGGTACGCCGGCCCTCCGTCAGTCATGGCGATGATCATCACGAATCCCTGCATCGTCCCCAGGATCGTCAGGATCGCCACCAGGACCGCCACCGGCATCATCAGGGGCAGCGTGATATTTTTAAAGGTGCTCCAGCTATTGGCGCCGTCGGAACGCGCGGCGTCGTATAATTCGCGCGGGATAGTCTGCAGCCCGGCCAGAAAGATCAAAAAGCCCCAGCCAAACCCCTTCCAGCAGTGCACCATGGCCACGGCCGAAAGCGCCGTATTGGGATCCGCCAGCCAGCTTCTCGCCAGGGAACCAAAACCCAGGCTTGTCAGCCAGCTATTGAGCAGGCCGTAATTTCCGTCGAGAATCCACTGCCAAACCAGGCCTGCCACTACCTCGGATAATACCGGCGGGATAAAAAACAAAACACGGTAGAAATTCTTCATCCTCATCTGGCGGTCGCAGGCTAAAGCCAGCATGAACGCCAAGGCATTCTGTAAGGTCAGAGCGATAAAAGTGATATATCCCGCGTTAAGCATGGAGCCCCACCAGATCTTGTCCTCGAAAAAGATCTCTTTAAAATTACCCAGGCCGATGAAGACTTTGGCCGGCACTATCCCGTCCCATTCATAGAGCCCTAATCTGAAAACCCAGATAAAAGGGATCAGGTAGAAAATGACAAAGATCAGCGTAGCGGGAGTTATAAAAATATAATTTTCAAGAGTGGACTTTAATTTCATCCGGCGTAAAGGAGATTATTGGTGTCTGGCTCTTTGGCGCTCCTTGACCTTCTGGACTTCGGAGGCGACAAGCTCCGGCGTCTTCTCTTTGATAATGATGGACTGTATGCCTTTACCCATTGCTTCGATTACCTGCGGGTATTCCGAAATTCCCCAGGTATTGGGATGGGTAGAAAGTTCTAAGTCCCGGGCAAACCGGGTCAATTCAACAGGGATCTCAGCCAGACAATCCTTGTTAGCCGGCAGGCTCATCGTCGCTCCGGAAAGATAGACCTGCTGGTCTTTGGCGGTGAGCCACCGCAGAAATTTAATTGCCGGTTCCTTACGTTGGGAACGGGCATTCACCATAAAAGACGATCCCGCGCCTCCCCAGATGCTCACCGGATATTTATTTGAAACCCGCGGAGGGAGCATCAGGCCGTAGTTAAGCCCGGGGTTCATCTGCTTGTAAACATTGACGCACCAGGAACCGTTAAAAGCGAAAACCGCCCTGGCGTTGGCAAAAAGCTGCTCCGCGTTTTTATTGATCATGGTCACCACGCCGTCGGCCAGAACGCCGGAATCCCGCATTTGTTTGAACAGGCTGAAGACCTTGATCCAATCCTCGTCGGTATAAAGAACATCTCCGCGGACAGTAGCCAGGACTTTATCCCGGCCCATGATATTAAAGGCGAAATTATTGGCCAGGCAATTCACCATCCAGACTTCACCCCAGCCGGAGACCAAACCCTGCATCCTGGCGGCTTTGATCTTCTTGCCGATATTGAGAAACTCCTCAAAGGTCTGCGGCGGCTGTTCGGGATCCAAACCCAGCTCCCGGAATAGATCCTTGTTATAGAGCAGCTGGATGGTCGTGATGTCAATGGGCACAGCATAGATGCCGGGGTCCACCCCGTAGCTGTTGCCGACGGAAAATTCGTTTACCGCCAGCGCCTTCGGGAAAAAACTTTCCTGCCAGCTTGCTCCTTCGGACTGCATAAAAGGCGTTAAGTCCAGGATGTGGCCGGCCTTGATAAAAGAAGCGAAATCCTGTTTCTCTCCCAAGATGCCGAAAATATCCGGCAGGTTCGCGCCCTGGGCTGCGGCGCGGACTTTCTGTGAATAGGCGTCGGAGGGAGCGTAAAGCTCAAAATTGACTTTAACTCCGGTAACAGCTTCATAGCGTTTGGCCAGTTCCTCAAAAGCCGCCTGCCGGTCAGTCATCCAGTGCCAGACAGATATCTTCGGCTTGCCTTTGGCTTGCGAAGACGGCTGGAAGCTGCAGCCCGAAAGAGCTGTTAAAGCCGCTCCTAGAAATAGAACCGGAATAACCGACTTGAAATTATTCGTCCTACCTCTCATCGCATCCGCCGTTAATCGCTTCAGCTTTGGAACCTCTTTTACCTGCCCCGGAAGTAAAAAAGTTCTTTATCTATAAATAAATTGTATGCTTTCCGCAATGCGGATAGAATTTGCTGCTGGGAAGGGAAAGTTTGGTTTGGGCTAGAGCTTTCTTGAGGGTTTTTTCTGACTATCTGGTCCGTAAAACCCGGGATATGCCCATCAGGTCAGCGCGTTCTAGATTTACGCCTGTCCGGTAAAGATCCGGCCCGATCAGCTCAGACCAGACCACCTCGCCTCTGGTGTAAAGCGGATCGCCTTTATCCGGCACTTTCAACCACATCTCTAAAGGGGTCATCGGCCTTAATTCAGTCGAGGAAACAAATCCGATTCCTTTTGCGCTGACATCCAGCGCAGAAGCAGGAACCTCTTTGTTAGCTAATAAATCCAGGAATCTCATCGATAATTTTACCGGAAATCTAGCAAAGATCCTTTTATCTTCTGATTCCGCGATCTGCATTAATACCACCTCCCCAGATAACCTGAGCCACTGACGTTAAGAAACAAAGAATGATTCCCCGGATTGAGTTAATTAACCGTAAACTATTCCTAACCGTGGCTTGCGCTGACCCCTCAGCGCTGCCCGCCCTCCTGATTTTGCCAGGAGGCTGCAGCAGGCTTAGACTTATTATAACAATTTATTTAAAAGAGTAAAGCAAATTTATGAACAGGCGCCTTTCCGGGCCTTAAGCGTTGATTTCAGAGATTGCTCAGTACTGCCCGGGAAAAGTTTTCTCTGCCTATAAGAGCTGTTGCCCTGAATTTATCGTATTTGATCCCGGGCAGATTTTCTAACAGCGCCATATGGCTAAGATCAGCCGGCTCTTCGGTTTTCAGCTCTAATTTATTCTTCACGAACGCTAAAGGCCGGTTGTATTTTTTAGGCAGATAGATCTCCGCGGAGCATAATTTTACCTCCGGATTAGCCGCGGTTTTTTCCGGGACGTTTTCCGTTCTCATCCCCCTCAGATCCACGCCTCCGCTGAAATAATCCCGGGTGATCACGTTCAAATAAAAATCCAGCTGGCTGTGTTTAGACTCGCTGAAATTATATTCCCCTTTTTTTAAAGAGCGCAGATATTCCCTGTAGATCTGGTCGGCTCTGAGGCTAAGATCGTTTCCGGCGTCTTCCAGCGCCGTCGCGGAAGAATTCTGCAGAAAATGATCAGCTCGGCCGGAAGATTTATTTTTGTATTCCCGAGCCAGAAGCAAAGCCCGATATGCTCCCCGCAGACCCGCGTACGCGCTGTGTTGGTTGACTTTTTGGGTCAAGACCGGGACGATCAGCTCCCTGAGCAGCTGATCGGCGTACACAGCCAATTCTTTTTGCCGGGGATCTTCGATTTTTGCCCCGGAACCCAGATATTCGGATTCCAGGTAAATTTTAAAAGAGCTGCTGATGATTTGGATCGTGTTTTCATCCTGGTGTACTTTAGCGGCATCCGGAACGATCCATACCCTGGTGGTTACCGGGATCTTGTCTTGGATGCCCAGCTCTTCGGCCTTGGCGAAAAGCTTATCCCAGTACTTTTTTCCCGCTTCGGACATCCTGGGATTGGTCAAGCCGGCGATATCCTTTTTTAAGCGCAGGTCCGCCGCCAGGATGACCCTGCCCAGATCAGTATCTTTGAGCACCGGGTCGATCATCCTCGACGGCTCATTGGGATTAAGATTGACCCAGAGCCGATCTTGAGGAATAGCCAGCCCCAGGAAAAAAAACTCGATGGCTTTGGCCGCGAAGCCGGTTTGCTGATCCCAAAGAAAGGCTCCGGTTTCCAAAGGAGCTTGTAAAGTGAATCTGAGCCGGTCAAAAGCGGGATTAGCCGTATCGATTAATATTGATTCCAAAACTAGCGGCGAGCTCACCCGGGAATCCTGGCACCATCCCAGGACAGCGCAGGATGAAAGTAAGACCGCGGTTAACCCTGCCCGGAAAATCTTCATAAGTTATGCCCAACCCAGCTGGTTTATCCGTGGCTTTCTTAAGTTTAAACCTTAGTCATGAAGTCAGCGGTTTCCCGCACGGCTTCATCGACCCTTAACGCTATGTTACTGCTCATCTTCACTGTTTCCGATAGATCGAACGCGGCGGACTTTGCCAATTCCGCCAACAGAACTTCTCTGGTATCGGCGTAAGTCTTATCGGAAATTACATTCTCATCCGCGAGCTGCTTGTAGAAATCGCCGAAAGCGGTTTTCACATCGCTGGTCGGGAAAAGCTCTTTGAGGGCTTTAGCTAAACCGACCGTTGCCACATCCGAGCTGACGATCTTGCGGATATCCTTGCCGTTATATTCCGCCTTGGCGTCCTTGGACACCAGGATCACGGCGTTGGCCGGGATAACTCCCTGTTGCCCGATCTTCGCTATTCCTTCATCCAGATCTTTTGCCGCGATAATATTAACATCTCCGACCAGCGCTTTCATCTTCTCGGAATTATCGCCGTAAATGATTATGTTCAGGTTGCCGCTTAACTTGGCGGCCTCAGCCAGAGCATTCTTCACCGCCGCTGACTTGAATAACTTGGCGCTCACCAATAACGCCTTAGGCGTATTCAACGCGGGATTATTCTGATTAGCCTCTGCCTTCTCGATCTCCACCATCCGATCATATTTGGCGCGACGAACCAGCTTGGATGAATCAGTAAAATCAACTAAAGGCTGAGGATCGCCGGTCTTTAAACCGAATGCCCGGGTTGCATACGCCAAATCGGCAATAACGGTATCAAGCGTCTCTCCGGAACGATGAGAAACTACGGCTTTCATCTTGTTTGTTCTGGCCTTCTTCATTATATCGATAGTTCCGCCTAACGTCCCGTTCTGGTTGATCTTGATCAGGATAGCGGATGCGGCCTTCATTGATATGCCTTGTTCCAGCCGGACGTCCTGGGTAACGAACACGTCGTCGCCGATAGTCTCCGGCGCTGAAACGAGTATATCCGAATCATCCTCTTCATAGACTTTTTTCATGGCCTCGGTTAAATCTACCCAACCTTGCCAATCGTTTTCAGCCAGGCCGTCTTCGATAGAAATAATCAATCCCTTATACTGCTTCACCAGTTTTAGGTAGAAATCGATCATTCCCCGTGAAGTCACTTGCTGTCCTTGGAATGTATACATATTCTTATTCTCGTTGTAAAAAGAGGAGGCGGCGACATCCAGGGCCAACTTTACGTCTTTTCCGGGTGTATAGCCGGCCTTTTTAATCGCCTGCACCACGTAAGCGAACGCGTCTTCGCTTTTGCCTAAGCCCTTAACCGCGAAACCGGCTTCATCTTTCCTTTGAATGCTGGCTTCGGCAAATTTGCCCATCAATATTTTCTTTAATTCCTGGTCGATCTTATCTCCCATCTCCAAAGCTTCCCGATGAGACTTGGCTCCAACGGGGACGATCATGATCTCCTGGATATCGATCCAATCTTTACCCAATAACGACGCGTCTCCGCCAGAAGCGTGCAAACCTCCGTTAAAGATATTCATATAAAAATAAACCGGATCATTGCTGACAGCCTCCGGCTCATTGGCCCGGATATATTCCCAGAGCTCCATATTATTTAAAGCGGCGGCCATTCTCCACAAAGCCACGGAAACAGGAACTGTGGAATTTGCCCCCAGTATGGTAAAATTTTTACCGGCTGCGTCAATTATCAGCTTTTCCGCTTTGCGCAGATCGCTGTGCTTGCTGATATCCAGACCGCTCTTTTGCAGAATTTCCTGAATCTTCCCGACATTAGCGATCGCTTTATTGATCTCATCAGGAGGAAAAGCAAAAGCCTCGTCAGCCCCTTTAGAAGCGCCGGCAGGTACTTCTCCGAAAGCCACAATATCGCCGACTTTCAAAGTGACCCTTACGGTCGCCTTGCCTCGGGAATCTTTTATACTTTCGGCGCCCAGCTGGACTTTGCTCAAGTCGCCATTCAATTTCGGCATTTCGCCGATCCTGGGAAGCATGTTTTTTATCTTAGCGACAAAGCCGCCAAAAACATCTTTTCCCAGAGCATTATAGATCAGGTTATCCGCGGCATCGAACTTAGCCAGATCATTCACGGCAACGCCGAGCTTTCCGGCGCGGACCAGATTCGCCTGGGCTTCTTCGTCGTTTTCCAGGTTCTTGATTACGAACAGATCGCCTTTTTTAGCGATGTATTCCTGGGTAGCTCCCCCGCCGCTGGACATGAACACGCCGTCAGCTTCGCTGACCCCGGCCTGGATAGCCGCCAGCCTGGTCTCTCCGCCTCCCAGGACTACGACCTTTCCGGCCCGGCCTAATTTCTGCACTCCCCTGGCCAAAGCAAAAGTACCTTTATTAAAACCACCCTGCTCTTTTTCGAATACTCCTACCGGTCCGTTCCAAAGCACGGTTTCGGCTTTGCTTAAAACACCTTCAAACTGCTCCTGGCTCTTGGGGCCGATATCCACGCCCATAAAACCGACAGGGATCGCCAGGCCGTCGGTCACCTGTTCCCGCGCGTTTTCCGCGAGTTTCTCGGTGATCCTATGGTCGACCGGAAGAACGATATTAATATTCCTCTCTTTGGCTTTCGCCAGGATCTCCTTGGCCAGCGCCACTTTATCCTGCTGGACCAGGGAATTTCCCAGTTCCAGATCCGGATTCCGGGCTTTCAAAAATGTGTAAGCCATTGCTCCGCCTATCAGGACCGAATCTTTGTCTTTCATCAATTCCAGTAAAGCGTTTAAGGTATCCACTTTATCTTCGACTTTCAATCCGGAACAGATCGCCACGAACGGCCGGGCCGGATTCAACACTTTCGCGAATTCCTTGGTTTCTTTCTCGATAAGCATGCCGGTAACTTTATGAGTGGTTTTCAGAGGAAGCATGGAAGCGTGGCTGCGATGGATATTACCTAAAGCGTCCACCACATACTCATCATCGCCGAGGCTGGAAAGCTGCTCCCGCAAAGCGGCGCCTTTGGGATCGTTTAGCGCCGGGTCGCCTTTTTTCTCTCCCTTGGCGAAACGTATGTTCTCCACAAAGACGATCTCGGAATTCTCAAACCCCTGGATCGTTTCCATAGCCTCTTGGGTGATCCCGCTTTCGGTCACGGAATTCGCCAGATATACTACCTTATCTTTATATTCATCCGGCATTAATTCCTTGAACTTATCCGCGATCACCTCGGTGGACAAATTCTTTTTTTCTTTTTTCCCGGTCGCCGGATTCAGGACCTTAGGCTCAAAATGAACAACGATAACCACGTATTTGGGTTTATCTTTAAGGATCTTGAACAAGCTGGGGAACGAATCAGTGATCCGGCTTGAGTCGCTGATGGTGATGGACTTAACATTGCCCTGTTCATCGGTCTTGACCGAAGCCGGAGTGTTAAAATCGGGGCGCAGTACTACTTTTTTATCCTTAAAATTAGTATCCGCTACAAAGGCGTATCCGCCGTCCGCGGCCGCAACAGAACTTGTCCCGGCTATGGCATTCTGCCATTCTTTAAGATGGATGTCCTGGTCGGCGATAGCCATAATAGTATGGGCCGGATCAACTTTCCCGGTAGCGATAGCCTTGGCGATCTCGGAAATGAAATATTCCGCGGGATCTTTTTCTTTTCTGGTAAATTCCTTAAGATTGACAAAACAAACGTAGACCGCGTTGTCCCTCACTGCCGCCCGGTTAACTCCTTCGGCCACAGCCAGGAACCCGTCCGCTTTTTTCCCGGAGGAAGCGAACAAAACACCGTGCACCAGCTGGATTCCATTATCTGATTTTACCGCCATGATCCCGTCGACATTCTTGCCGTCTACGCTCGCCCCGTAAAGTATCTTCAGGGACTTGCCCCATACTTCATCGATATTCGCGGTGGGGCTGTTATATTTTCCGCTGAACCAATTGTAGATCGCCTGATGGACCAATTTGATCTTTTCCGGGCCGACAGCGGTGCCGGTGCCAATGTTGGCTGCCGGTTCCCAGGCCACTTGAAAAGCCGAATTCTTGATCTCCTCCAAGGTGACATCGGTAAAAGAAACTTCCAGTTGGGCGAGGACATCCGATATCTCTTCTTCTACCGTAAGCTTATCTTTATCGCTGCCCACGCAAAGGCAGATCTTTTTAACATCAGCCCTGAGCATAGCCAGGATCCGGTGATTCATGATCGTGTCGTATCTGCTGAAAGCTATCTTACGGGCCGCCACTAGCGCGGCTTCTGCTTCCATTCCGGCCTGACTTATACCTGCAGCGATCTGCGCGCCTACTTCCTTAATATAAGCCTTGCGGTTCGCGGAGTGTCCGAGCAATGCTCCGGAGATCATCTCTTCGATCAATTTCCCCAGGCGCAGGACTCTGCCGACATCCGAACCTTTGGCGGCATCGCCTACAAAAGTATTTTCCGCGTAGAGATCGACCGCCGCAGCCGCGGCTTTACCGCCGTCTTTCTTCAGCTCATTGGCGATAAAAGGCAGCCTGTCCGAGTCTTTAACGGCATGAGGCCTGAGATTCTCCTCGGCGGCATAAACGTTCGCCGAGATAAATCCCGCGGCCAAAACCAGACTGATGATCTTAAAAGTTTTTTCTCTGCGGAAAAAAATAACGCGCATTTCTTCCTCCCTAAATGAGCACATAAGTTATGGAGCCCGCTATTAAA
>JBFZAG010000075.1:0-28997 GCA_041309145.1 Candidatus Omnitrophota bacterium | reverse complement strand
TCGTTAAAACGCTTTTGCTGGATCAAAGAAGGCACCTCCCCTTTCAGGCAGGCGGTCAGGCCGATCAGCCCCTGGTGGTGCGCGGCCAGAGCCTCTTTGTCGATGCGCGGCCGGTAATAAAAACCTTCCAGGTAAGCCAGAGAGACCAGCTTCATCAGGTTCTGGTAGCCGGCCTCATCCCTGGCCAGAAGGATCAAATGGTTGGCCACGTCCTCGATGCCGGAAGAGCTTTTGTCCAGCCGGCTTTTGGGAGCGACATAAACTTCGCAGCCGATGATCGGCTTGATCCCGGCTTTCTGAGCGGCCAAATAAAATTCGATCGCCCCGAACATGTTGCCGTGGTCGGTGATGGCCAGAGAATCCATTTTATACTGGTTGGCCAGCTTTAAGATATCGGGTATGCGGCAGGCTCCGTCAAGAAGGCTGTACTGGGTATGCAGATGCAGATGGACAAATTCGGAATGAGGCATGTGAAGCTATTCCCATTCGATAGTCGCCGGCGGCTTGGAAGTGATGTCGTAGACTACGCGGTTTACTCCCTTGACTTCGTTGATCACCCGGTTGGAGATCTTTTCCAGGACTTCGTAAGGAAGTTTTACCCAGTCCGCGGTCATCCCGTCAAAGCTGGAGACGCAGCGCAAAGCCACGACATTATCGTAGGTCCTTTCGTCGCCCATGACCCCCACTGTCTTAAGCGGCAGCAGGACGGCAAACGACTGCCAGACCTGGTTGTACAATCCGGCCCGGCGGATCTCTTCGACCACCCGGCTGTCGACTTCGCGCAAAAGCTCAAGCCGCTCAAAAGTGACCTCTCCGAGAATGCGGATAGCCAGCCCCGGCCCGGGGAACGGCTGGCGGAAAAGAACGCTCTCCGGCAAAGTCAGCTCCTTGCCGACCTGGCGGACTTCGTCTTTGAACAGCTCGCGCAGCGGCTCGATGAGCTTGAGCTTCATGTGCTCGGGAAGGCCGCCGACATTGTGATGGCTTTTGATCTTGCTGGAAGGGGCGCCGGTAGGAGAGATCGACTCGATGACGTCCGGGTACAATGTCCCCTGGGCCAGGAATTTCGCCCCTTTGAATTTCCGCGCTTCTTCTTCGAAAACTTTGATGAACTCGGCGCCGATGATCTTTCTTTTTTGCTCCGGGTCGACCACCCCTTTTAAAGCCGAAAGGAACCGCTTCTGGGCGTTGACGTAATCCAGGTTAAGATGGAACTCCGAGCGGAAAACTTTTTTGATCTGCTCCGGCTCGTCTTTGCGCAAAAGGCCGTTATCCACAAAAATACAGCGCACGTTGCGGTTGATGGCTTTGTGGATCAAAAGCGCGGCCACCGAAGAATCGATCCCTCCGCTCAAGCCCAGGACCACTTTGCCCTTGCCGACGGTCTTTTTGATATTATCGATGGTCTCTTTGATGAACGAGCGCATGTTCCATCTGCCGGAACAGCCGCAGGCCCGGAAAAGGAAATTGCTGATGATCTGGTTGCCTTTTTCGGTGTGGGTCACCTCCGGATGGAACTGGACCCCGTAGATCTTTCTTTTTTTGTTGGAGATCGCGGTTATGGGCGTGTTTAAAGTGTGGGCGCTCTTGTTGAATCCCGCGGGAAGCTTGGTCACAAAATCGCCGTGGGAAGCCCAGCAGGTGAAATTTCCCGGGAGGTTCGAGAAAAGGTCGCGGTTGTCGTCGATGAACAGCTCGGTCTTGCCGTATTCGCGCTCCTTGGTATGCTTGACTTTGCCGCCGCAGAGCTCGGCGATGACCTGCATCCCGTAACAAATGCCCAGTATCGGCAGGCCGAGTTTGAAAACCGCTTTATCCGGATAAGGCGCTTTTTTGACGATGCTCGAAGCCGGGCCGCCGGAGAATATCAAGCCTCTAGGCGCCAGCTCTTCGATCTCCTTGACCGAGATGTTAAACGGGACTATCCGGGAAAAAACTTTGCTCTCCCTGACCCTTCTGGCGATCAACTGGGTGTACTGCGAGCCGAAATCCAGGATCAATATCAGTTCTTTGCTCATTTTCCCATCCCTACTCTCTGGCCGACCTGGAAGATCTTGCCCTCGGTCTGGATCGAAGGAGCGATGATGATCTCCACATCCTGCATTTCCTTCAAGTTTGAGGCGCCCAGAGAGCCCATGGAAGTCTTTAGCGCTCCCATCAGGTTCTGCGAGCCGTCATCTACCTTGGCTGGCCCGAAAAGGATCTCTTTTAAAGTGCCGGTCTGGCCCACATAGATCCGGGTCCCCCGGGGAAGATTGACGTTAGAGGTAGCCATGCCCCAGTGATAACCCCGGCCGGGAGCTTCTTTAGCCCGGGCAAAACTGGAGCCGATCATTACCGCGTCCGCTCCGCTGGCAAAGGCCTTGCAGATATCTCCCCCGCGGTTCATCCCGCCGTCAGTGATGATGGGGATATATTTTCCGGTGCGCTTAAAATGGAAATCGCGGGCAGCCGCGGCGTCCACGGTCGCGGTGACCTGGGGAACGCCGATACCCAGAACTCCGCGGGTAGTGCAGGCCGCTCCGGGACCGACCCCGATCAATAAACCTGCGGCTCCGGTCTCCATTAATTCCACCGTGGTTTCATAAGTAACGCAGTTGCCTAAAATTACCGGTATTTTAATGCTCTTGCAAAATTTAAATAGATCCAGGCTTTTATATTCCGTAGCTATATGCTTGGCAGTAGTCACCGTAGACTGGATGACAAAAATATCCGCGCCCGCGGAAACCGCCTGTTTGGCGAAAGCTTCGGCGTGGGCGGGAATACAGGAGACCACCGCGGTCCCCTTTTGTTTTTTGATCTCCGAGACTCTTTTGGCCACCAGTTTCTCGATCACCGGCAGGCTGTAGACCTTCTGGATAAGCTCAGTGGCTTCCTGAGGCGAAGCTTTGGCGATCCGGTCCAGGACTTCATCCGGGTTTTCATACCTGGTCTGGATCCCGTCCAGGTTCAAAACCGCGATCCCGCCCTGACAAGACATTTCCACGGCAAATTTGACATCTACCACCCCGTCCATGGCCGCGGCCAGGATCGGGACTTTGAATTTCTTTTTTCCGAGGGTTATAGACGTATCCACCTCATTAGGATTAATGGTCTTTTCTCCGGGACATAAAGCGATCTCGTCAAAACCATAGCATCGGCGCGCCCGCCTGTCTTTTCCTATCCATTCGGCCATTTTTGCTCCTTTTTCTCTAACTTATTATAAATCAAGCAGTTAAGAATGATTTTCTTAAAAGGTTACAATCTTAGAAAGAAATTTTACCTTATTTCCTTTAATTTGTCAAGGGAAATAATCAACCTGAACAACCTACGCGGTTGCCCAAAGGGCAACCGTACTAAAAATAATGGGGACGTTTCTATTTATTCTGAAGTAGAAATTTACTTAATAAATAGAAACGTCCCCATTATTTCCCCCATTATTTTCGCTTTATTTTTTTGCTTTACAAAGAATAATTATTTGTTATACTAATGGTTATGGAAAATAATAACAGCAGCGATCCCAAGAAAGACAATCCTTATACGCCGGTAAACCCTTTTACCAATCAGGCCATGCCGCCCAATCCCGCGCCTCTTCCTTTTAATCCTCCGGGACAAATAAAACCTCCGCCTCCTCCGCAGCCGGGCGAAGTTAAATCCGCTAGACCGGCCAGCAAGACCGACTCTAAGATCATTTTCTTATATATCCTTTTGATCGCAGTCGGAGCGGTGGCGGCTAAATACGCCTTTGATTTCTTTGTCCCGAAATCTCAAAGCGCCGGAAACAAAAAGTCTATCGGCCCTTTGATCAAGATCACCCCCAACAAAAAACAGGATGCTTCTTCAGCCGGCGTACCCGGAGCCCAAAAAAAGGACCAGCCCCTGATCTCTTTAAAGAAAAAGACCGTTCAGAGCGCTAATCCTTACACTCTTTCCGGGATATTCGCTTCCGGCGACAGTAATTACTGCATAATAAACGATAAAGTGGCGGGGGAAGGCGATCTGGTCGATGGGGCAAAAGTCATCCAGATCAGCAACGAAGAAGTAGAACTGCAGACCAACGAAAGAACTTTCCGGATCAACCTGCGCAACAAATAATTTTTCACGATCTCCGCTTTAAAGCTTCTCTGATCACCCCTAAAGGAATATTTTCTTTTACCGTAACTTTCCCGATACCCCTGATCAAAACAAATCTGTTCCTGGATCCCGTGAATTTTTTGTCATGGTAATGGGCGGCGATGATCGCAGCCGGCTTGAGCCCCCTGATCCTGGTCGGCAGCCCGGCTTTTGCGATCAGGGATTCGGCCCTGGCCAGGTCGCTTTCCTTTAATAAGCCCAACGCCCGGCTGATCCCGCAGGCGCAGAGCATTCCCAGCCCCACCGCTTCTCCGTGATTGTAGCCTTTGAATCCGGAAGCGGCTTCAATAGCGTGGCCCAGGGTATGGCCGAAATTCAAAACCGTGCGCAACCCCTTCTTCTCGAACTCATCCCGGGAGACTATCGAAGCCTTAAGCCCGGCGCATCTGGCCACGATGAATTCCAGGCTCTTCTTGTTTTTAGCCAGGATCCGGGCCAGGTTTTTTTCCAGATAAACAAACAATTCCGGGTCCAGGATCAGCGCGCACTTGATCACCTCGGCCAGCGCCGAAGAAAGCTGCCTTCGAGGCAGGGTCAGAAGCAAGTCAGTGTCGCTTAAAACCAGCTTGGGCTGGTAAAAAGTGCCGGCCAGGTTTTTGCCCTGGCTCAGGTCAACGCCGGTCTTTCCTCCGATGCTCGAATCCACCTGGGCCAGCAGGGTCGTGGGAACCTGGACAAAAGGTGTTCCCCGGCGGTAGATGGAAGCAACAAATCCGGCCAGGTCTCCGATCACCCCCCCGCCTAAAGCGAGGATAAAGATCTTTTTCTTTTGATCGTAGGCGCTGAGATCGGCCAAGATCCCGGAAACCTGGGTTAAAGATTTACTGGCCTCGGCGTCAGGCACAAGCTTGTAGCGGAAATTAAACCCGGAATTATTCAAAGTCTTGTTCAGGGCCGGAGCGAACTTCTTTTTCAGGTAAGAGTTGGTGACGATGTAAGCGTCGGCTCCGATCTTCAGCTTTTTAAGACAAACACCGAGCTTATTCAACGCCCCGGCTCCGACAAGTATGCGGTAAGGATTATTTTTAAGGTTCATCCGGATCGATCTCATAGCCGGCCCAAAAAGTTTAAGATCAGGTTGACCAAAGGGAATATCGCCAGGTCCAGGATTCCCAGCCATAATAAAGCGATTATGATAATAAACCCGTATCTGTCGATCAAAGCGTATTTGTAGGCCAGCTCCGGGGGGAGCATCCCCATCAAGACCCGGGAGCCGTCTAACGGCGGGATAGGAATAAGATTAAAAACCCCCAGGACGACATTAATGCTGATCAGGCTGTAAAAAATAAAGCCGGTCAAATTGGTTTGGGGGATCACCTTCCAGAGCAGGCTTAAAGCTAAAGCCAGAATAAAATTCGCCGCCGGTCCGGCCAGCCCGACCAGGATCATGTCGGTCCGGGGATTTTTGAGCGCGGAAAAATTCACCGGCACGGGTTTAGCCGCGCCGAAAACAAACCTACCCTGGGTGGATAAATACAGCATCAAAGGAAAAATAAAAGTCATCATCGGGTCGATATGAGCCAGGGGATTTAAAGTCAGCCGGCCGGAGAACTTGGCGGTGTTGTCCCCGCGCATGTAAGCCACCCAGCCGTGGGCGAATTCATGCACGGTGACCCCGACCATCAAAAGGGCGAACGAGAAAAAAAATCTAACGAGATCTATGGCCATAGTTGTTCCTTTAAAACCGCAAGGTCAGACCTTTTGATCTTTAAGGTCTGACCTCTTTGGTTATATCGCTGAGCATTGTTCCCTCGCATATACGCTAAAAAATTTCTCTGGAAATTTTTTAGCATGCTCGGGATAAATTCCTGCCTACCGGCAGGCAGGCGCGCTAATAAGTTGATGTCGCTTAGCGTATTTGTTAGCCGGCTCCATAACTTATGCGCGAATTTAATTTACTTCTTAGCTTCTTTGGCCGGAGCTGCAGCAGCGGCTTTTCCGGCTGCGGGAGCGGCAACTGCGCCTTCCGCCGCGCCGGCTTCAGCGGCTTTCTCGACTTTTTCTTTCTTGATCTTGATCCTTACGGTCTTGAGTTTAGGCAAATGGTAAAAATCGTCGCCTTCCTTCCATTTCTCCTTGTCGATCATGGATTTAACCCGCTCGATGCGCTTGAGCACGGACCTTTGCTTTTTTCCTTTTTCTGTCGCTTTTAAAGACGGATGCATTGACATATCCTTATAACCTCCTGATGTAGCAATCTCGATACTTGGATTTCAGCTGGGAAAGTAAAGATCTTGCTGTTTCCTTGTTATTAAAAGTCCCCACACAAACCACGTTATAACCGCCTTTTTTGAGCACCAGCGGTTGTAATCCTTTTTGCCGCAATTTGGCCATCTCTTTTTCCGCGCCGGAGCGGGCCTGGTAACTGGCGATCTGGATAGTGAACGACCCGTTTTCGGAACCAACGGCCGGAGCCTGGCGGAGAATGATCTCCTGTTTTACCGGAGTATTCTTCAGATCGCCTTTAATTAAAAACCCGGCATCGGAGTCGC
This sequence comes from Candidatus Omnitrophota bacterium, assembly GCA_041309145.1. Classification (GTDB taxonomy): domain Bacteria; phylum Omnitrophota; class Gorgyraeia; order Gygaellales; family Profunditerraquicolaceae; genus JAPLLS01. Next base: position 22,392 of record JBFZAG010000075.1, on the reverse strand, counting down.
CGTCCCGGGGCAGGATTGTTCTCGGGAGCTCTTTTTTAGTGAAGGCCCGAGGTATCTCGATATCGTTTTGTCCGGCTACGTCGAACCTGGAATTAAGCGAAGACACCGCCCGGCTCTTTCCGTTTTCAACTCCCAGGCAGAAAGCCACGATCCCGGTGATCACGAATCCGATGACGATCAGGACCGTTTTTTCGTAAAGCTTGATATAGTCGAGCAGCCCCGCATCAACCGGCTTGGCCGCCAGATGCCGGGCGTCGTCGCCCGCGGAAAACAACTCTAACTGTGAAGGATGTTCTTTGGACATATTAAGATTATATCGCGATTACTGAGTCTGTTGCAAGTATTTTTTATAGTACTTCTTGGCGATCTTCAAGAAGGCTTCGACAACTTTCGGGTCGAACTGGGTGCCGCTTTTCTTTTTGATCTCGTTCAAGGCGTTGTCGATCTCCACTCTCTCGCGGTAAGGCCTGCCGTAGACCATGGCCTCGAAAGCGTCGGCCACAGCCATTACCCGCGCGCCCAGGGGGATCTGTCCGCCTTTGAGCCGCGAAGGATATCCCGTGCCGTTGAATTTCTCATGGTGGTGCATGATGATCGGGATCACCGGCTTTAACATCTGGAACGGCCTGAGCATCTGCGCGCCCCTCTCCGGGTGCCTTTTAATGATGGTGTATTCTTTAGCGGTAAGTTTGGTGGTCTTGGTCAGGATCTCCGAAGGCACGTCGATCTTTCCGGCGTCGTGGAGAAGGCTGGCGTATTTCAGGGCCTGCCTCTGCTTCTCGTCCAGATGCATCTCTTCGGCAATGCCCACCACCAGCTTGCTGAAATGCAAAGAATGGGTGAACTCCTGGGGGATGCGGGTATCCAGGAGCGTGACCAGCGATTTGATGCTGCCCAGGACTATTTTTTGCTGCTCTTCGTATAACTGCAGGTTCTTGATCCCGATCATCGACTGCTCGGCGATAGTCAGCATTATTTCCTGATCGGAACCGTCAAAAGGCCTCTCCTGCCGGCTTCTTTTGATGATGATCAGACCCATCAGGTCTTCGGAAACCAAAGGTATCCCTAAAAGGGTATCGTTCCTTATAGCCGTAAAAGTCCGGATGATCCTTTTTTCGATGCGGTTAGTGATCTTTTTGTTCTTGTCGATGACGATCTTTTTCTTGCCGCTGACCATGACCTTGATGGTGGAAAACTTCCTGGTGGGGTCGATGATCAGGATCAGGCAATACCTGGCCCCGAAGATCTGGCAGATCAGCCTGGCCAGCCGGGAGATCAGGTCTTTGAGCTCGAAGGTGGAATTTACCAGGCGGTAAATGCTGTGCACCGAGGAGATCAGCGTCTTATACTTTAGAGTAGGGGTCGAATAATTTTTTATATTCATCTAGGGCGTTCCTGTCCGTCATTCCGGCTATATAGTCGCAGATCGCTTTTCTGGCGCCGTCGAGCTTTACCCGCTTCTGGACCTGAGGGTTAAGCGCTTCGGGCCTGGACATATAAACCTGGAACAACTCTTTAATAAAACGTTTTGCCTTGTCCGTCATACGGATGACCCGGTAATGATGATAAAGCTTGTCCATGAGGAAAGCCCGCAGGGGCTTGCGGTACTCCTGCATCATCGGGCTGAAAGCGATGATCTTACGGCTCATTTTCTTTACGTCCGAAGGAGATCTCAATTTTAACTGCCGGACTTTCTTTTCGGTCTCCTCGATAAGGTCGGTGACCTGCATGTTGATCAAATTCCTGATCAGCAGGTATTTCTTTTTTTCCGGATTGATCCCGGCGTATTTAGCGGGGACGGCGCTATTGATCTTTTTCCAGATCTCAAGGCTTTTCAGGTCATCTTCTTTTATCAGCCCGGAGGTCAGCCCGTCGTCAAGGTCATGGTTGTCGTAAGCGATCTCGTCGGCGATATCCACGATCTGGGTCTCCATGGTCGGCATTTCCCGGGGGGCAAGGTCTTGAATTTTGACGCTTTTGTCGAACTTGGTGGAATGCTTGACTATCCCTTCCCTGACCTCCCAGGTCAGGTTAAGGCCGGGAAAATCCGGATAGCGCTCTTCCAGCTCGTCGACCACCCGCAGCCCGTGGGAATTATGGTTGAAGCCGCCGTATTTAGACATCAGCTCGTTCAAAGCGTCCTCTCCGGCATGGCCGAAAGGAGTATGCCCCAGGTCATGGGCCAGGGCGATGGCTTCGGTGAGGTCCACGTTCAAACGCAGGGCCAAAGCTATGGTCCGGGCGATCTGGGCCACTTCCAGAGTATGGGTCAGCCGGGTGCGGTAATAATCGCCTTCGTGATTGACAAAGACCTGGGTCTTGTATTCCAAAAGCCGGAAAGCCGAGGAATGAACGATCCGGTCCCGGTCGCGCTGGTAGGCGCTGCGGTAAGGATGCTCTTCTTCCTTATGCACCCGGCCGCGGGAATCATGGCTCTTCATGGCAAAAGGCGCGAGGAACCGGCTTTCGTAATCTTTAATCTGCTTTTGCGTAAGCATGGCGTAATCTTTTATAAAGCTCTTCCAGTGACTGGGAAATGATCTTGGTCTGGCCCAGGACCGGCATGAAATTAGTATCGCCCTTCCAGCGCGGGACAATATGGACGTGCAAATGGCCCGGGATGCCCGCTCCGGCCACCGAGCCGGAATTGATCCCGATATTGAAACCTTCGGGACGCAGGACTTTGACCAGGAGCTTCTTGGCCAGAACCAGGGCTTTGATCAGGTCCAGAGCCTCCTCAGGGTTAAGCTTGTCCAGGTCCTTGACGTGCCTTTTGGGCGCGACCATCAAATGGCCGTTATTATAAGGAAAAATGTTCAGCAAACAAAAACTATGGCCGGTGGCAAAGATAAAATAATCTTTGGCCTTGGCTGATTTGGCCGCCGAGCAGAAAAGGCAGCCTTTAGTCCGCTTCGCCTGAACGTACTTTATTCTCCACGGAGCCCAGAGTTTGTCCAAGTTTCCTCGCTAAGCAGGGGACGGTTCCTATTTTTTACCGCGTACAGATTCCCGTAAAAAACTAGGAACTGTCCCCTAGATTTTAACTATCTTCGCTTCTATTTTATCATTAATTTCGATTATTCCAAACGACTTATACGGCGCAAAGATCTCGTCGGTCGGGGATCCGGGGTTAAAAAAGATCACCCCGTCCTCGATCTCGGACAGCGGATTGTGCGAGTGGCCGAAGATGATCATGTCCACTTTATCCTGCTTGAAAGCTTCCTTCATGATCGCTTTCAGCTTATCCGGGGGGCCGAAGCCGTGTTTTATCCCCAGGCGGAATTTACCGACCTGGATAATTTCTTTTTCCGGGAATTTGCATTTTATCTGAGCCGGGTCCATGTTCCCGCAGACCGCCTTGAAATTCGGGCAAAGCTTCTCAAGAGCCTGGGCGACTTCCATCGTGACCATGTCTCCGACATGGATGACCATGTCGCAGCTCTTCAGCGCCGCGCACAGCCGGCTCGGCAGCGCCTGGCCGTTCGACGGCAAATGAGTGTCTGAAACTACTCCGATCTTCATCGAGCTCCTTTAAAAACAGGCGAAGTCTGCTTTTCAGACGACGATCCTGGGCTTGGAAAAAAGGTCAAAGATCTCGTTCAGGCTGTCCAGGTCCCAGGTCCAGATCTTTTCTTCTAAAGCTTTAAGCTGGCTGTTAGCGTCGACATCCTTCAGGGTGACGATGATCTTTCGCTGCAGCTTGTTGCGGTATTTCTTGCACTCCCTGGAGAATTCGGAAATATCTTCCTCGGTCAAGAGGTCCGGTTTAAAACCGAAGATCCACAGGCTGTCGCTGGAGCGGCAGATCAGCCCGTCTTTGAGGGAGCGGCTCTCAAAATCAAGAGGTTTGATCTCCCGGAAATGGTTCAAAGTGATCTTCTTTCTTTCGAACTGGATCCGCTCGTCGCAAAAAAGCCTTAAGATCTCGGTCACCCTCTCGGCCACGGGCTTCTGCGAGCTTGAGATGAATTCCTGGATCATAATCTCCATATTTTTCCTGAACATTGCTTTCTGGCTCAAGACGTCGAAGACCAGGGAGTTCAATCTTTCCTGGTAGACTGACTTCAGCCAGAAGCCGAAAACCCGGTCGGAGACCTTCAAAAAATCTCCGGAGCGCACCACAGCGTCGATGCTTAAAAGGTAATTCACCCTGGCATTGACCAGCTTCGCCGGCTTTTTGAGGATGTGCGCGATCTCCTTGGGCTTATTCCGTCCGTTGGAGACCTGGCCCAGTATGGCCAGGTAATCCTGGCAGAACTGGGAATCCTGGAAGCGTTTAAGATAATTGGTGAATTTCTGGTTCAATATCCCGGATTGGGCAAAAAGCAGGTTCTCCAGAGCGTCGACCAAGCCCGCGCTGCCCGGCTTAAGCAAAGCCTGGGAGAAAACCTCCAGATAAAAAGGATAGCCTCCGGTAAAATTGACGATAAAATTCCTGATCTCGTCTTTGATCCCGGAGACGGGCAACCTCAGCTTGAGATACTCCGAGCTGGACCTGATATCCAGCGGCTCGACCACGATCACCTCGAAATTGCCGAACAAAAGCGCCAGGTCACCGGAAAGAATAGTCCTGGCTTTGTGGGGAGCGGAACTGGCGATGATGAACATCGCGGTCTTTTCCAGCATCAGCCGCTGGGCCCATTCTTTATAAAGGCTTTTGATCCCCAAAGATTCCAGGTTCTGGAATTCGTCGAATATGACCACGCAGAACTTGTTGGTCTCCTGGTGGATGATGTTGGTCAGCGACATCAGCTCGCCGAAAATGTTCTCCTTTTTCCTTCCCTGGGCTTCGGCCAGGACAGATTTGATCTTGGCAACGGTCCTGGGAATATAGGCCGAGGCCTTCTCGATCAGGAAATCCAGGTCTTCCCGGAGCGCGGCGTCGGTAGAGCAGAGGAAATTATAAAGCAGGACCCCGGAGAACCTTTGGCAGAACGACAGCATTGACTCAGGCCGGGCTTCCAGGTAAAGCAGAAGAAAACGGTTATCCAGGAAATTATTGGCGAACTTGTGCAGGATCGCGGTCTTGCCGACCTGCTCGTCGCCGATAAGGGCGATGTTCTGGCGGTAGCCGTCTTTAAGGGCGATCACCCTTTTTTCCAGGGTGTCCAGATAGACCTTGCGGTCGAAAAAATTGTCTTTGAGCATAGGTAGCGTATCTCCTCCTCGCGTAACGTTCGCAAATTCCTCCAGGAATTTGCTCTCGCGCTCGGAGTAAAAGCCTGCGCTGATTATTTTCTGCTAAGGCGCAGGGAATGAACTAAGGTAAAGAAACCTGGATCTATCCTGCGGCTTGCCGCAGGAGTGTTCATTTCGCGCTGATAAGTTGATGTCGCCTAACCTACTCGGTAGCTGGCTCCACAACTTATGCGCTCATTTAGGGCAAATAAAATAGCGGGTTTTCCGACTTCGAGCCTTTTCTCAGCTCAAAGTGCAAATAAACTTTATTATCCCTTCCGGCGGATCCGGCCTTGGCGATGGTCATGCCTTTTGCCACGGCATCCCCGGGCTTGACATAAACTTCCTGATTGCGCCCGTAGACCGTCCAGAACCCTTCGGGATGCTCGAGTATTACGGTCTTTCCCAGGTCGAGAAAATCCCGGTTGTAAAAAGCGACCACCCCGCTGCGGCTGGCTTGCACATCCAGGGAGCGGGAGGGCTCGATGTTCAGCCCTTTGTTGACGGTATGATTGACCGTCTGGCTGAAAGCGGCGATGATCTTGCCTTTGAGCGGCCAGATGAAATCCTCATCCGGATTATCCGCAACAAGAGTTTTGATCTTGCGGCCGGAAGGAATGATCAACTGCTGTCCGATCTCCAGCTTCGAAGAATCCAGAATATTGTTCAAGGCGGCCAGATCTTCCACTTCCATGCCGTAGAGCCGGGCGATCCGCCAAAGAGTCTGGCCTTTGGCTACTTTATGATAAGTAACCCCGGCTATCGGCTTCTGGGAAACCGCCGGAGCGGGAACTTTCGGCGCGCTGACGCATCCGCCGAGCCCCAGGCAGAGAAACATAAAAACCGAAATTATCGTTATCTTTGGCATAGCTCAAAAATTTAAAGCGGGCGATCGGAATTGAACCGACATTAACAGCTTGGGAAGCTGCCATTCTACCATTGAATTACGCCCGCAATTGAAATCTAGGGGACGCTTCTATTTAAAATAAAGGGGACAGGTCCATTTATTTCAAAGAAATAAATCGACCAAATAAATGGACCTGTCCCCTTTATTTTCATTTGCGTCCCCTCTTCCCTATTTTTTCTTTCCGCAGGTTTCCATCACTTTTATCGAGCAGTACTTTCCGCACATGGTGCAGACGTCGGAAAGTTTCGGCTGTGAAGAAAGCCGGTAATCTCCGGCCTTCTTGGGATCCAAAGAAAGCTTTATCTGTTTTTTCCAGTCGCGTTGGCTCCGGGCAATAGAGATGTTCCGGTCCCAATCAATTGCCCCTTTGACCCCCTTGACGATATCGCCCGCATGGCCGGCGATCCGGGCAGCGATCACCCCGTCTTTGACGTCTTCCAGGGAAGGCAGCCTTAAATGCTCGGCAGGAGTGACATAACAAAGGAAATCCGCGCCGTATCCCGCGGCCAAAGCGCCTCCGATGGCCGAGGTGATATGGTCGTAGCCGGGAGCCACGTCAGTAACTAACGGCCCTAAAACATAAAAAGGCGCGCCGGAGCAGTATTTTTTCTCCAGCTCGATGTTTTTTTTGATCTGGTCCAAAGGCACGTGCCCCGGCCCTTCGATCATTACCTGGACGTTTTTCCTTCTGGCTTTTCGGGCTAATTCTCCCAGGATCTTGAGTTCGGCGATCTGGGCCGGATCAGTGGCGTCCAGTATCGATCCCGGCCTGAGCCCGTCTCCCAGGCTCAAAGTCACGTCGTATTTATAAGCTATATCCAGCACCCGGTCAAATTGCTCGAAAAAAGGGTTTTCTTTTTTGTTGCGGCTGATCCAGCTGGCCAGGATCGCCCCCCCTCGGGAAACCACGCCCATGATCCTTTTTTTGGTCTTTAAAGCGGCCAGACTTTTCCTGGTCACTCCGGCGTGGATGGTAAAAAAATCCACCCCGGACCTGGCCTGGTTTTCCAGGACCTCCCAGATATCCTCAGGGCTGAATTCAAGAAAATTTTTATATTTTTTTTCCGCTCCCACAGCGATCTCATATATGGGGACCGTGCCTACAGGGACCGGCGAATGGCCGATAATAACCTGGCGGATCTGCCGCAGATCGCCTCCCACGCTAAGGTCCATTACCGCGTCCGCGCCGCAGGACACGGCTACCTCAAGCTTATTTAATTCTTCTTTAAGCAGCGATCTTTCCGTGGAAGTACCGAGATTGGCGTTTACTTTGGTCTTTAAGCCTTTTCCGATAACGCAGGGCTTTTGCAGTTTGTGGTTGATATTGGCGGGGATCACCGCGTGGCCGGCTTTGATCAGGTCTAAAACAGCGCGCGGAGAGATCCCTTCGATTTGCGCGACTCTGACCATTAAGCCGGTTATTTTATTGTTCCTGGCGTATTCGAGCTGAGTCATGAATTCAATATTTTAAAGAATCTTAGGGTTGCCTTGAACGGATCCGCGGCATTGCAGATCGCGCTGGAAATCGCCGCCCTGGACAGCCCCAGGGAGAACACCTCGAAAATATTAGTACAGTTTATTCCGCCGATAGCGAAAACCGGGATCTTGATCTTTTTCGCGATTAGCCTTACAAAGTTCAGATCCAGCGGAGCAGATTCCGGCTTGGTCGCGGTGGAAAATATCGGCCCGATCCCCAGATAATCCGCGCCCTGTTCCTGCGCCTGCAGCGCCTGTTTTAAATTCAGGCAGGAGATCCCGATGATCTTGTTTCTGCCCAGGAGTTTCCTGGCCGAAACCAGCGGGAGATCGCCCTGTCCCAGGTGCAGTCCGTCGGCATCGACAAGCCTGGCGATATCCGCGTGGTCGTTGACGATAAAAATACTTCCGGTCCTGGAAATCTCTTTTTTTAAAAGGCCCGCGGTCTCCAGGATCGTTTTCTTATCGGCGCTTTTATCCCGCAGCTGGATGATCGAATCCCCGGCCGCCGAGATCTTCCGGACAGCCCGGACCAGAGCCTTATCGTCTTTAAAGAACGGTTTATTCAGTACTACGCAAAGACAATATTTTTTTAGCCGCTTTTTTTTCAAAATCATAAATAACGTATCTTATTTTACGGAATCCCAGGGCGATATTCACGTCTTCAAGCTTGGAAAATTCTTCCAGGACCCGGATCGATTCCTTGACCCGCTGGATATTCGCCGAAAAAACATCCGCGAGATCCGACCTTTTCAATTCCGCCCGGCTTTTGATCTTCAGCCCGACGTCTTTAGCGCTGTTCCTCTGGGCCAGCAGCTCCGGGTTCTTGCGCAGAGCCGCAGCCAACGGGTCGATACAATGCCTGATCTTCTTGATCCGGGCGGTCAAAAGTTTATCGTCCAGGATAAAACGGGTAATTTCCTCGCAGACTCTCAAGCCCTCTTTGGCCCGGTTAATGTTGGCGTCGATGACCCGGTAAAGCCCTTTTAACTCAGGAAGTTTTGCCAATTTTTTTAATGATCTTAGTTGTGGAAAATCCTTTGATGAATTTGATGCTGTATACTTTTCCCCCTCGGCTTTTGACAAGATCAGCGCCGACAATATCTTTGATCTTCCAATCCCCGCCTTTTACCAGGACATCCGGCTTAAGAAATTCGATGATCTTGCCCGGAGTCTCCTGGGGGAAGATCACCGCGAAATCCACGCTCTCCAGGGCCGCGACCATTTTGGCCCGGTAATCCTGGCTGACTATCGGCCGGTTCCGCGCTTTGATCTTTTTCACCGAAGCGTCGCTGTTGACCCCGACCACCAGGATATCCCCTTTGGCTTTGGCCGCCTCCAGATATTTGGCGTGGCCGTAGTGGAGGATATCAAAACAGCCGTTTGTAAAGACAACCTTCTTTCCGCTTTTCTTAAGCCTGGCCAGGATACCGGCCAGCGCGGATTTGCTTTTCAGCTTTGATTCGAACATAGCTCCTGTTCCACCAGCTCGCAGATGACATGGCCGATAGTGATATGCGCTTCCTGGATCCGGGCGGTCACTGATGACGGCACCATAAGCGCCACGTCAGCCAGCTTGGCCAGCTCGCCTCCGTCTCCTCCGGTCAAAGCCACGGTCTTGAGCCCCATTTTTTTAGCCTGCTTGATCCCGGCGACCACGTTCCTGGCTTTTCCGCTGGTGGAGATCCCCACCACCAGGTCGTTCTTCTGGCCTAAAGCCTCGACTTGTTTGGCAAAAACAGTATCATAGCCGTAATCGTTGGCTAAAGAAGTGAGGATCGAGGTGTTCGTGGTCAAAGAGATCCCGGCAAGAGGATTGCGGTCTTTTTTGAACCGGCCCACCAGCTCCGCGGCCAAATGCTGGCTGTCGCTGGCTGAGCCGCCGTTGCCGAAAAAGATGACCTTCCCGCCTTTTTTAAGCGACTCGATAAAAAGCTGGGCGATCCCCATGATGGATTCGAGCCGGGTCCGCATCAGGTCTTCTTTAAGCTGGATGCTTTCCAAAAAGATATCTTTTATTCTATCGCGCATTTCTCCTGCCTCTTGATTTTTCAGCCAAAGAACTCTTTGGCGATATCGTAGAGCCCCATATCCACGGTCTTGAGCTCCTTGACCGCTTCCTCTAACGGGACATCGATGATTTTATTGCCCGAGAGGGCAACCATTTTTCCGAATTTTTTGTTCTGGACCAGCTCCACCGCCTTGATCCCGAAACGGGTGCCTAAGACCCGGTCAAAAGCGGTGGGGCTTCCCCCTCTTTGAATATGTCCGAAAACGCTGACCCGGGTCTCATAGCCGGTGGCCTTTTCCACTTCCTTGGCCAGCTGCTCTCCGATCCCGCCCAGCCGGACATGGCCGAACTCGTCGAGTTTTTCTTCCTGGGTGATCAGGTCTTTCTGCTTGAACTGGGCGCCTTCGGCGACCACGATGATGCTGAAGATCTTGCCGCGGGAGTGCCTTTTCTTGATGATCGCGCAGACTTCCTCCAGGTCGATAGGCAGCTCGGGGATCAGGACCACATCCGCTCCTCCGGCGATCCCGGAATAAACCGCGATCCATCCGGCGTGGCGGCCCATTACTTCAGCCACCATTACCCGGTGATGGGATTCCGCGGTGGTATGCAGCCTGTCGATGCATTCTGTGGCGATGTTCACCGCGGTGTCAAAGCCGAAAGTAAAATCCGTCGAGCCGAGGTCATTATCGATCGTCTTGGGGACGCCGACGATATTCGGGATGCCGTCTTTGGTCAGTTTATTGGCTACGCCTAAAGTGTCTTCGCCGCCGGTGGCAATAAGCGCGTCCAGGCCGAGCTTCTTGAAATTGGCTTTGACCTTATCGACCGCGCCTTCTTTTTTATAGGGATTGGTCCGGCTGGTGCCCAAGATCGTACCGCCCTTGGGCAGGATCCCGGAAACAGTGTCCAGGGTCAACTCCATAGTATCGAGATCCACCAGGCCTTTCCAGCCGTTCTTGATCCCGATGACCTTGTATCCCTGGTTATAAGCTTTTCTCACTACCGCCCGGATAACCGGGTTCAAACCGGGGCAGTCTCCTCCGCCGGTCAGGATCCCTATCGTTGCCATTTCTTTTTCCTCCTTATTATTGCAGTTGTTTTTATTCAGCGTAACAATGATAAACTAAACCCGGCCGTATCCTCCGAAAGGGATCTTAGGCTCGTCTTTGTCCGTATCTTTTCTTCTTTTTTCTTTTTCTTCCCGGGACATGATCTTGGCGATATGGATGCGGATGACGATCTGCTCTTCCACTCCCAGGACTTCCTGGATCTTGGACTTGGTGATCTCCTGCAGCTGGGCGGTCAGCTCGGGAATGTTGGCTTCCGATTTGAGGACCACCCGCAGGTTTACGATGATGTTGCCTTTGCGGTTAACGATGACATCCGGCTTTAATTCCCTGATCTGGGGGATGATCAGTACAAAATGGCGGATCAAATCCTCGATCGCCGAAAGAGCGATGGTCACGTCTCCGGAAGGAGAATGGAAAGCGATGGTCTTTTCCCTCTGGAAACGGGAAAGGATCAGCTGCATGAAAGAAAAACTGATGATGATCAAAAGCACCCCCGAAAGACCGATGATGATGCGGTAATTCAGGCTGGCCTGGATGACATATAAGAGGTCGGTGGAAAATTTGATCGATTGCACCTGTAATCCGGAAATGGAAAGGACGATCGAGAAAACGATCATCAATAATCCGATGAAAACCAGAACCGCGGTATAAAATAAAACCCCCAAAGTCCGCATTTTAGGCCTCCTGATCTATTTTGTCGCTTTTTTCTATGGACTGCACGTTAATGCTGATATCTTTAATGGAAAGATTGGTCATTTTTTCCAGGCTGTTGCGCACGTTCTCCTGGACCCTGGTAGCCACTTCGGGAATGCTGAAGTCGTACTTGACCACCAGCGGTATCTCCAGGCAGACTTCCCCGTTTTTATCGAATTCGACCCGGATCGAGCCGTGATCTTTTTTTCCCACCAGGTCCAAAATAACTGAGCGCAGGTTTTTTCCGATTGCCTTGACCCCTTCGATCTCCAAAGCGGCCAGGGCCGCGATGGAAGCGATGGAATTCCGGTGGATCTTGATCGTGCCTAATTCAGTGTGCGAGTCGTTGCGGTCAAACATGGTCTTGGTCCTTGTTTTATTCGGCCTGCTGCTCGGCCGAGCTGGAAAGCATTTCCTGGACAAAATGCGTGGAAATATCGCCTTTAACGAACAGCGGGTTTTCCAGCAGGCGCATATGAAAAGGTATCGTGGTCTTGATCGGGCCGATGCTGAACTCGTTCAAGGCCCGCTGCATGATCTTAATGGCTTCCTTGCGGTCTTTGCCGTGGACGATGAGCTTGGCGACCATGGAATCGTAATAGGGCGGGATCTCGTAGCCCTGGTAAATATGTGTGTCCACCCGCACCCCCGGCCCTCCGGGGAGGTTAAGGATATCGATCTTGCCCGGGCAGGGCATGAAATTATTCTCGTAATCTTCGGCGTTGATCCGGCACTCGATGGCCGCCCCGCAGAATTTGATGTCTTCCTGGCGCAGGTCCAGCTTTTCTCCCGAGGCGATCCGGAACTGCTCTTTGATCAGGTCGATGCCGGTCACCGCTTCGGTCACCGGATGCTCGACCTGGATCCGGGTGTTCATCTCCATAAAATAAAAATTGCCGTGGCTGTCGAGCAAAAACTCGATGGTCCCGGCATTCTGGTAATTCACGCTTTTGCAGGCCTTGACCGCCAGCTCGCCGATGCGCTTGCGCATTTTGTTGTCCACAACCGGCGAAGGCGACTCCTCCAGAAGTTTCTGGTGGCGGCGCTGGATGCTGCAATCCCTTTCCCCCAGGTAGACCACGTGGCCGAACTGGTCGGCCAGGATCTGGATCTCGATGTGGCGGGGCTTGTCCACGTATTTCTCGATATAGACCGCAGGGTTGCCGAAATTCGCTTCCGCTTCAGCCTGGGCGGTCATATAGCTGGAGGCCAGCTTGATATCGTTATGGCAGATCCGCATCCCTTTGCCGCCGCCGCCGGCAGCGGCTTTGATGATCACCGGGTAGCCGATCTTCTGGGCGACTTTTAAAGCTTCTTCTTTGGATTTGACCGCGCCGCTCGATCCGGGCACGATGGGCAGCCCGAGCTTTTGCATGGTGGTCCGGGCCATCATCTTGTCGCCCATCAGGCGCATGTTCTCCGGGGTCGGGCCGATGAACTTGATATGGCAGGAAGCGCAGATCTCCGCGAAATGGGGATTTTCGGCTAAGAAGCCGTAACCGGGATGGATGGCCTCGACATCGGTGATCTCCGCGGCGGAAATGATGGCGGGGATATTAAGGTAACTCTTGGAGCTCTGGGCCGCGCCGATGCAGATAGCCTCATCGGCAAAACGCACGTGCATGGAGTTCCTGTCCGCTTCCGAATACACCGCGACCGTGCGGATACCCATTTCCCGGCAGGCCCGGATTATCCTTAAGGCGATCTCGCCTCGATTAGCTATCAGTATTTTAGAAAACATTTTAGAGGGGCTCGATGATGAACATGGATTGCCCGAATTCCACGGGCTCGGAGTTATCCACCAGGATCTCCACGAGCTTTCCTTTGACTTCGGATTTGATCTCGTTCATTAATTTCATCGCTTCGATGATGCAAACCACCTGGCCCGATTCTACGATCTGGCCGACTTCCACATACGGCGGAGCTTCCGGAGAAGGAGAGCGGTAGAAAGTCCCGACCATAGGAGCTTTGATCTCCAGGGTGTTGGAGGATTTTTCTTTGGCAATGCCGCCGGCCTGCCTTGTTTCCTGGGGGGCGGAATTCTGGCGCTCGATCACGATCGGGCCGGTGTAGTTCTCCGAAGGCGCAACGGCCTTTTTGAGCCGGATACGCATGCCGTCTTTCTCGACTTCCAGCTCGACCAGGCTGTTCTCGTTCATGAGATTGAGCATTTCTTTGATCTCTTTGATGTTCATAGCGGGCCTCGAAGTTAAAAATAGAAATTACTTGGCTACCCTTTCCACGTAACTGCCGGTGCGGGTATCGACTTTGATCGTATCCCCTTCGTCCACAAAAAGCGGAACGTTGATCTGGGCTCCGGAGTCAATGGTCGCCGGCTTGGTCCCGCTCTTGGCGGTATCGCCTTTGATCCCGGGCTCGGTACCGATAATTTTGTATTCCACGAAATTAGGCAGGTTGATGAATAGAACCTCATCTTTATAGTAATACGCGGTGACTTCGATGTTATCTTTAAGGAATTTAGCCTTATCCCCCATGGAATCTTCGGATAAGGAAACATCCTCGTAATTTTCCTGGTCCATTAAATGGAACATCCCGGATGAGGCGTACTGGTACTGAAGCTTTTTTTCTTCGATATACGCTTCTTCGATCTTTTCGTCGCCCCGGAAGGTCCGCTCCAGGACGTTGTTGTTCTTGAGATTGCGCATCTTTGCCCGGCAGAAGGCCGCGCCTTTGCCCGGTTTGATGTGCTGGGAATCGATGACCATGTAAACGATGCCGTCTACCAGGATGGTCAGTCCGTTCTTGATTTCATTTATTGAGAGCGCCACTTAAAACCTCACTTCCTTTCTCGGTTACCAGGACCATGTCCTCTAACCTTATACCGAATTTTTTTGGCAAGTAAATTGCCGGCTCGACCGTGAAGACCATTCCCGGCTCAAGCCGCGTGTTTTGTTTTCCGCTGATATGCGGCTCTTCGTGCACTTCCAGCCCCAGACCGTGGCCCAGACCGTGGCCGAAATACTGTCCGTAGCCGCGATCCCGGATATAGCTCCGGGCTGAAGCGTCGATTTCCGCGCAGGTTTTACCCGGCTTGATCTGTTTGATGGCCAGTTCCTGGGCCTTGCGGACAATAGCGTAGATCTCAGCCGCAAGAGTGTCTATTTTACCCAAGAAGAAAACTCTTGTCAAGTCAGATTTATAGCCGCGATAATCCACCCCCATATCTATGAGAACCGGTTCATTTGCCTTGAGTTTGCGCTCAGAAGAAATATGGTGGGCGAAAGCGGAATTCGGGCCGCCGGCCACTATTATCTTGAAAGAAGAATCCCCGGCATTATGGTAGCGGATGAACCGCTCCAGGTCGCCGGCTATTTCTATCTCTTTGCGGCCGGGTTTAAGCTGGCTTTGGATAAAACAAAAAGCTTTAACCGCGATCTTGGTGGCGATCTTTATCTGCCGGACCTCCTCAGGGCTTTTGACCTGCCTTAGCCCCTCAACCAGGCCAAAAGTCGGAGCCAAACCCAAAGGAGCCGGAAGCTCTTTCCTCAGTTTGCGGTATTCCGCGAAATTCAGATGCCTTTCCTCGAATCCCAGGCACTTAAACCCGGATTTAAGGCAGATCCGGCTGATTTCTTTAAAAAGCCCGGTGTCATACTGTCTGACCGCGATCCCTTTAAGCCGGCTTTCCGCTTCAGCGAAGTAGCGGGAATCAGTAAGATAAAAACTCTTTTTTGGGGAGACGATCAGATAAGAATCGCGGCTGGGGTAATCAGTCAGATAGGAAATGTTGGCCGGCGAAGACAAAAACAGCCCGTCCAGCCCCTGCTTCTTCAATAAAGCGCACACCCGCCTGATCTTCGCGTTCATTTTCACCTTACCATGTCAACCTACGCGGTTGACATGGTTATAATAATTAAAGAAGATCTAAAATGGCCAGAAGGCCGAGAGAGTAACTTTTGGCTCCGAAACCCATGACCGTGCCTTTGACCACCGGGCTGATCAAAGATTTTTGCCGGAATTCTTCCCGGGTATAAATATTGGAAAGATGGACCTCTACGCAAGGCAGGCCGCAGCCGGCAACGGCGTCCCTTACCGCGACGCTGGTATGGGTATAGGCCGCGGGATTGATCAGAACCCCGGAGAATTTGGCTTTAGCTTGGCCGAGCAGATCGCAGATCTCGCCTTCATGGTTGGATTGGAAAACAGAAAGGCTGACTTTGTTCTTGGCAGCCAGAAGCTTGAGCTGTTGGTTGATCTCTTTAAGGCCGGTTTTGCCGTAAACCTTCGGCTCCCTTGTGCCCAGCAATTGCAGGTTGGGGCCGTGGATGACCAGTATTTTTTTCATAGGATCAGTCTCCCGCCTCTTTATTCCGCTTGGTCGATGAGCATGACCGGGATCCCGTCCCGGACAGGATATTTCCTGCCGCATTTCTTGCAGCAGACCTTGCCGTCTTTCAATTCCACGTCGCCTTTGCAGGCCGGGCAAGCCAGGATCTTCAATAATTCCGCGTCGATCATTTTTGTTGGCCTTTGGCTTGTGATAAATACTGCATCCTCAGCTCGTAAAGCAGATTATCCAGCAAGCTGTCTTCTTCGCTGTTCAGGTTGCCCTGAGTCTTTTCTTTGATTATCCCCAGAGTGTCGATGATAAGTTTGGCCTGGTTGAGATTGACTTCGATCTCTTCATTGGCCGGATTGGGCATGGCTCCTAAAGCAATGGAAGCCTGGACCGCGAGCGAAGTTATAAAGAATTTGAAATCCGGCTCCGGCTGAGTTTCGGCCTGGGGCTCTTTCGGTTCCTCTTTGGCCTGGGATTCTTTTGCCACTTGATCTTTCCAGGCTTCATCTACCTTCTTTTTTTCGTCGTCCATGTTTTCACCTTCGCTGAAATCAGGGGACGGTTCTTATTTTTTCCTTTTTCCCGGTTCTCAAAAAAAAAGAGAGCCGTCCCCTAGTTTTTGATTAATAGACGATTATCCCCGCGTATCCCACCACGCTGGAAAAATCACCTGATGTCTCGCCGCTGGTCTGATACTTGACCAATTCCGCTTTTTTCGCTCCCAGGGCTTTAGCGCAGCAAAGCATGGCTATAGCCGGAGCAAAGCCGCACATGGAAATATCGTAATCGACCACTCTTTGCAGGAGTTTCTCTTCGTTCAGTTCCAGGATAGCCTCAATAGCCAGCTTGTCTTTTTTCTCGGCTTCTTTTTGCGGCTGGTAATGGGTCATATCGGAACTGGCCACTATTAAAACGGAGTTGCGGATTTTTAATTTATCCACCGCCTTAGCCACAGCCAGGCCGACGGATTTCAATTGTTTCAGGTCCGGACTGGCCAGGCAAACAGGGACGATCCGGAGATCCGGCCGGAAATACTGTAAAAAAGGCAGTTCCACTTCCAGGGAATGTTCAAATAAATGGGCTGAACTGTCTTCCTGCAGATACTCAGACCCGGATAAGATCTCTTCGCCCAGCAGGGTGTCAATATCCACCGCGCCTAAAGGGGTCTTCCAAGAGCCCCGGCTGACCAGGCTGAAAGGCGTTCCTCTTCCGGTGTGGTTGGGGCCCAGAAGGACCACATGCTCGGGAACATTGACCCGGGAAACTACGGCTCCGGCAACCGGCCCGGAAAACATATAGCCGGCGTGAGGCATAATGCAGGCCAGGACATCCTGTTTTTTACTTTTGGGGTCGAGGTAGCCGGTGATCTCGGATCTCAATTCTTTGGCTTCGGCGGGATAAAAATGTCCGGCGACCGCGGGCTTTCTCAGGTCAGATCTTTCCATCAAAAACAGCCTCCAGCATTTTTTTGCTCTTTTTTATTTCTCCGGCGGTAGCCGGATGATGCGCTTCGATGACCTTGATGGTATCTTTATCGACATAAGGCAGAAATTTCCGGAAATCTATCTCTCCGCGGCAAGGAGCCTGATGGTCATTACAGCCGGTTATATTATGCAAATGCATCCCTAAAAGCCAGCCTTTAGACAGATCAAGAAAATCCTGATGGCAATAAAATCCCAGATTCTCCATCAGCTGGGCATGGCCGGTATCGTGCCAGTAACGGATCCGCGAGCCTTTAAATTCAGCGCTGATCTTTTTGATCTCTTCGAGATTGGGGATCTCCCGGTAATAGAACCTGGTCTCCACTCCCAGAAGAACGCCGCTGGCTTCGGCCTCCCGGTTCAATTCTTCCAGGCTTCTCAGGGCATTCTCAAAAAAAACGGATGACTCGCTCGATCTTTGCCTGACCATCGCCGACCTTAGCTCCCGGAACTGCGGGGAATCTTTAAGCCCGCGGTTGAAAAGCTCGATCAGGTCTTTGGTTTGGTCGGATATCTCCACCCTGCCGGTATGCAAAACCACAGCCTCAGCCCGCAGCTTCGCGGCCGCGGCAATAGTATATTTTGTCTGTTTTACGGCTTTAAGCCTTTGCTCTTCGTCAGGGGAAGCCAGGGAATAATAATCCGGAAGCGCAAATTCGCGTTTTACCCCCTCGGGTATGGGGCAGAAATTATGCAGGCTTATTACCTTGATCTCTTTTTTATCCGCCAGGCAGGCTATATCGTCTAAGACTTGGATAGGCAGGTTGAAACTTAATTCGATCTCTTGGAAACCCAGAGCTTTTATTTCGGAAACTATCTTCTTTCCGTCGCTGTGCCGGAAAGCGTTCCAGGATGTGGACAATGCTAGGCTCATCCTTATCGTCTTTCCCGCATCTTCTTTCTTTTCTTTTCGCTGGGCTTCTGGTAATGTTTGCGGTCCCGCAGCTCCCGCAAAATCCCTTCCTGCTCGATCTGTCTCTTGAAACGGCGCATCGCCCCTTCGAACGACTCGCCTTCCTTGATTTCCACTTTAGGCAATGTGATCAACTCCTTTCAGATTAAAATTTGAATATTGATGACTCAATAATATATCATTAATTACGGAAAGTGTCAACTTTAAAGAATGTTTCGGCCGGTTTTCTGTGAACTCTACGTTTTTTTACTGAGAATTACCTCGGCCAATCCTGATTCTTCCACCCTGAATTTGTCAAAACCCGCGATATTTTTATCGTTAATTACTAATAAACCGTCTTCGATTTCGCCTTTATATTTGACGAAATATTCATTATCTTTTATTTCATTATAGGGGAAAGCCCAATAAACCAATTGATCCATCCACACGCCGATCAGAACAAGGATATCGCAGGATTCGATCCTGAGCTGGCGAAAATGCATGGCAAAGAATTTCCGGGTATCATAATGCATGGCCATGGCAAAACGGTCCCCCTCTTCCCCGAGATTTACCGCCCGGCAGGCTCTTGCCTCTATTTTTACTCCCTCAAATAACAAATCATACTCTCCGCAATACGAAGGATCTGACGCCTTATCCGGCTCTTTGAACCGGCTATCTAAACCTTTTAATTGCTGTATAGCCCAGATCTCGCCGAAAATGCGCGAGCCGATCCCGTAATACATTAAATATTTATTGAAAACCATGTAATTCTTCTTCAACATTTCATACTGCTGGGAAGACAAGACAGCATCTGACTTAAGAGCGGAAATGACCCGCTCGTATTCCTTAACGGTCAAAGTCTCCGCTAAAGCTTTTATTTTTTTTTCTTTAGCTTCCTCGGATCGGCCCTTTAATTCAGATCTTAACTCATCAAAATAGTCCTTAAATTCTTTTTCTGTCATTCTCCACCCCCGGTCCGAGAATAAGCTTACCGATATTATATTATACTATTATCATCTTGAAATTGTAAGCAATTTAGCACCTTGCCCTCAAACGGGTCATTTTACGATTTTGGGAGCTTTTTTATTCCCTAACCGGCAAGTTACCAGCTGATTTTTGAGGTTTTCCCCGGATCTCAGCGACACTTTGAGATAGGTGTCGGTATAGCCTTCCCAGAAGCCGGGCTTTTCCGGGTCCGGGCCTTCGATCAAGACCGTCATTTTTTTGCCTAGTGACTTCCGGCGAAAAGAGCGGGAAAGTTTTTCGCAAATCCTGCGCAGCCTTTGGATGCGCTCTTTGACCTTGCCATCCTTAGGGATATCCGGAAAATTGCAAGCGGTGGTCTGCGGCCTGGGGCTGAAAGGAAAAATATGGGCGCGCAGCGGTTTGATCTTTTTGACCAAAGACAGGGTATTGCGGAAATTTTCTTCGCTTTCTCCGGGAAAGCCCACCAAAACATCGGTGGTCACGGCCAGGCCGGGAACGCGCTTTTTCAGCTTTCGGACCAGCTCCAGGTAGCCCTGATGAGTATATTTGCGGCGCATCTTCCCGAGGATCAGATTGTCCCCGCTTTGAATGGGGATGTGCAGGTGGCGGCAAAGCTTGGCCGAACCGCGGATCTTCTCGATCAGCTCATCGGTAATATCCCCGGCTTCGATGGAACTGAGCCGGATGCGCAATAGATCATTGATCTCCTCAAGAGCGCTGATCACTTCCACCAGGTTTCTCTGCGGCTTGAGGTCGCGGCCGAAAGAACCCAGGCAGATCCCGGTCAGGACTATTTCCCGGAAACCGCTCTGCACTAACCGCCGGGCTTCCTCAAGTATATCCTCAAGTGTACGGCTGCGGGAAACTCCCCGGGCCAGCGGCACCCGGCAATAACTGCAAAAATTATTACAGCCGTCCTGGATCTTCAGAAAAACCCGGGTATGGCCTGCGAAAAAAGAAATACCTTGTTCTTTTCCGGCCCGGCTGCCACTAAGCAAGGAAAGGATCTTTTTTTTATTTTTGTTGGGGACGACCAGGCTCACCCCGGGCTGAGCTTTGATCCTTTTCGCTTCAAGCTGGGCCAGACAGCCGGTGACGATCAGCCTGGCTTTGGGATTTTCCCGGTGGCTGCGGTGGATATAGTAAAGCGAATCTTTATCGGCTTTGGCGGTGACCGTGCAGGTGTTGACCACATAGACATCGGCGGCCTGTTTTCCTTGAGCCTCTTGGTATCCGGCTTCCAGAAAGCGCTCGCGGATCTCCTGAGTATCGTACTGATTAACCTTGCAGCCCAACGTATAAAATTTAACTTTCATATAGAGACGTTTACCGAGCTAATCGGGACAGTGTCTTCCAGCCAATCGGGAAACTGTCTTTTGAATAATTTTTAGTTAGATTTTGCGATTTTTTACGTCTATTGTATTAGAAGGAGGTGACTACTATGCCAACCGGACCAAGATTGCTGATCGATAACGCTTGTTACCATATTATCACCCGCGGAAACCAACAACAAGAAGTTTTTCTCCGCCCTCAGGACTATGAAACTTACATCTCAGTCCTGAGGAAACTTAAACGAAAGTACAATTTTCTGCTTTATGGTTATTGCCTGATGCCCAACCATGTGCACTTAGTCGGAGAACCGACAATAACCAAAGATCTTTCGAGATTTATGCAAAGCTTGAACCGGACCTACACCGCTTATTTTAACAAAAATTACCAAAAAGTCGGCCACCTTTGGCAAGGAAGATTTATCAGCAAAGTCATTACAAAAGACAAATATCTTCTGGACTGTATTGAGTATATAGAACTCAATCCGGTCAGGGCCAACCTGGTAAGAACTGCTGGAGATTACGCCTGGTCAAGCTATAAAGAAAGGATCTTAAGCGGCGAGACAAAAGACAAACTGATCAATAATCTGGAGCTTTGATCCCAAAGACACTGTCCCGATTAGACAAAAGACAGTTTCCCGATCAGCTCGGTAAGCGTCTGTTAGGATTCGTAATTGAGGATGCTGGCGATGTACAGGCAGGCGGTTTCCACTCTCAGGACAAGATCTCCGAAAGTGACCGGGATAAAGCCGGCTTTCCTGGCGGCGGCGATCTCTTCCGGGCTAAAATCTCCTTCCGGGCCGATCAAGACCAGCACGCTTAGCGGTTTGGCCGCGCTAAGCGCGTCTTTAAGTTTCTTGCGTCCGCCTTCCAGATTGGGAATAAGCTTTAAATCGAACTCTTCGGCTTTATTGATCAGCTCTGCAAAATCCGTGAGCGGGTCTACGACAGGCACGCTGCTGCGCTGGCTTTGCTTGCTGGCGGAAAGGGCGATCTTTTCCCAGCGTTTCTGCCGCTGCAGCGCTTTGGCCGGGTCGATTTTAACGATCACCCTTTCGCTTTGCAAAGGAATGATCCTGTCCACGCCCAGCTGGGTCAATTTATCGATGATGTCGTCGAGCTTGGACCTCTTGGGGACAGCGCAGGCAACAGTGACCCGGGTTTTGGCAATATCGGGGGAGCTCTTTTTTTCCAGGACCAGGAACTCCGCCTGAGATTCAGAGATATCCTTGAGCTTTACCGAATAATCGTTTCCTTTATCGTCGAATATCCCGGCTTTATCTCCGGCTTTGAACCTTAAGACATCTTTGAGATGGTGCAGCTGTCCGGGATCCCGGATAATAATCCTCTCCCCTTGCACTTCAGTTGATTTACAATAGAACCGGTTCATTTAAAACCCCCTGACCGCCATTTGCAGGCCGAAGAAAACTATGACCGCGCCCGATAAAACCCTTAAAACAATTAGATATTTCCCTCCGGCCCTTTTCAGAAATCCGGTAAGGGCTCCGGAAAATGCGCTTAACAGTAACAGCGGGGAAAAATATGTGCCCAGGCCGAAACAGAAAACGTATATCAGCGCCTCATACCAGCTATGCGATACCAGGCCGCTGTAAGAAAGCACGGAAAGAAACGGCAGGCAGGGGATCAGTCCGTAGATCAGACCGAAGATGATCGGATTTCTGATCTGCCCCTTTAAAAAAAAATTTTCCGCCCGGTTCAAAAAAGGAAACTTCAAACTTTTGCCTAAGATCACGGCCAGCCCGCAGAGCCCGATAAAGATCCCTCCGAATAAAGACACGTATCCGGAAAACAGGTATTCCCGAGCCAGGCTGCCCAAAAAATAAACCCCCAGCCCCAAGGCTAGGTAAACCGCGGTTTTGGAAAGTGAAAACCAGGTGTAAAAAATTATCGCCCGGGAGATATTCTTTTCTGTTCCGGCTATATAAGAGATCAAAAGCGGTCCGCAGCTGAACAGACACGGCCCGGAAGAAAATAAAAAACCGGAAACTAACATCCCTGCTGCTATCTTCAACATAGTAAATAAAGTAAATAATGGGGACGTTTCT
>JBFZAG010000074.1:0-6537 GCA_041309145.1 Candidatus Omnitrophota bacterium | reverse complement strand
CACTCCCAGATGCCCACTCCGCTGGTGCAGTGTTTGATCGCGGAGTTCATATCCAAATACTGAAGACCGGGGTGTTTTCCGGCGATAATGACATTGACGTAATTCCTGCTTTTTAAACAATGGTCCGCCACCGATAAAAGCGTGTTGGTATCCGGAGGCAGGTAGACCCGGATGATCTCTGATTTTTTGTTCATAACGTGGTCGATAAATCCCGGGTCCTGATGGGAAAAACCGTTATGGTCCTGGCGCCAAACATGCGAGGTCAGAAGATAATTAAGCGAAGCTATAGGCTCGCGCCACGGGATATTCCTGGTGGTCTTTAACCACTTAGCGTGCTGGTTGAACATGGAATCGACAACATGGATAAAAGCCTCATAGCAGGAAAACAATCCGTGCCTTCCGGTCAACAGATACCCCTCCAGCCAGCCTTGGCAGAGGTGCTCGCTGAGGATCTCCATCACCCGTCCGTCAACAGCCAAGCGGTCATCGTTTTTATGCCTTTCGGCCAACCAGGTGCGGCCGGTCACTTCCAGAATGGCTTCCAGCCGGTTGGAATTGTTCTCATCCGGACTGAATACCCGGAAATTCCCGTTCTTAAGGTTGGCCTTCATCACATCCCGGAGGAATTGCCCGAGTATGCGGGTTTGTTCGGCGCTGACTTTACCGGGCTGGCTGAACTTGAGCGCGTAGTCGCGAAAATCGGGGAGGATCAGGTCTTTAAGCAGGAGCCCTCCGTTAGCGTGCGGATTAGCTCCCATGCGCGAATTTCCTTTAGGAGCGAGATCCGCGAGTTCTTTTTTAAACCTGCCGTTCTGGTCAAACAGTTCCTGCGGAGAATAACTTTTCAGCCAGCGCTCCAGGATCTTTAAATGCGCGGGATTGTCAAACAGCTCGGAAAGCGGGACCTGATGCGACCGCCACGAGCCCTCGGTCTTTTTTCCGTCCACCTCTTTAGGCCCGGTCCAGCCCTTGGGAGTGATCAAAATGATCATCGGCCAGATCGGCCGCTGGATCAGGCTTTGTTCCCGGGCTTTATCTTTGATACCTTTGATCTCAGCCGCGATCTTATCCAGGGTCTTTGCCATAAGCTTGTGCATCAGCGCCGGTTTATCTCCCTGGACAAAATAGGGCTTGTAACCGAAGCCGGTAAAAAGATCTTCCAGCTCTTTTTTGGGAAGACGGGATAAGACTGTGGGGTTGGCGATCTTATAACCGTTTAAATGCAGGATCGGCAGGACCGCGCCGTCCTTGAGCGGATTGAGGAATTTATTGGACTGCCAGCTGGCGGCCAAAGCTCCGGTTTCGGCCTCGCCGTCCCCGACAATGCAGGAAACGATCAGATCAGGATTGTCAAAGGCCGCTCCGAAAGCGTGAGCCAAAGAATAACCCAGCTCCCCGCCTTCATGGATAGAGCCGGGGATCTCCGGGGCCACATGGCTGGGGATCCCTCCGGGAAAAGAAAACTGTTTGAACAGTTTTTTCATCCCGGCCTCATCCTGAGTGATCTCGGGATGCATCTGGGTATATGAACCCTCAAGGTAAGAGTTGGCGGCGATCGCCGGTCCGCCGTGGCCCGGGCCGATTATATAGATCATATTCAAACCGGACTTCTTGATCAGGCGGTTAAGATGGACGTAAATGAAATTAAGCCCCGGGGTGGTCCCCCAGTGGCCGAGCAGCCTGGGCTTAATGTGTTCTTTTTTCAGCGGTTTTTTGAGCAGGGGATTATCCAGAAGATAGATCTGGCCTACTGACAGATAATTCGCGGCTCTCCAATAAGCGTCGATCTTGGCCAACTCCCCGGAACCGGAAAATTTATTCTTGGTTTTCATGCCACGGCCTCCTTTGATCACTTCACTTGCTGCAGAAAGATCACCCTGGTCAGGTTAGCCCGGCCTGAAGATTGCTCAAACTCGGCGATCTCATCCGGGTCATCGGTCCAGCGCTCAGCTTTAAAATCGCCGGCGTACTCCCAAAGATTGGCTATTTTTTTGAAGAACACCGGAACAGGAACAGACTGAGCGCACAACATTTCTGCCTCTTTCTGCACGTTCGGACCCCGGCCCACCAAAATTACTTTTGGAGCCCGGGGATCATACGCCTGAGAAAGACAGGCAGATAAAACCCTGCCCTCTTTGTTAGGAAGATAGTCGTGCACCGAGCCGCCTCCCGCAAGATCGCTGATCTGCTGCCTGGTATAAGTTTTTCCAAATTCAAAACTCATTTTTATCTCTGCTCCCGGAAATAGCCTATCCCCGCACGTTCTTGAGGATAGCCCGGATCCGGTCCCGGTCGACCTCGAGGAATTCCAGGCCGACGCGGAAACAATCTTTGCCGTTAAATTTGTCGGGATTGGCGAATATGACCGCTGCCAGACCCCCGAGATTGACATTCAGCTGCCGATTGATGATGACAAACTTCACTTTTTTTCCGGCGGCTAATTTTTCAGGCGAATAGAGCCCCACCCCGTCAAAACTCAGATCGATCAGCTCGCAATCGAGAGTGTTGGTTTTTTCCGGATCGCTTTGGATCAATATTTTTCCGGAGAGCAAGAATCTAACGAATAATCGCCGTTCCTTGACCATTTGCTTGCCTCCTGTCCAAAGGCAAATTCACTTAAACTAGTAGAATTATCTTTTTATTATACCGCGTAAAAATAAAAAACCCAGCTAAAATTGCCCGCTGAGTCGGCTTAAGGATCCCGGTTTTGAATTTTCTAAAATTTAGACCTGAACACGTAAAGGATCTGATCTTTTTCCAAGATCGGCTCTCCTTTAAGTTTAAAAACATGCACGCCGAGTTTTTCTTTAACCGACCTCTCGATCTCCTTGTATTTATAATACGGCGACCAGAAATCAAAACCGAAGGCCTCTTCCCACTCCCGGCGGATCGCTGCTTTCTCATCCACCCCGGCTTTATTGCGGTTAGCCATCTGAAAACCGCTCGACCGCTCATGGAACTCTTTGACCATCTTAAGCGGCCAAGGTTTAGGAACCGTTTCTTCGGGCTTCGTCTGACTGTTTATCCTGACCAGAAATATGTTTATTCCCAGTAAAACAGCGATAATAGCCCAAACCGCCGTATTCTTCATTCTTAAATGCATATCCTCACCGTTAAAGAGGACAATAAAGAATATTTTGAACGCAAATCATCCGATCCTTCGAAGAAAAAGGACAATTCCGGCTTATATAGATATTGTATCAAAAATAACCTCCAAGCCAAGAATTTTCTCGGTTTTCCGCTTACCTGACCTTGATCACCGGCACCGGCTGATCATTGATCTGGACCTGAAATGACGTCTGCGAACCGGCGCAGGATGTAGAAGAATTATCGTCTACTTTCAGGGTGACAGTGTAGCTTCCGCCTTTGGAATAGCGGTGAGTAACTTTTACGCCCCGGGCAATCGAGCCGTCCCCGAGATCCCATTGATAAGCCAGGGTATCGCCGTCCGCATCCCAGGAAGCTGATCCGTCAAAAACAGATTCCGTATCAATACAGCAGGCAAAATCAGCCTGGCCTTTGGCTACAGGCGGCGTATTCACCAGAACTTCAGCGCCGGCTGAATCCGTAGAACAGGCGGTGTTGCGCTTATCGTCTACGGTCACTTTAACCGCATATTTACCGCCTTTTTTGTATTCATGGGTAACCTTTTTGGGCCCTTCAATGACCGTGCCGTCGCCGAAATCCCAGGTGTATTTGTAACCATCTGTATCCGCGCCGCGGGTCCGGGAAGCGTCAAAGACCACCTTATCGCCCAGGCAGGCCGGAGCGGGTTTTTCCAGCGCCGCCTTAGGCGGCGTATTGACTGTTACGTTGAGGCTCGCGGTCGCGCTGGAGCAGGAAGTCTGCATGTTGTCATCGACCGAAAGCGCCACGCGGTATTTACCCGGTTTCTCGAAGCTGTGCTCGACCTGCGCGCCCTGCGCGCTGGCGCCGTCCCCGAAATCCCAGGAATAAGTAAGGCTATCGCCATCGGCATCGCTTGAGCCGGAGCCGTCAAAAACGACTCCCGTCCCGGGACAGGCAATTTTATCCTCTCCGGCGACCGCCACAGGCTGTTTGTTCAAAATAACGCTGGCCACCTCCTGGCTGGCCGAACAATCCAGACCCCGGCCGTCATCGACAGTGAGTTTTGAAATATAATTTCCTCCGGTTTTATAGACATGGGTCACCTTTTTGCCGGAAGCGGTTTGCCCGTCGCCGAAATCCCAGGAATAGCTCAAGCTGTCGCCGTCGGGATCAGAGGATCTTCCGGCGTCAAAGACTACCGAGTAATCCTTATCGGCAGGAATACACATCCTGATATCGCCTCCTGACCGGGCATTCGGCGGAGTATTCACAATAATTGTTTTACTGATACTAGATTTGCTGCAAACAGTATTAGCGTTATCATTAACGGTCAATTTTACCGTATATGTGCCGCCCTTATCAAATTTCCTGGTGATCTGCCGGCCTTCTAAGCTGGCCCCATCGGTGAAGTCCCAGACATAGCTGAGGGTTTCCGGGGTGTCATCAGCAGTAGCGCTGGCATCAAAATTAACCGCTTGATTGACACAAACTTTTTCCGGACAAATGAATGCCGGCGCCGGCGGCAGGTTCACCTTTATGGTCTGAGTCGTGCTGGAAGAATCGCAGTCCAGCCCGGAAGTATCTTTTACCGTAAGGCTGACCTTATATTCTCCGCCTTTTTCGAAAACATGGGTGACAACCGGCTCGGCGCTGGTGGTTGAATCCCCGAAATCCCAGAAAAACGACAATTTATCATTGTTAGGGTCAAAAGAAGCTGTGCCGTCAAAAGTGAATTTGTTGCATTGTAAAAGATCAGCTTTTATCGGCTGGCTGACAGCCGGCTTTTTATGCTTTAGGCTAACCGATGGCTTCTCGGACAAAACAACAGCTGCTTTTATCGGCTTTTCAACGGCTACTTTTCTTGAGTCCTCAACAACTGCTTTTCCGGAATCTTCAACAGCTGATTTCCTCGGCGCTAACCCGGCTTTTCCCTCTGGCCGGATAGAAACTGATTTATCTTGCTGGTTTTTCTTGGTCAGCCTGGCCTTTTCATCCGGCAAAACAACTCCGCGTTCCTGCTGAGAGAAATAAATCGGCAGCAAATTGCCCTGGCTGTCTTTAACCCTGACGGAAGCATTGCCGTTTTGCTGGGTTTTTTTAGTGATAATATAGCTCAGGCGGCGCGGAGCATCGGCAGCGCTGAGCTGGATCGCGGTTTGGGCCCAAACTCCCGAACCGGAGTTGTTTATTTCGTATTTTTTTTGGGCCAGAGGATCATACAACCTTGCCAAGCCGCCGTCAGGATCCAGATCGTAATTCTCAACAATGATTTCACTGGCTCCGGCCGGAATCAGCGGATAAAAACATATTTCTCTGCCCTTACGGGTGGACAAACGCAAAGAGATTTTTTCCGAAAAAGCCTCAACATCATCAGGAGAAACCCGGATGCCAAACAAATTCAGATCATCGCCTTTCAAGATAAAGGTTTTAACCGGGCTGACCACGAGCTTAAACCGGTAAACCTCTCCGATCTTATGCCCCATTTCTTTGGGATAAGGCCCAAAGCGGTAATAGCTTCTATCGTAATCCGGAGATTCGCCGAACCTCTTCTTATCTAATAAGGCGCCTTCTTTTCCATAAACCGCGAACTGAAAAATGGTTTCCCAGTTTTGATTATTGGGGTCTTTCTGGTCCAGACTGCCGCCGGTGTCAGGATCAAAAATATCGACGGTTAATCCCGGGATCTGGCTTTCCGGGACATCAAAGAAAAAAACCTGGTCGGGATTATAAATATCAGCTCCGTCGTCGCTTGAGCTGCGCAGACCGAAGACGCAAAAATACTGAGCATGCGAATTATCTTCCGGCAGGTTATAGGCAAAACTCCTTCCAAAAATGATCACCACCCCTAAAAACAGAGCCAAAAAACAAAATAGCTTTTTCATTACCCCTCCGATCTGCTGACCCTACCGTCTAGAAAGTGGCGGCAAAAACGTAGAAGATCTTGCCTTTTTCCAGTCGCGGTTCCCCTTTAAGCTTGAAGACCTTGACGCTTAATTTAGACTTGACCTGCTTCTCGATCTCCTTATATTTATAATACGGCCTCCAGACATCAAAACCGAAAGCTTCTTCCCATTCCCGGCGCAAGACCACTTTTTCATCAATTTCAGGTTTATTATAAAGTCCTTTGAACACTTCGCGTCCGGAAACCGGATCAGCCGCTTTTTCTGCCGCTTGCTTTAGATACTCTTTAAATAGTTCAAACCTGTCGATTTTCTGTAATACTGATTCGCTATTTGCCAGAACATTTTTTTGATAAAACAAAATTGAGTAATAAGCCTCAAGATCATACTCTTGCAGTAGGCTAAGGTCGTTTCTCAGAGTGAAAAAATTCATCGGCAGCTGATTGTCCGGTTTTAACATGCCGGCCTGGGCGTCATAGACCTGGATGACCACATTCTGGGCCCGGGAGACCGCGGAACAGAATATCAGAAAGATCAGCAAGGAGAAAAATAAGATCCTGGGTTTTAA
>JBFZAG010000073.1:0-15633 GCA_041309145.1 Candidatus Omnitrophota bacterium | reverse complement strand
GCCTAATTTTAAATTTCCCAGCATGACGTCGTAAATTATTTTTTCTCCCACCCGGTCCGGTAATTTTGGTTTTTTTTCTTCGACTTTGACGAGTTCAACGGCTTTAGTCAAAAGAGGCGGCTTTTTTGCTCGGGTAATCAGGCTCAACGAGCTGAAAGCCAGAACCAGCATCAGTAATAAGAGAACTGGTCTACGCATTTGAGGAATAGATCTTAAGCAGATTTATGCCGGTCCGGGGGTCGATCTCCTTGGAGGCTTTTATTCCGGCAAGCTCAAAAACCACGGCCTCCACAACCAAAAACACCTGGGAATCCAGGCGCAGGCAGCCGGTGAGAGTTTTATTTTTTTTGCCCATCGAGGTATGGATATGGATCTGCGGCCCGGATTTATTGCTGAATACCGTAGCCACCCCCATAACCTCCCAGCCGTCATTAAATTTTTTCCAGTTGGGGCTTGGCGGGATGACCGCCTTCTTAGGGCCGGTGACCAGCTTTCCCTTCCTTAAAGCGCCCAGAAAAACCATCACCGCACTTCTCAGGCGCTCTTTGCGGCAGAATTTATCCAGTTCTTTTAACAGGATATCCTTGTCGGAAAAACCAAGCAGGAATATCCTTCCCAGCCTGGCTTGAGCGTAACGCATTATATTTTTATCCTTCTTTCCATTTCCCGCATCCTGCGCTCCAGATCTTCGACCGAGACTTTAAAATACTGGATCTTGCGCTCGTATTCCTCGATCTTGTTTTTTATGGTCGGGAAATGATCGTAGATCTCGTTGCGGACTGTTTTGCGGATATGGCCTTTCAACCGCTGAATAAGCATGATGATCAGGATGACTACGGCAACCGGTATTAAAAACCCCAGCCAATCTTCCGATATCGTTATCATATGCTCCTCCCTTTTAAATAATTCACCAGCATTTATTTTACCTGTTTAAGCCGCCATGTTCAATATATTTATCTTAAGTGCACCACATCCCCGGACATAAATTTCCGGATCTTTCCCGAATCGCTGCGCACTAATAAGCCTCCGTCAGCGTCTATATCCAAAGCCTCCCCCTCGAGCTGATCCCGGGCTGAAGAAATCTTAACCCTCTTGCCTAAAGTAACATTTAACTTTTTCCATTTATCCAGAATAGCGGCGCTTCCATTTTTCTGCAGGAATAGATAATTATCCTCTATCCTGCGCAAGACCTCCTGGAGGATCTCGATCCGGCTAAATTTCTGCTGGCCGGCTCCGGCAGATTTCAAAGAAATAGCCCCTTTCAAGAGCTCCTGGCTTTCATTGTTCACGTTCAGGCCTATCCCGATAAAAACAAACTTGACCAGATCCGGCTCAGCCTCTATTTCAGTCAGGATCCCCGCGCATTTCTTATTATTTATCAGGACATCGTTAGGCCATTTTATCGAAGCCCGGAAACCCGTGACGGCTTTCACCGCCTCGCAGACCGAGACCGCGGCTAAAAAAGTCAACACCGCAGTCCGGGCGGGAGGGATCCTGGGCTTAAGGATCAGGGTAAAATAAAGACCTTTATATTTCGGGCTGACCCAGTGGCGCCCCAGCCTTCCCCTTCCTTTGGTCTGAGCCTCGGCAAGAACGATCGTGCCTTCTAAAGGGTTGCCGCTGGCCAGCTTCAGCGCGATATCCATCGTGGAAGAACAGCGCTCTAAATAATAGATCTTGCGGCCGACGAATTTCGTATTCAGCTTTTCTTCTACCGCAAAACAAAACAGCCGGTCAGGCAGAGAATCCAGGCGGTAACCTAAATGCGGGACCGCCTGGATCTCGCAGCCGGAATCTTTCAGCTCGTTAATATGCTGCCAAAGCTCCTGGCGGGGAATACCCAGATGGCGGATGATCTGGTCCTGAGAAACGTATTCTTTTTTCCGGCGCAAAAGATCCAGGATCTTTTCCCGGATCTTATTTTTCTCGTCGAACGGATTATTAGTCAAAACCATTGCTTGCAATGCTTGTTTTTATTCCCTCGCCAGGCCCAATGATCTCCGGCTAGTTTAAAAATTTATTTCCATGGCATGAGTAGGGCAGATCTTAATGCAGAGCTCGCAGGCAATACATTTATCTTTTTCGAAGATCACCTTGCGGTTGGACGGATCGATGACAAAAGCATTGGCGGGGCAGATCGGCACGCACATCCCGCAGTCGGTGCATTTAGCGCTGTTACGGACAATATCCTCGCTTAAGGGCTGAACCTTAACCCCGGTGCTTTCCAGGTAATTCATCCCTTTCTGGAAATCAGCGTCCTCGCCGCTCAATTCCAGGACCATCAATCCTTCTTCCTGGGGAGTGACGGAGGCCTTAAGAATATTAAAGCCCAGGTTAAAATCTTTGACCAGCTTGTAAATGATCGGCTGATCCACCAGCCGGTGCGGGAAATGCAATACTATTCTTCTAGAGATCATCTCATCACCTTCTAAAGGGTCTTGAGAATACGCTTCCCCTTTAATTAAACCGCGACTACTTCTTTTACCTGAGGGACTTCCTCTTTTAAAAGCCGCTCGATCCCCATCTTTAAGGTCATCTGGCTCATCGGGCAGCATCCGCAGGCTCCGGTAAGCCGGACCTTGACTACCCCGTCTTTGGTCACATCCACCAGCTCCACGCTTCCGCCCTCTGCGGCCAACATCTCTTTTACTTTTATTAACGCTTTTTCGACTGCTTCGCGCATGACACACTCCTTTTACCTTTACCCACCCCGGGGGTGGGAACAGTTCAAATTAAACGATCGGCCTTTCTTTAAGCGGTTTGAACTTATAGCCGGATTCCGCTCCCGGCAGCTTGGCCACCGGCTCGCTTAAAACAAAATCGCCTTTTTTGATCCAGGATTTCAGCTCTTCGGCTATCTCTTTAGCCCGGGAATAACTGGAAAGCGCTCCCGTAGGAACTTCTTTGCCCTGAACAGTTATCCTTCCGCTCTTTAATTGGGCGTAATTCACCTCTCCCAGCGAGCGGGATACCGCCTGCGGATAGTCGCTGCTGTAATCTACGACCTGGGCATAGATCTCCTCGTCCCTGACCGCAGCCTGCGCGCAGATCTCTTCATTTAATACGGGAATGGGAACACCTATACCAACGGCCAAAGAGACTCCGTAGCCTAACATGCTGGTGCCTCTGAGCCACTCGGGCTTCATCTGTTTAAGATCGCCTATGACCGCAAGAGTACCGGCGCCGGAACTGGGAACGCCGTTTTCTTTTCTGGGAGCCAAAGGATTATGCTGGGTTCCCTGCCAGGAGACATAACCTATGCCCCCTCCCAGGAATATCCGCGTTCCGATGCCAATAGTCTTGTAGAAAGGATCCTTTAATAACGGGGAAAATTGCCCCGCGGAACAATAATTAGCATTGCCCATCTGGGGCTTTAAGGCGCCCATATAGGTATAGATCATCTTATCGGATAGATTGACCGCCACATTGTAATTCTGGTAGCAGTTGCGGATATTGAACAAAACCGCTTCGTTCAAATCCTCTAGCCTGATCAAAGTTTCCAGCTTTTTGCGGGGATAACAGTCCGTGCCGTAACTGAGAGCTTCCAGACGGATATCCTTGCCTTCCAGAAGTTCCTGGATGACATAGCCGCCGCCGTATTTAAATTCTCCGGGATAAACTTTATTCCGGGGGTCATCATCCGGCAAAGCGGTCGCTCCCAAGAAAATATCTACCGCGGCAAATCCGGTGTAGGCCGGGACATCATTGAGCTTACAGGCGCCGCCGCCGATCTTGATCTTGGGCTTGGAATGGCCGATATTAAAGTAAGCCCCGGATGAGCACATCGGCCCGAAAGTGCCGGTAGTGACCACATCCACTTCCTGAGCCGCCTTTTTCGCGCCCTTTCTGGCCACCAGGTCGATTATCTCTTCGGCAGTAACTACCACTACGCTGCCTTTTTTGATCTTCTGATTGATTTCCGCTATAGTCCGCATTTAAACCTTGCTCCTTGTATATACTAATCAGTCCATTATATCAGATTTCCGGGTTTTAGCCAAACAAATCTGTGGAAAGATAGCGCTCTCCGGTATCGCAAACAATCGCCACGATCAGCTTGCCTTCGTTCTCTTTGCGTTTGGCAAGCTCCAGCGCGGCAAACACATTGGCTCCAGCTGAAATGCCGGCCAGTATTCCTTCTTCTCTGGCCAACCGGCGGCTGGTATCCCGCGCTTGTTCATAGCTGACCGGGATTATCTCATCCAAAAGATCCCTGCGCAGCACTTCCGGAACAAAACCGGCTCCGATCCCCTGGATCCGGTGCGGCCCGGAAACTCCGCCGGAAAGTACGGGCGATTCTTTGGGCTCAACCGTGATCGCCTTGAATCCCGGCTTTCTTTTTTTGAGCGCTTCGGCAATGCCGGTGATCGTGCCTCCGGTGCCTACGGCTGCCACCACAATATCGACTTTGCCGGCGGTATCCTGCCAGATCTCTTCTGCGGTAGTCCGGGAATGGATCGCAGGATTAGACGGATTCTTGAACTGGGAAGGAATAAAGGAATTCGCGGTCTGCCTGGCCAGTTCTTCGGCTTTCTTGATCGCCCCGGCCATCCGCTCGGAGCCGGGAGTCAAGACTAATTCCGCGCCCAGCGCAGCCAGAAGCTTTCTGCGCTCTAAAGACATAGTTTCCGGCATGGTCAAGATCAAACGAAAGCCTTTGACCGCGCAGACAAACCCCAGGGCGATCCCGGTATTACCGCTGGTCGGCTCAATGATCACCGTATTCTTATTGATCTTGCCTTCTTTCTCAGCTGCCACGATCATAGCCAGGCCGATCCGGTCCTTGACGCTGGAAAGGGGATTAAAAAATTCAAGTTTTGCTACCACCGTTGCCTTCAAACCGCTGGCCAGTTTATTTAACCTGACCAAAGGGGTATTCCCGACTAATTCAGTCATATCCCCGGCGATCTTCATGGCCGGGGCCTTATCCAGAGATTCCTGGGAGATAACATAACTGCGGCCGACCCTGATCGCGCTGATCTGCCCCTTTTTTACCCGTTTATAAACCGTGATCCGGCTGACCCCCAGAATTTTCGCTGCCTGCTGTACGCTCAAAAATTTTTCTTTTTTCAATTTGACCCGCCCTTTTTAGTTAACAATTGTTAACAAGAACAGGATAGCACAAATAATCTGGGTTTTCAAGAAGATTTTTTTATTCGGGGGACGATCGATCTGGGAACAAAGATTCCAAAAGCGGAACTGAGGATTATAACCAGAGAGGATATTGCTGCCCTCTTCTATTTGGCCAGAAAAAAAGTCCAGACTCCCTGTCCAAACAAGCATACTGCCGTAACTATTATACCGGCGATAACCACTCCTGAAAATATGGCGGGAAAAGCGTATCTGAATTTTATCCTGAACAAGCTGGCGGCAATGCACCCGCTCCAGGCTCCGGTCATCGGCAGAGGAACAGCCACGAAGAGCATCAAGCCAAGAGCTTCGTATTTCTGGATCAGATCACCTTTGGCTTTGGTCCGGGCGGATAACCAGGAAAAAAACCTTTTCCATGGACCGAACCTCATTAAAGCATTGGAAACCGGCTCCAGCAAAAAAAGCGCGGGGATTATAAAAAAAGTGTTCCCGATTATCGAAATAAAAAAAGCTTTAGCCGGAGAAAGACCCATGCCCAAAGCCACCGGAATGGAACCCCTGAGCTCGGCAATAGGCAAAGCGGCGATGATAACCGTGACCCATTCTTTAGGAATACCTTTGAGGGAATCCAACATTGCCTGAAGCATGATCTCTCCTTGAAGATTGCGGCCGATAAAACAATTATAGCATCTTATCAGCTAAAGCCCAGGTCAAAACTATAAATCAAAAAGGCAGGGCCGGATCCGGCCCTGCCTTTCCTAAAAACCCGGTATTTTATTTAAAAAAAGAGTTCCTGACAATAAACGAGGCGAAAACAATGGAAACCATGGACATCAGCTTGATCAGGATATTCAAAGAAGGCCCGGAAGTATCCTTAAAAGGATCGCCAACCGTATCTCCGGTAACTGTGGCTTTGTGGGCCAACGAACCTTTTCCTCCGTGGTGTCCTTCCTCTATATACTTCTTGGCATTATCCCAGGCGCCGCCGGAATTAGCCATCATTACCGCCAGGACGAACCCGCTGACCGTCGCTCCGCAAAGCAAACCCGCTTCCGCCTCAATGCCGACTAAAATACCAACCAAGATAGGAGCGATTATCGCCACAAGCGACGGAAAGATCATTTCTTTTTGGGCGGCCGCAGTAGCAATACTCACGCAACGGGCATAATCCGGCTTGGCTTTGCCTTCCATTAGACCAACTATCTCCTTGAACTGACGACGAACCTCAACCACGATCTTGCCAGCCGCTCTTCCCACAGCCCGCATAGTCAGCGAGCAGAAGAAAAAGGGAAGCATGCCGCCGATAAATAACCCTACCAGAACATTGGGGTTCATCAGGCTCAAAACCATTTCCTTGCCGGAAATGATAAAAACCTGATCGCGATAAGCGGCGATCAAAGCCAATGCGGTTAAAGCCGCCGAGCCTATGGCAAACCCTTTTCCGGTTGCCGCGGTAGTGTTGCCTAAAGAATCCAGAGCGTCAGTCCTCTTCCTTACTTCCGGAGGCAGATGGGACATTTCCGCGTTGCCGCCGGCATTATCCGCCACCGGGCCGTAAGCGTCGGTAGCTAAAGTGATCCCTAAAGTGGATAGCATGCCTACAGCGGAAATGGCGATCCCGTAAAGCCCGGCGTTGAAATCATTAGCTCCGCCGGAAAGAAAATAACTGGCTAAGATCGCTGCGCAAACAATAATAACCGGCAAACCGGTAGACATCATCCCTACAGCCATGCCTTCGATTATAACCGTAGCCGGTCCGGTCACTGAAGCGTCGGCAATCCCCCGGGTAGGCTTAAAACCGCTGGAAGTATAATACTCGGTGACCAACCCGATCAAAACTCCTGCCACCAGGCCGGAAAGCACGGCCCAGTAAACTCCCAGATGCTCAGCTCCCAGGGTATATTTGATCAGGAAAAAAGAAATTACCGCGACCAGGAGCGAACTGGCAAATACTCCTTTGCGCAAAGCCGCCAGCAATACCTTCTGGGAAGCCTGCTCTCCGCTTTTGACAAAAAATGTCCCGATGATCGAAGCGATCACCCCTACCGCAGCCATGACTAAAGGAACGGTTACTCCCGCAACCCCCAGACCAGCGGCCACGCCTAAAGCCGAAGTAGCCACGATCGAGCCGACATAAGACTCATAAAGATCCGCGCCCATCCCGGCGACGTCGCCGACATTGTCCCCGACATTGTCCGCGATGACCGCCGGGTTTCTCGGGTCGTCTTCCGGAATCCCCGCTTCGACCTTGCCGACCAAGTCCGCTCCGACGTCAGCGGCCTTGGTGAAGATCCCGCCGCCGACCCTGGCAAAAAGAGCCATGGAGCTGGCGCCCATGCCAAAACAGAGCATGGTCGAGGTGATCGCCGCGATCGGAGAAACCCCTTGCGGAGTGGCATGGCCGGTATAGTACCAATTCAGGAAGTAATACCAGATGCTTAAATCTAACAAACCCAAACCGACCACGGTCAAACCCATTACCGCGCCGCTGGAAAAAGCTACCCGCAAGCCGGAATTCAAACTCTTCATGGCTGCTGCTGCGGTGCGATTGGAAGATTGGGTAGCGATGCTCATCCCGATAAAACCGGAAAGGCCGGAGAAAAATCCGCCGGTCAAGAAAGCAAAAGGCACGAACATGACCAAATAGCCCTTAAAAGCCAGGGCTAAAAGGATAAAAAACATGACGATGAAAAATAAGGCCACTCCTGTATATTGCCTCTTCAGGTAAGCTCTGGCCCCGATCCGCACCGCTTCGGCGATCTCTTTCATCTTATCCGAGCCTTCATCCATTTTCAGGATGCTCACGGCCAGGTAAAAAGCAAAACCCAGGGCCAGGATCGAGCCAACCGGCGCCAACAACAACAGATCAAAATTCATCTTTTCCTCCTGTTAGTTATTAAAATTTAGCCTTTAACTTAACACAAAAGGCTATACTAGTCAATAAGTTTTAGGAACGCTTTCGGGTTTTTAATGGGTGGCAAGGCGTGGTTGGAGGAGCGTGGAGGCAAGGAGCGGGCACGGTTCACCAGCAAGGTAAATGATCAGTGAGAGCGACGAAGCCGCCCCGAGCGCGGATTTGCCTCGCAGGGGCAAATCAAGCGCCCCCGGAAACCACGCCTTGCCACCCGCTAAAACCAATAGCAAAGCCTGTCAACTTACGAGGTTGTACAAGTGAGGCGTAAACCGTAGCGTGCGCAGAAAATACTCCGTGCGCGAAGTAAAACCACAAAATCCCAATGGAACTTATGCCGTATTGATAGACTAGGATTCTTCGGCTTTTTTCTTGGCGGCGGCTTCTTCGAGGATCCTGGCGCAGATTTCAGAAGGGACTTGCACGTACTTGTCGAATTCCATGGTGGCATTGGCCCGGCCGCTGGAAAGAGAGCGAAAAGCCGTGGCATAGCCGAACATCTCCGATAACGGCGCTTCCGCGGCCACGATCTTCTGGTTGCCTTTCATTTCCATGCCCATGATCTTGCCCCGCTTGGAGCAGATATAGCCGATCACGGCATTAATATACTCTTCGGGAGTAGTCACTTCCAGCGACATTGAGGGTTCCAGAAGGATCGGGTTGGCTTTCACAAAAACTTTCTTAAAACAACCGATGGCTGCCAGTTTAAAAGCCAGTTCCGAAGAATCAACTTCATGAAAAGACCCGTCCAGCAGCTCTACCTTGATATCTACTACCGGATAACCGGCGTAGACCCCCCTTTGCATGATCTCGTTCAATCCTTTTTCAATAGCCGGGAAGAATTGCCTGGGGATCGACCCTCCCTTAATACTGTTAATGAACTCGAACCCCTTGCCGACTTCATTGGGAGAGATCTCAAAGACAACGTGGCCGTACTGGCCGCGGCCGCCGGATTGCTTGGCGTGTTTATATTCGTCCTTGGCGGTTCCCAGAATAGTCTCCCGGTAAGCCACCTTCGGCCGGCCGACCACAGCGTCCACGTTGAACTCGGTCTTTAAACGGTCCACGATTATTTCCAGATGCAGCTCGCCCATGCCGGTCAAAACAGTCTCTTTGGTCTCATCGTCAGTCTTAACGATGAAGGTCGGGTCCTCCTCGGTGAGTTTGGCCAGCCCCTTGCCCAGCTTATCCTGGTCATCCCGGGTCTTAGGCTCAATGCTCAAAGAGACCACCGGCACCGGGAACTGTATAGTCTCTAAAACAGCCGGCCGGTCAAGGTCGCAGAGCGTGTCTCCGGTGATAGTGCCGTTCAAACCGATGATCGCCACAATGTCTCCGGCAAAAGCGTGTTCTTTGGGAGATCTTTGATTGGCGTGCATCTGGATGATCCGGCCCACTCTTTCCCTTTTATTCTTAGCGGCATTTAAGATATAGGTGGAGTTGTCCAGCCTTCCGGAATAGACCCGCAGGTAAACCAGCTTGCCCATATGCGGGTCAGCCTGGACTTTAAAAGCCAGTCCGCAGAACGGCTCTTCAGGGTCAGGCCGAAGCAAACAAGTTTTCTCCGGGTCCCGGGGATCAGCTGCCCTGGCATCAGCCACGTCGAGAGGCGAAGGCAAGAACATCGTCACCGCATCCAGAAGTTTTTGCACCCCTTTATTCTTAAAAGACGCTCCGCAAAGCACCGGCACCAGTTTGTTGGCGATAGTCCCCTTGCGCAAAGCCGCGATGATCTCCGCCGCGGTTATTGCCGCTTCGTTTTCCAGGATCTTCTTCATCAGCTCATCGTCAAAAGCCGCGGCTTTCTCCAGCATGATATGGCGGTATTTTTGGGCGCGCTCCAGAAGCTCTTCGGGGATCTCTTCGATCCGGTAATCTTTGCCCTGGGATTCTTCTTCGTAAATATAGGCCTTCATCTCGATCAGATCGATCACCCCGCGGAACTTGTCTTCACAGCCCACCGGGATCTCAATAGGGGCGGGGTTTGCCTGGAGCATTTTTTCGATATTTTCCAGAGCGCCGAAGAAATCCGCGCCGGTGCGGTCCATTTTATTCACAAAAGCCAGCTTCGGCACTCCGTATTTATTGGATTGCCTCCAGACCGTCTCTGACTGGGGCTCAACCCCGCCCACCGCGCAGAAAAGGGCTACCGCGCCGTCAAGAACGCGCAGGCTGCGTTCGACCTCAGCGGTAAAGTCCACATGTCCGGGAGTATCGATAATGGTTATCCGGTAATCTTTCCAGAAACAGGTAGTAGCCGCGGCGGTAATAGTAATGCCGCGCTCCTGCTCCTGCTTCATCCAGTCCATCTGGGCTTTGCCGTCGTGGACTTCTCCGATCTTGTGCGATTTTCCGGTGTAAAAAAGGATCCGCTCGGTAGTCGTAGTCTTGCCGGCGTCGATATGGGCCATGATCCCGATGTTGCGCACCTTGTTCAGGTCAATTTCCGGGGGGATGAATGCTTTTTGTTTTTTGATCTCCTCTTCGCCGGCCGGCTGATCTTCTTCCGGCTCCGCTGCGATCTCTTGTTTGTCAGCCTGCTGGACTTCTTTTATTTCCTCGTCGGCTTCGGGCGGAGAAGATTGATTTTCCGCAGCGGCGATTTCCTCTGCCGGGCCGTCCGGCACGGATCCGGCCGGGCTGGATTTTCCCGGATCAGCTTGTTCCTGCGGCAAGGCAATTTCAGCCGGTTGAGAAACTTCCGTTGCCGGAGGCTGAGATCCGTCTTCGGCCAAAGGCTTACCCGCCACCCCGTCCCGCAGCATCTGGACCACCCGGGCATACAGCTCCCGGATCTTGTCGTCTTTTTTTTCCAACTCCAGGTCTTTTTCCTCTAATTCTTTTTCCAGCTTGTCGTATTCGTCGTTAAGCTTATTGAACTCTTTTTTGGGGACCCACTCGCTTTCTTCCTTCTCCTTTTCCAGCTTTTTCACGGACTCGGAATGATTCTTCACTTCCGCATCCCGGACAAGAAGCTCATTACGCAGACTTTCGATCTTATGTTTCATTATCTCGATTTCTTCGGACTTTTGTTTAAGCTCATTTTCCTGCTTCTGGATCTGCAGGCCGGACTCCCGCAACTGGCGGATAAATTCCACATTTTTGGTATACTCTGCGGTCAGCTCTTTTTCCTTTTGGATGAATTGAGCTTTATCTTCCGCGGCTTCCCTTTTTATCTTCAGCAGGATCTCTTCGTTTTTGGCCGCCCATTCTTTTTGCCGCTCCAGATCGGTTTTAGCGGAAGTCCCGGCGAGCCTGGCCGCTTCCAGCTCTTTTGTAAGCTTATCATAATCAATGGAAAACGCTTCCCGCTGTTTGATCAGAGTATTCAGCTCAGATTCAATTTTGGTCAGTTTAAGGCTGTTGACGTCCGGCTGGCGCGACTCCGGAGAAAGAGGATTCCCCTTATTGCCGGATTTAAGCTGAG
The DNA here is from genome assembly GCA_041309145.1 of Candidatus Omnitrophota bacterium. Lineage (GTDB taxonomy): Bacteria > Omnitrophota > Gorgyraeia > Gygaellales > Profunditerraquicolaceae > JAPLLS01. Next base: position 4,207 of record JBFZAG010000073.1, on the reverse strand, counting down.
AGAAGAAAGCGGCATAAATATAGAGCACCAGCAGGACCGCAATGATAATAGCCAGTCCCCCGGCGAGCACAGTGACCATTTGTCATACTCCCGTTTAATTTTTTATTCTGGATTTGACCCTATTTGGACCTGAGATCAATTATAACTTTCCATAAAAATATACATCATAAATGCTTATTTTTCAAGTAATTATAACAAAAATCGTGCAAGCGCTTTCAATCTAAAAACCAAAAAAACGGCAGGAAGATTATTCCTGCCGCTTTTAGGATATGAAAAGACTTTATACTTAGTAGCCCTGCATGGCGCTGATCACTTTTTGGCTGACCCCCTGGCCGCTGAGATACTCCACGTCGCTTTGGGATAGACTGAATCTGGAATTGCTCATCCTGATCCGGTCAATTATCACATCTTCATGGACGCCCTGTTTAGCCAGGTCTACGACCTGCAGGACAGACATCTGATTGGGATTGGCGACCTGAGAGGGTTGGCCGGCTTGCGGCTGGGGCTGTTTGGAGATCTTGCTTCCGGCCAATGCTCCGCCCAGCGCTCCCACGACTCCGCCGATCAAAGCCCCCTGAGTCCGGCCTTTATCCCGGTCATTAGCCTGATTGCCGATAATAGTCCCGGCTCCGGCTCCCAGAAGCCCTCCCAGCAAAGCTCCTTCTCCGGTGCGGTCGGAAGAACTTTGACACCCTGCCGCAGACGATAAAACCGCAACGCTCAACAAAACCGCCTTTATTTTTCTCACTTTCAGTCTCCTTTATCTGACGATAGATTAATAAGCCCTGTTTTCAAGTAGTCTCAAAATGTTCCCGGTAACTCCCGTAACGTGATTCTTCCCAGCTCAGAACCATCCTTCCGAAAATCTCTTCCAGATTCATGTAGGGGGAAATAAACTTGATCTCTTTTTCAAAAAGCTGCTCCATCTCCTCAATATGCTCGTCGTCGCAAAGGCCGAAGATGACATCTTTCCATTCGAACTCAAAATCACCGGGATAGCGCCATTCCCGCTCCCGATGGAAGTCGTAGATCCCGCCGGAACCGGTCCAGCCGAAGATCTCCACGTAAGGAGCGATCTCTTTCTGCTTATAAAGGTCGAGCTGCTTGATCGCCTGGAGAATGGCTTCCTTTCTTTCCTGGCTGGCGTAAGTGTTGATGTAGAAAACCGGATTAGCCCCCTTCTGGATCAAAAGGTCTTTGGAGAATACCAGGCCATAGGGGCTGAGTTCCACGCCCCGGCCCTGATGCTTGCCGATCAGATTCTTGACCTCGTTGAAAGGAGCTTCGGCGAAACAGACCGTGCGGGCAGCGTCGCGCACCCCTTCAGTGGCGTATAATAGCCCCTTGGAATTGCGCGGCTGGATCACTCTGGAGCAGAGAATATCGATCAGGTTTTCTTTGGCGCTCTTGCAATCTTCGGTGTTGCGGGTTAAATGGACCATGAAAGTCGAAATTTCTCCCCTGCGTTTTGCCCCATCGGAATTACTGCCCATGCCACACCTCCAGCTTTGCCTTGCGGCTGACCCTGTCTAAAAACTCCCTTTCAAAGTCTGCTCTTCGATCGCGGAAATTTCTTTCCTGAGCATTTCCGGCAATCCCAGAATATTCGCGTCCATAAATCCGCGCACGATGATCGACTGGGCTTCATTTTCGCTAAAACCCCTGGCGCAGAGATATTCGATCTCATCTTTGCTGATCTTGCCTATAGCCGCTTCATGCGACAGGTCCACGTCCCGAAAATCAGTCTCCATTTCCGGAATGGCGTAAATATGGCCTTTTTCCGAAAGCATTAACCCCCGGCATTCCAGATGGCCCTTGACCAGCGGGCTTTCGGCCTTGATATGGCCTCGCGAGATCACATTGCCTCCAAGCGAAACCGCGCGAGCGGTCATTTCGGCCTGGGTGTTTTTCGCCCGGAGGATCGCCCGGGAACCAATATCCTGCAGGCAGTCCGGGTGGGATAAAACCAGGGAATTAAAACTGGCCCGGGAACGCTCGCCGGAAAGCATTGCCGTAGGATACATGGTGATCTCTTTGACCGGGCGCATGCAGATATAATTTGAAACGTAAACCGCATCTTCATCAAGCAGGGCAATGCTCATTGGCTTGACCGATACTTCTTCCTGCCAGGAATGGATCATGGTAAAGTTCAAATACGCGCCTTTATGGATAAAAAACTCGGAGATCCCCAGATGGAAACCTTCCCTGGCTGCGGTTGAGGCGGAACAGCCGGTGATCAGATAGACCTTGGCGCCTTCCTCAACGATAACGATATTGTGGACTTTTTGCTTAAAGCCCTGGGACTTAAGAAAAAGGCAGGCCTGGATGGGCATCTGGACTACTGCGCCTTTTTTGATCCGGATAAAATATCCGCCTTCGGTATCCTGAGGGTATTCGCGGTTTAAAGTCTTGAAAGCCCGGCCGTAATTCTCTTTAGCTTCGGGAATCTTTTCCAGGGCCTCGCGGATATCCAATATTTCCACATCGCTGGAAAAGCTGCGCGAGAAAAAAACCCGGCTGTCTTTCTGCAGAAAACTCGCGGAACGCGTTTCCTCTGAAGAATCCAGTCCCGAAGAAGCCAGGGTTTCTTTTTCCTGAGCTTCGATATGATCAGCTATCCCGCCCTTGGACATGCAAACACTCCTTACACTTTCCGTAACCGTTCTTTCGGATGCTTTCGAACATCTCTTTGGGATTACCCACGCACCAAAGCTCGCCTTCGATCATCACGCAGCCGTTGTCGGCTTTGACGTAATCTAAAATATATCCGGTATGGGTGATCATTAAGGCTGATTTACCGGGCTGCTTCAAGTAGTCGTTAAGGGCCTTGCCCATGATGGAAATATTTTCCAGGTCCACTCCTGACTCCGGCTCATCCAATAAAAGCATCCGGGGGTCCTGCATGATGATCTGGAACAGCTCAGAACGTTTCATCTCGCCGCCGGAAAACCCGGCGTTAATATCCCGGTCCAAATGATTTTTTAAAGAGAGCCGTTCGGCAAGCTCCTGGACCTTTTGCTCATCCTGCGACAAGAACCTGGCGATCTGAAGCAGCTTGACCCCGGTGATCTTAGGAGGATTCTGGAACATGATCCCCAGCCCCAGGCTGACCCGTTTTTCTATGGGCAGGTCGTTTAATTTTTTTCCGTTGAAGACTATGTCGCCTTTCTTCAGCTGATATCCGCTGAAGCCCATAATGGCCTTTAAAAGCGTGCTCTTGCCGCTGCCGTTAGGGCCGAACAACACCGCGGGCACATTCTCGCGGATCACCAGATTGATGTCCCGGAGGATCATTTTCTTTCCTACCTGGACAGAAAGGTCAATAATTTCCAGCATGATTGATTTTCTCCAATATACTGTGCTAATTCTAACACAGATAAATTCGAGCGGCAACAGATAAAACGGGAGTTTATTCCGCCTTGCGGTGTTGCGGCTTGTTCGCCTCTATCAGGGTTATCAGGGCGCAGGCGAACAGGACCAGGCTGATTATCTGCGAAACGGTAAAAAGCCCAAAGATGAAATTCGGCTCGTAATAGCGCAGATATTCGATAAAAAACCGGAATGCCGAATAAAGCAGAATAAACATCCAGAATAAAAAACCGTCAAAACGTTTGACCCTGTCCAGCCAAAGCAGAAAAACGAATATCAAAGAACAGGCCAGAGATTCATAAAGCTGGGTAGGGATGACCGGCAAAGAACAAAGCGCGTCTTTGGAAACCAGGCCGGCATAGACCTGCTCGGCGTAAACCGGAGGATTATCCTTGAAGGGAAAACTTATCCCCCATTTCAAGGAAACTTTACCCCAGCAGCAGCCGTTCAGAAAACAGCCGATCCGGCCGATGGCGATCCCCAGGGCCACCGGAGGCGCCAGGACGTCCAGAACTTTGCCCAGAGGAAGACGGTTCTTCTTAATGAACCAGACTGAAACTATAAAAGCCAGGACAAGCCCTCCGTAGAAAACCAGCCCTCCCTCCCAGATCTGAAAGACCTCGGGGATATGCCCGGCGTAATAATCCCAGTTAATGGCCGCGAACAAAAGCCGCGCCCCTAATAAAGAAGAGACCAGAATATAAAAGATCAGGTCCACGATCTTATTTTTGTCTAGCCCAGCTTTCTGGGCCCGGAAAGCAGCCAGGACAGTCCCGACGATAAAAGCCAGAGCCAGCATCGCCCCGTAAGAATAAACAGTTAAAGGCCCCAGTTTTAA
>JBFZAG010000072.1:0-5046 GCA_041309145.1 Candidatus Omnitrophota bacterium | reverse complement strand
AAGCAGGAAACTGCCCTTTTATTCGCCGGTTTCTTAGCCGCTATCCGTAAGAGAAGAAAGGGTTCGGTTTTTGTCATCCAGGGCGCATACGAAGTGCGTCTTTTGAAAAGGTTCCTTCCAGAATTCAAATATATATACCCTGCGAAAAAACTGCTGGGCCGGGCGGCCAAGGGAGAAAAAGATCCTGGTTTAGAGCCGTTTCCCGCAGGATCGGTCCGCGATTTCGTGAATAAATGGTTTGCCGGCTTTGCCGACCCTGTCGAGCGACTTTTTGTTTCTTATCACAATATGATCCTGGTTAAGATTCCGGGATTTCTCAGGATCCTGACCGAGCAGTTTGAACGCTACAGGCCCAAAGCCCTATTTTACGCCATATGCGCCAACAAGCTCTATGAGTTTATCTTCGCTTACATGGCGAATAAGAGAGGCATCCCGGTTTTCTATTTTCAACACGGAGGATTCCTGGCTTTTTACCGCCACCCGTTTCTAAAATACACCGAGCACGACAGGAAACTAGAGAAGATCAACATTTTTCAATCGCAGGCCGAAAGACGAATTTACGCTGACCAGGTCTCAGACACAAGCAAAGCTTTAGGTTCGATCAAGCTTTACGATCTTTATCGCAGGATCAGCCGCGGACGCCGTAAAAGCAAAAAGGTCCTTTACTGCACCGGGCCTTTTAATTTTTATAATTACCGCGACCTGATGACCAACGTCGCCGATAAAGAGCTTTTTGAGGTCAATAAGGATATAATAAGCGCACTGCATAAGCAACGGCAAGAAACCGATATTAAAGTTCATCCTAACGGCCAGGGGTTCAATCAGGATTATTTCAGGCATTTGATAAGGATCAAAGGCCTTAGCGGGTTAACCGTCTTAAAGGGGGGGCAGGCGGAGAATATCCTGGAAAATTACGGGCTATTGATCCTGGATTATATCGGTTCCGCTCTTGTGCCGGCCGCTTTGGTCCTGGATATTCCGGTTATAATCTATCTTAAAGACATATCCTATTTGACAGAAGAGACATTTCCGGATCTGGAAAAAGCGTTTTACCTGGTGCGCGATAAAACGGGTCTGGAAGAACGCCTGGAGTGGTTCAAAAAAGGACGGTTAAAGACAAAATTCTCAAGCGAGTTATTGAACAATTACATATTTCCAACTGCCGCGGGAAACCCGGCAACGAATATCGCGGATTTTATCAGGGTATCGGTAAAATAAGAGGTGATATCGATGAAGAAAAAAGTCTATGTCGGAATGAGCGCGGATGTCATCCATCCCGGGCATCTTAATATCATACATAAAGCGGCCAAGCTGGGAGAAGTGACCATCGGGCTTTTGACCGATAGGGCGATCGCCGGTTACAAGCGGCTGCCATTTCTGACCTACCAGCAGCGCAAGGTCATAATTGAAAATATCGTCGGGGTATCTAAGGTTATTGTTCAGGAGGAGCTGGATTACGAGCCGAATTTAAGGAGATTAAAGCCGGATTACGTGGTCCATGGAGACGATTGGAAGTCCGGGGTCCAGGCCAAAGTCAGGTTAAGAGTGATCGAGGTTTTAAAGGAATGGGGAGGCAAACTGGTCGAGCCGGCCTATACTCCGGGGATATCCTCTACTCATCTGGTTTCGGCTATCTGCGAGATCGGAACCACTCCCGATGTGCGGATGAAACGCCTGAAAAGGTTGATCGACGCCAAAGATATCGTCCGGACCATCGAAGCTTATAATGGTTTAAGCGCTCTGATCGGAGAAAACACCTCTGCAGTAAAAAACGGGGTCAAAGTCGAATTCGACGCTTTATGGCTGAGCAGCCTTACTGACTCCACCGCTAAAGGAAAACCGGACATAGAATATGTGGATCTGACCTCCAGGCAGGCCACTTTAAACGATATTCTGGAGACTACCACCAAGCCTATAATATACGACGGAGATTCCGGCGGACTAACCGAGCATTTTATTTTTATGGTCAGGACCCTGGAAAGGCTGGGGGTCTCAGCTGTGGTGATAGAGGATAAGGTGGGATTGAAGCGCAATTCGCTTTTGGCTGAAAATCACCAGCTTCAGGACAGTATAGATAATTTCAGCGATAAAATCTCCCGCGGAAAGAAAGCCCAAGTGACCGAGGATTTTATGATCATCGCCCGGATCGAAAGCCTGATCGCCGGAGCCGGACAGGCTGACGCCATAAAACGGGCTAAAGCTTACATCCAGGCCGGCGCTGATTGCATAATGATACACAGTAAAATAAATTCTCCGGACGAGATCTTTGAGTTCTGTAAACGATATTCAAAGCTTGATAAGACCGTTCCGCTTGTCGCTGTGCCGACGACATATTCTCAGGTCACCGAAGAGCAATTGAAAAAAGCCGGCATAAAGATAGTCATTTACGCTAATCAGCTTTTAAGATCCGCTTTCAAAGCGATGGATGAGGCCGCCAGACTGATATTAAAAAACGGCAGCGCTCAGGCCGTGGAAAATATCTGCATCCCGGTGCATGAGATGATGACAAAAATACCCTACGGAATAAAAAATGCTTAGCTGCGAATACTTTTACAGATACTTTGCCGCAAAGGGAGTCGACTTTTTCGCGGGTGTGCCTGATTCCCTGCTTCAGGACTTTTGCGCCTATCTGCAGGATAATGTCGGGACTAATACGCATATCGTAGCCTCGAATGAAGGCGCGGCTGTGGCTCTAGCCTGCGGCCATTATCTGGCCAGCTCAAGGCCCGGGTTAGTTTACATGCAGAATTCCGGTGAAGGTAACGCCATGAACCCGCTGGTGTCTTTAGCCGATCCCGAGGTTTATAATATACCGTTGATTCTCGTCATCGGCTGGAGGGGCGAACCCAAAAAACATGATGAACCTCAGCATGCCAAACAGGGCAAGATCACTTTGGGGTTCCTCGACCTGCTGGACATTCCTTACAGGATACTTCCTGATCAGGAGCTTGCTGCGGAAAAGTGCTTGGACTGGCTCTTTAAGACATTAAAGGGGCGCAAAGCTCCGGTGGCTTTAGTGGTAAGAAAAGACACTTTTATTGCGTATAAAACTCAGATTAAAGCAAGGTTGGAGTCTGGACTGACCCGGGAAAAGGCGATCGAATTATTCGCCCGGGAACTCAAATCCCGGGATGTAGTGGTTTCGACTACGGGCAAAGCCTCCAGGGAACTTTACCAAATACGTCAGCGCTTAGGACAGGGGCATGATCAGGATTTCTTGACCGTAGGCTCCATGGGACATTCTTCTCAAATAGCTTTGGGCGTGGCTTTAGCTCAGCCGTCAAAACAGGTCTTTTGCCTTGATGGGGACGGAGCCATTATCATGCACATGGGGTCTTTGGCGATAATCGGCTCCCAGAAAGCCAGGAATTTCAAGCATATAATCCTCAATAACGGAGCTCACGAATCCGTAGGCGGACTAGCTACGGCCGGGTTTTCGGTCTCGTTTAAGGATATCGCCAGAGCCTGCGGTTATCTTTTTTGTCTTGAAGCCGGAAATGAGGCTCAATTCCGCCGGCAGTTGAAGATCTTAAGGGATGTGCGAGGTCCGGCTTTGCTTGAGATCAGGTTAAGCTGCGGATCAAGGGCGGATCTGGGCCGTCCTAAGGAAAAACCCGCTGAAAATAAAGCCAAGTTTATGGAGTTTTTAGCAGATCAAGGTCCTGAGACTTACGCAGGGCCTGGCTCGATCCTGCGCCTTAAGGATATATTAAAAAATATTTCTTCTCAAAGGATTTTACTTGTGATCGGCGAAGGTTCATACAAAAAAAGCGGGGCCGAAAAAAAGCTGTCCAGGCTCTTAAAAAATTATTCCGTATTCGTTTTCAGCGATTTTGAGAAAAACCCCAGAATAGAAGACCTTTTGCGCGGGACCAGGGCGGCCAGAAAATTTAAATATGACAGCGTTATAGCTGTCGGAGGCGGCAGCGTGATCGATATGGCGAAAATGATCAATTTCTTCGCTCAAAACAGGTTTGATCCGGCCGAATATATTAAGAACGGATCGGGGGTTGACGGAAAAGCAAAGCCGCTGATCGCCGTTCCTACGACTAACGGAAGCGGAAGCGAAGCCACCCATTTTTCCGTGCTTTACTCAGGTAAAAAGAAGTTTTCGGTCAGCCATGAATGTATTCGTCCCGATTACGCTGTTTTGGATCCCCTGCTGACTTTATCTTTGCCGGGAAAAGTCGCCGCGGCTTCCGGGATGGACGCTTTGTCTCAGGCGATCGAATCCTATTGGAGCGTAAATTCTAACCAGCGTTCGAAAGATTATGCCCGCCGGGCGATCGAATTAGCCAGGGATAATCTGATTCCCGCAGTCAAACGCCCAGCCCTTGGGCCGCGTTCAGCAATGCTGGAAGCCGCGCATCTGGCCGGCCGGGCAATAAATATTACCAAGACTTCCGCTTGCCACGCTTTGTCATATCCGTTGACCGCGTATTTCAATATTCCGCACGGACATGCAGTGGCTTTGACTTTGCCGGCTGTATTGGAGTATAATTATAAAGTTTCGTCCCGGGATATACTGGATAAAAGGGGGGCCGGGTATGTCCGCAAGACCATGAAAGAGATCTTCGAAATGTTAGGCGCCAGGAGTCTTGAAGGCGCAAGAGACAGAATAAAATATCTGATGGCTGAAATCGGTCTCCAGTCCAGGTTAAGCCAGGTTGGAGTCAGTTCCATCAAAGATATAGATAAGCTGGTCGATCAAGGCGTTGATCAGTCCAGGGCTAAAAATAACCCCCGGTCGTTTACCGCTCAGACTCTGAAAATGATCCTGCGCAGCATTTACTAGAAAGAGGCAATCGAGAATGTACACCATAAAAGAATTGAGGCAGCAGCAGTATGATTATCATTTGCGTAATGAAAGGTTCTCCGACTTGAACGATTGGAGGAAAAGCCCCTATACTTTTCTGAAGGCCAGGTTCTATATGAATCTTAGCGCAGTGCTGGTCAGATTTCTGCTTATGACCGGGATCAGTCCGAATACTGTCACGATCGTCTATATTTTTTTAGGGGTAGCCGGAGGTGTATTGCTGGCTTTAC
>JBFZAG010000071.1:0-26866 GCA_041309145.1 Candidatus Omnitrophota bacterium | reverse complement strand
GCCGAAATGGGAATGTTTATGGGCGAGATCGGCGATGGCCTGCTGGTCCTTCAAGACCTCCTGCTGCAAATGCGGCACCAGGCGAAGCTGGGCGATATATTTATTGATCTGTTCTTGGGGGATTATCCGCCTTGTTTCGGCCAGGTAAAAAGCAAAGATGTACAAAGCCGCCAGCTGAGCGGTATAAGCCTTGGTCGAGGCCACCCCGATCTCCGGCCCGGCGTGAGTGTAGATCACTCCGTCGGCTTCGCGGGTCAGGGTCGAGCCCAGGACATTGCAGATAGCCAGAACCGACGCTCCCCGGCGCCTGGCCTCTTTTACTCCGGCCAGGGTATCCGCGGTCTCTCCGGACTGGCTGATAGCGATGACTAAAGTGTTTTTGTCGATCAATAGATCCCGGTAGCGGAACTCGCTGGAAACGTCCACCGCCACGGGGATCCCGCAGAGAGACTCGATGATGTATTTTCCCACAAACCCGGCATGATAGGCTGTCCCGCAGGCGACCACGGAGATATCGGAGATGTTCTTAAGAACCTCTTCCGGGATATGCTGTTCTTCGAAAGATATTTTATTGGTTTGTTTATTGACCCTGGCTTTTAAAAAGTTTTCCAGGTTTTTAGGCTGCTCATTGATCTCTTTGAGCATGAAGTGGGGATAGCCGGCTTTCTGGGCGCTGGTAATATCCCAGCTGATCCGGGAAGGGGTCTTGGAAATCTCCTGGCCGGAGAAATCCGTGATCCGGACTGCATCTTTAGTCAAGACCGCGATCTCTTTTTCCTTCAAGAAAATAATATCGCGGGTGGAATCCAATATCGCCGGCGCGTCGGAAGCCAGGAAGTTCTCGTTTTTTCCGACCCAGACGATCAAAGGGCTGCCCATCCGGGCGCCGACAAGCGTTGCCGGCTCTTTGCTGGAGATCGCCGCGATGGCAAAAGAACCTTCCAGCCTGGCCACGGTTTTTCTTACCGCTTCTTCCAGCCCGCCGCTTTTAAAAAACTTCTCGATCAAATGGACTATAACTTCGGTGTCGGTCTGGGAGACAAATTTATGCCCCTCCTTGATCAGCTCGGCTTTGAGGCTGACGTAGTTTTCGATGATCCCGTTGTGCACGACCGCGATCTCGCTGCGGCAATCCAGATGGGGATGGGCGTTATCCTGATTAGGCGCGCCGTGAGTGGCCCAGCGGGTATGCGCGATGCCCAATGATCCGGACAGCGGCTTTTTCTTTAAGATGTTTTCCAATGCGGCTATTTTGCCGGGAGATTTTCTGATGGAAACGGAATTTTTGTTGGAGAGTATCGTGGCCAGGCCGCTGGAATCATACCCGCGGTATTCCAGGGATTTCAGGCCGCTGATAAGGATCTGCTGGGCCGGCCTAAGTCCTATGTATCCGACTATTCCGCACATATGATTTATGCGTCCCCAACCGGATTTGAACCGGTGTCGAAAGCTTGAAAAGCTTTTGTCCTGGACCAGGCTAGACGATGGGGACTAATCTATTAAAATTAAATGTCACAGAGTCACAAGTCACAATATCACGCGTTAACACAAAAACACAGCTTGTGACCTTGTGTCTTTGTGGCTTTATTTATTCTTCCTCTTCGGCGATCACCGGAGCTACGCAGGAAACGCGGTCCTTATCCTTGCTGTCCAGCTTGATCAGGCGCACGCCCTGGGAAGCCCTGCCGGTCTCCCGGATATCCTTGATCGAACAGCGCAAAAACATCCCGTTCTGAGTGATCACCATCAGCTCGTCATTATCGTTGACGGTCTTAAGATTGACCGCCGGGCCGTTTTTGTCGGTAACCTTAATATTAATAATACCTTTGCCGCCTCTGCGGGTCAAGCGATATTCTTTGGCCGGAGTGCGCTTGGCAAAGCCCAATTCGGTAACGGTCAGGATCGTGGCGTCTTTCTGAACCATGACCATGGAAATAACCTCGTCTTTTTTGGAGAGGGATATGCCTTTAACTCCCCGGGCGGCCCGCCCCATATCGCGCACCTGGACCTCCGGGAAACGAATGGCTTTTCCTTCCCTGGTCCCGATCAACAGCTCCTGCTTACCGTCGGTCAGTTCTACCCCGATAAGTTCGTCTTTGTCTTCCAGGGTAATGCCGATTATCCCTCCCTTGCGGGGATTGCCGTAAGCTTCCAGGCTGGTCTTTTTGATCGAGCCAAGCCTGGTGACCATGACCAAGAACTTCTCCGCCGAAAATTCCCTGACCGGTATGGTCGAGCTGACCTTTTCTCCGGATTTTAGCTCCAAAAGATTAACGATCGCTTTGCCCTTAGAGACCTTGCCGGCCTGGGGGATCTCGTAAACCTTGACCCAGTAGACCTGGCCTTTGTCGGTAAAAACCAGCAGGTAGTCCTTGGTGGAGGCGACAAAAAGGTGCTCGATAAAATCTTCCTCTTTTACTTCCGCTCCGGTAGCGCCCTTGCCCCCGCGCTTCTGCTTGCGGTACGCGCTGACGGGCAGACGCTTGATATACCCGCCGTGGCTGATCGTCACCACCACGTCCTCGTCGGCGATCAGGTCGTCTATTTCCAGCTCCTCGACTTCGCCGACTATGTCCGTGCGGCGCTCGTCGCCGTATTTCTTTTTCAATTCTTCCAGCTCTTCTTTAATGATCGCCTCTATCTTCTTTTCCGAAGCCAGGATAGAGCGGCATAATTCTATTTTCTTTAAAAGCTCGAGGTATTCCGCCTCGATCTTGTCGCGCTCCAGGGCGGTCAGGCGCTGCAGCTGCATTTCCAGGATGGCCTGCGACTGGACCTCGGAAAGTCCGAATTCCTTCATCAGGTTTTCCTTGGCGACCGGCACGGTCTTAGAGGTCTTGATAACTTTGATGATCCGGTCAATGAATTTCAGGGCGATCTTTAAGCCTTCCAGGATATGCGCTCTTTTTAAAGCCTTGTCCAGCTCGAACTGGGTCCTGCGGCGGATGATCACCTTGCGATGGCCGATATAGCAATCCAGTATCTGGCGGATATTCAAAACCCGCGGCCGGTTTTCCACCAGCGCCAGCATGATGATCCCAAAGGTGGTCTCCATCTGGGTATGCTTGAAAAGCAGGTTCAAAATTATTTGCGGCTCGACATCGCGCTTGAGTTCGATGACGATGCGCATCCCGTCCTTGTCGGACTCGTCGCGGATATCAGAGATCCCTTCGATCTTTTTTTCGTCGACCAGGTCAGCGATAGCTTCGATCAGGCCGGCTTTCTGGACCTGATACGGGATCTCGTTGACCACGATCAGGTCTTTGCCGTTTTTCTGGTGCTCTACATTAGCCCGGGCGCGGACCGTTACCTTGCCCCTGCCGGTATTATAGGCGTCCTTGATCCCGGCCTTGCCGCAGATCACTCCGCCGGTGGGAAAATCCGGGCCCTTGATGTAGCGCAGCAGTTCTTTGATCTCGGCTTCGGGATGGTCCAGGATATAAATTATGGCGTCAGCGACCTCGGCCAGGTTGTGAGGAGGAATATTAGTGGCCATGCCCACGGCAATGCCGCTGGAACCGTTGACCAGAAGATTGGGCAGCGCCGCCGGAAGCAACAAGGGCTCTTGAAGCGAGGCGTCAAAATTCGGGCCGAAATTAACCGTTTCCTTTTCGATGTCTCCCAGCATCGCGTCGGCGATAGAGGCCATCCGGGCTTCGGTATAACGCATGGCCGCGGCGTTATCTCCGTCTACCGAGCCGAAGTTGCCCTGGCCGTCCACCAGAGGATAGCGCAGGGAAAAATCCTGGGCCATTCTGACCAGGGTATCGTAAACCGCCACGTCTCCGTGAGGATGGTATTTGCCCAGCACCTCTCCGACTATACGCGCGCATTTTTTATACGGCTTGGAGTGGTCGAGGCTGAGGTCCTGCATGGCAAAAAGGATCCGCCGGTGCACCGGCTTTAATCCGTCGCGCACATCCGGCAATGCCCGGCCGACAATAACGCTCATCGAATAGTTAAGATAGGCGTCTTTAACTTCCGCCTCGATGGAAACCGGGACTATTTTTTCATTTCTGGTGTACATATCGCCTCTTTAGATATCCAAATTTTTAACCAGATGAGCGTTGTCTTCGATGAACTTCCGGCGCGGCTCAACCTGATCGCCCATTAAAACCGTAAACATTTCATCCGCTTCTACCGCGTCATCCAAAGTCACTTGCAGCATAGTCCTCTTCTCGGGATCCATGGTCGTATCCCAAAGCTGGACCGGGTTCATTTCGCCCAAACCTTTGTATCTTTGAATATGCATGCCTTTGGCGGCATTGTTTTTGATAAAGCCGAGCACTTCTTTCAGGGAGGAAAAATCATGCTGCTCTTTTTCGTGGGTCACCCGGTAAATCGACTTAGCTTTTTTCGCGACCTCCGTGCTTGAGCCCTCCTTGACCTGAACCGGAGCTTCGGAGAGAAGGGTGGAAATATCCAGCCCGATCTTTTCGATCTTGGCCAATAGCGCATCGATATCCGGAGATTCAAAAAGCTCCAGAACGTCAGACTCTATTTCTTTGCCCTCTTTTTCAACTAAATCTGCCAACTCCTGGTCAGAATAGACAAAATAGTCTTTGCCCTCCACTTTTACCCTATAAATAGGCAGTTTTTTGGTTTTTTGATTCCTGAAACTAAGGTATTTTGCAAAACTTACTCCCTTTTTATCTAAGGTCTTGCCTAATTTTTCCAGCTCAACCAATATCTTGAGCAACTCAGCAAACTGATGGTCTGTAAAAGCCTGTTTATCTTTAAGCCTTTCAAACACAGCATCTTCCCTGCCTAGATCTAAGAGCAGCGCGTTCATGTGCTGCTCGGTTTCAATATACTCTTCGCGGGTACCCCTTTTAATTTTATATAAAGGCGGCTGGGCGATATAAATATGGCCCTCTTCGATGAGCTTAGGGAAATGGCGGTATAAAAGAGTCAACAGCAGGGTCCGGATGTGCGAGCCGTCAACATCGGCATCAGCCATCAAGACCAGCTTGTGATACCTTAACTTGGCGATATCGAATTCCTCGCCCACCCCGGTGCCCAGGGCGGTGATGATGGTCCGGATCTCTTCGTTGGACAAAATTTTATCCAACCGGGCTTTTTCCACATTCAAAATCTTTCCTTTGATCGGCAAAATCGCCTGGAACCTGCGGTCGCGGCCCTGCTTGGCCGATCCGCCGGCGGAATCGCCTTCGACAATATAAAGCTCGCACAAAGCCGGATCGCGCTCGGAACAATCGGCCAGCTTTCCCGGCAGCCCGCCGGAATCCAGCGCCCCTTTTCTCCGGGTCAATTCCCGGGCTTTGCGCGCCGCTTCCCTGGCCCGGGAAGCCAGGATCACTTTATCCACGATCTTGTTGGCCACCGAGGGGTTCTCTTCAAAAAAGCCGGTCAGGGCGTCAAAAACAGTGGAGGCGGTCAGCCCTTCGACTTCGGAATTGCCCAATTTGGTCTTAGTCTGGCCCTCGTACTGGGGATTAGGGATCTTCACCGAGACCACCGCGGTCAATCCTTCCCGGGCATCATCCCCGGAAATGGCTATCTCGTCTTTCAAAAGATTTTTCCCCTTGGCGTACTGGTTGATCGCCCTGGTCAGCGCGGACTTAAAGCCTGATAAATGAGTCCCGCCTTCGATAGTGTTTATATTGTTGGCGAAAGAGTAAATACTTTCGGAATATCCGTCGTTATACTGCAGGGCGGCCTCGAGATATATCCCCTCTTTCTCCTGCTCCAGATTGACCACTTTATTGTGTAAGGGGGCCTTGTTCTTATTGAGATACTCCACAAAAGAAACGATCCCGCCGCTGAATTTAAATACCGCCTCTTTGTCCTGGCGCTCGTCTTTTAAGCCGATCTCCAGCCCTTTGTTTAAAAAAGCAAGCTCGCGCAGCCGCTGAGCCAGGACGTCGTAAGAGAACTCGATAGATTTAAAAATCTCTTTATCGGGCTTAAAGGTGACCTTGGTCCCGGTATTCTTGGATTTGCCGATCACCGTCAGCTTGGTTACGGTCTTGCCCCGCTCATAACGCTGATGATAGATCTTCTCGTCGCGCTTGACCTCGACTTCCAGCCATTCGGAAAGAGCGTTGACCACGCTCACCCCCACCCCGTGCAGACCGCCGGAAACCTTGTAAGACTGGTGGTCGAATTTCCCTCCGGCATGCAGCACGGTCAGCGCGACCTCCACCGCCGGTTTTTTCTCGGTCTTGTGCATGTCCACGGGAATACCGCGGCCGTTGTCGCTGACGCTGACCGAGTTGTCCGGGCGGATAACCACCTCGATCTTGGAGCAATAGCCGCCCAAAGCTTCGTCAACCGAGTTGTCCACGACTTCGTAAACCAGATGGTGCAGGCCGCGGGTATAAGTGTCGCCGATATACATCGCCGGCCTTTTTCTGACCGCCTCCAGCCCCTCTAAAACCTGGATCGCTCCGGCGTCGTAAGCTTTAGCTGTTTCCGGTTTTTTGGCTTCCTGCTCTTTGTCTTTTTTTTCTGGTTTTTTCATTTGTCTTCCTTGGAAAGCAATAATTTTACCACTTATCTTTTTCAATGCAACAAATTTCCTATCCGCGCTGTTTTTTGCCGGCGAATTCCCCCAGGCTGAATTTCAGGTCTTTTATCAGGCTGTTCTGCCGGGAAAAGTTTTCCAGCAGCTCTTTTTTATGCAGATTAAAATAATACAGCCAGGTCGAGGAATCAACCCGCAGATATAAAACCCCGTTTTTTAAAAGGCCGGCCCGGGCGTGAGCCGCTTCTTTGCGCGAAAAAATTTTCTTGGCCAGAAGCTCGGGAGAGATCTCCGCCGCTTTTTCTTTGCGCTCCTTTAAATCCCGGAGCAAAACGTCCAGGGCCTGCTTGATCGTTTCCACGGCTTTTTCTAGCTTAAGCGCATCGGAAGAACTATATAGATATACCCGTCGCGGCGGATGACCCCGGGCTTTTCGCTGCCGGAGATCTCTAATTCCGCTGTTTCGACATCGAGGTTCTTCAGAACATCGCTGAGGTAATTAGGGTTGAAGCCGATCAAAAGCTCTTTGCCCGAATATTCCATAGCCACTTCTTCCCGCGACTCTCCGACGTCGGGAGTGGACTTGGAAAGCACCAGCTTGTTTTTAAAAACCTCGAATTTTACCGCCTGGTAGTCCGGGGTGGATAAAAGCGCCGCCCGGCGGATGGCCAGCAAAAACTGCTCGCGGTTGATCTTAATCTTCGTCTCCGCCTGGGCGGGTATTACCTGCTGATAATCCGGGAATTCCCCCTCGATCAGCCGGGAAATGATTATGGCTGAACCCAGGTCGAACAGAACCTGGTTGGGGCCGATGATCATGGATACCCCCCCCTCATCCTGTAAATTTCTCTGTAATTCCTGGATGGTTTTAATCGGCACGATCATATTGATCTCTTTGCTGACCGGCTTGGCCAGCTTTTTAGTATCTACAGCCAGGCGCTTACCGTCAGTGGCCACAAGAGTCAGGCTGCTCTGGTTTATTTTAAACATTATCCCGTTTAAAATATAACGGGTTTCATCCATCGATACCGCGAAAGAAGTGCGGTTAAGCATTTGTTTTAAAAGAACCTGCTCCAGCTCAACCACTTCTTTATCTTTGAATTCCGGCAGCCTGGGAAATTCTTCCGAAGCCAGCCCGATTATCTTAAACTGGCAGGAAGCGGTCTCTATGATCACAATATTATTTTTTTTAGAGTTTATCTCCACCTCATCATCCGATAATTCTTTTATAATACTGCTAAACCTTCTGGCCGGAATGGTTATTGAGCCCGGTTCCTGTATATCCACAGGTATTACACAGCTTATCCCTATATTCAGGTCAGTTGCGGTGAGTTTTAAATTGTTTTTTTGGGCTTCTAATAAAAAGTTGGCTAATATAGGTAAGCTCGCTTTGGCGCTGATGACATTCTGAATAGTGTCGATCCCTTTAGCCAGGGTGTTTTTATCCACTTTAAAGCGCATTTTTGTTTCCTCCTATTGTTATTATTTGATATTTAAAAAGAAAGATAGTCTTAGTAATAAAGGAGATAGATTTCTGTTGAAAAAAATTTATCCGCAATAACCGCATAAAGTTATAAAAAAATCACCGCTGTATAAGCGGGGGATTACTGCTGAATGACCTGTATAATCCGCTGGACTTTATCTTTTAAAAAATCATCACTGCTCAAGTCCTCTTTTATTTTATTGTAAGAATGCAATACTGTTGTGTGGTCTTTCCCCCCAAAGCAGTTGCCGATTTCCGGAAAAGAGAGATCGGTCATCTCCCGGCTGATATACATGGCCACCTGCCTGGGCAAAACAATGTTTTTATTCCGGCGCTTGAGCTTTAAGTCCGCCATAGACACCCCGTACTCTTCGGCCACGCAGCGCTGGATAAAATCGACGGTGATCAGCTTTTTCGGTTCTTTAAGCAGGTCTTTTAAAACCTCTTTGGCCAGTTCCAGCGATATGGTTTTTTCTTCCAGCAAAGAGTAGGCGATGATCCGGATCAGCGCCCCTTCAAGTTCCCGGATATTGGTTTTGATCAGCTGGGCGATGAAAAAGATCACTTCGTCGGGAACCTGGACCGGCTCCCGCTCGATTTTTTTCTTGAGGATAGCTACCCGGGTCTCTAAATCAGGCGGCTGGACATCGGTGGTCAGCCCCCAGCTGAACCTCGATACCAGCCTTTCCTGTAAATTGGCGATCTCTTTAGGCGGCCGGTCCGAAGAAATAATGATCTGCTTATGCGCGTCGTAAAGAGCGTTAAAAGTATGGAAAAACTCTTCCTGGGTGGATTCTTTTCCGGCGATAAAATGGATATCGTCTAAAACCAGGATATCGATATTGCGGTATTTTTGGCGAAAAGCCGGCGTAGTCTTGTGTTGAATGGCGTCGATAAGCTCGTTGGTAAAGCGCTCGGAAGGCATGTAGCAGATCTTCAGTTTTGGGAAAGCGGTTTTGATATGGTGGCAGATCGCCTGCATAAGATGGGTTTTCCCCAGCCCTACCCCGCCGTAAATAAACAAAGGGTTGTAGTTTTTCCCCGGAGAGTCGGCCACGGCCAGAGAATAGGCGTGGGCGTGGCGGTTAGAGGGCCCGAGAATAAAATTTTCAAAAGTATAGCGGGGATTTAAAAGCAGCGGCTCTGCCGGGCTTTCCCGGGTTTTTGTTCTGGGCAACTCCGCAGTCTCTCTTTCCGCCGGAGCGCCGGAAGCGGCGGCGGTCTCCAGGCTTATTGTGACCGGCTCGTTCAAGACCCGGCTAAATATTTCCTCGAGGCTGGACTTGTAGTGCTTGAGCACCCAATCCCGGAAAAAAGTATCCGGGGCTTCCAGGGTGATCCGGCCCAAAGTTTTCAGTTTGGGGCGCAACGGAAAGATCCAGGTCTGGAATACGGTGTCCCCCAGCTTGCTTTTGAGCTGAGCTTTAGCTTGTTCCCAGATTGATTGCAGTTCGGACATGGCAGTAATTCAGGGCGTCCACAGCTTATTCACAGATTGGATAACTTTGTGGATATCTTTTTCGGGTTAGTAAAAACAAAAATCCTTTAAAGCCAGGATTAATTATACCCTAAAAAAATATCCAGTCAACAAAAATCAGGAAAGTATTTAACATCTCTCTGCTTGACAGGAAAAAAAGTTGTGTTAAAATCGATTCTTCTAAAGACCCAACACTAAGTGTTGACTTGGGTTTTATTTGTGTTATAATTTAACGAATCTAAAAAAAGGAAAGCCGAAAATGAAAAAAAATATTAAGACCCGGTCGAATATCGTGCAAAAAAGAAGCCAGGGTTTTCTGGTAAAAATGGCCACCAAAGAC
Organism: Candidatus Omnitrophota bacterium; assembly: GCA_041309145.1. Lineage (GTDB taxonomy): Bacteria > Omnitrophota > Gorgyraeia > Gygaellales > Profunditerraquicolaceae > JAPLLS01. The sequence continues at coordinate 17,079 of JBFZAG010000071.1, read as the reverse complement.
GGCAGGAAAACCATTAACCGCCGACGACAAAAAGGAAGAAAAAAGCTTTGTCTTTAAAACCCAGAGACCTGTTTATCGCCCCGCTGGTGTTCTATCAAAAGCAAATAAGCTGTCTCTTGCCCCATTCATGCCGTTTCTGGCCGAGCTGTTCGGAATACGCCAAGCAGGCGGTCAGTAAATACGGAATCTTAAAAGGCGCAACTAAGGCGGCAGGACGATTATTGCGCTGTCACCCCCTATCCGGCAGATCCGGATATGACCCATTGGTATAACCTATGAATATGGAAAAAAGATTATTATTGGCCCTGGCTTCCTCTTTTATTGTTTTGGCGATCTGGTCTAATTTCACGGTCAAGCCTAAAATCGCTTCTAATCCACAGGAATATCCACAGAAAACAGCGATCCCGGTCAAGCCGGGTATTTCCCAGCCGGCGGTTTTAGATCCCCTGATCACCGCTCCGGCTTTGTTTGAGTTTTGGCAGGGCCAGAGAAAATTCATTTTCGATGAGCGGCAAGGAGCAATAAAAGAAATAGTTTTTGACAGCCATCAGGGCTATGTTTTTCCTCTGAGAAACGGCCTGCAGGTCGGAGAAAAAGGGTTGATTTTTACGAGGCAACCAATTGCAAACAATAGTGTTACGTATTTTTATCTCGACGGGGAAAAAAGAATCAGCAAAGAGTATGTTTTTTCGGGCTCGGGCTATGACTTTGAATTTTTGCTTAAGATCGAGAATCTTTCCTCCTCCCCCCTTAATTTTAAGCTTCCCTTAACGCTAGGAACAATCGATCCCGCCGATAATAAAGATAAAATGGCTTTTCATGGAGTTACGGTTTGGAGTGACGAGAAAATCGCCCATCCCAATTTTCAAAAAGAGGCCCTATTCAGTAAATTGAGGTTCTTGGCTTTAAGGGACCGGTACTTTTGCGCGATTATCCAGCCCAGCCTGCAGGACAGCAGCGGGTTTATTGCTAAAACGCCGAATAAAGAATCGGAAGTCGGATTGTTCTGGCCGGAATTAAAAATTGTTCCCCGTGGAACCTGGGAAAGTAAATTCAGGGTTTACATCGGACCCCAGGACGCCAAAATTTTAAAAATGCTTGATCCGGATTGGCGGGCAGTGATCTATTTTGGTAAATTTGACCTGATCGCCCAGGGGTTATTAATGATGTTGGAGCTTTTTTATAACATTTTTCATAGTTGGGGATGGGTTATTATATGCTTAAGTTTAGCCATTTATTTGCTGCTGTATCCTTTAACCGCCAAACAAATGAATTCAATGAAGGAAATGCAGGCTTTGCAACCCAAGGTAGAGGAAATCCGGAAACAATTTAAAGATAACCCCCAAAGGCAAAATCAGGAAGTTATGGAGTTATATCGAAAACATAAAGTCAATCCTTTGGGCGGGTGTCTGCCCATGATCCTGCAAATCCCTATATTTTTTACTCTTTACCAGGTTTTAACCCGCACAATAGCTTTAAAAGGGGCAAGTTTTTTCTGGATCAAGGATTTATCTGAGCCGGACAGGCTTTTCGTGTTTGCTCAAAAATTCCCCATAATTGGCAACGAGTTTAATATCCTGCCGATTCTCATGGCCATTGAAATGTTCATTCAGCAGAAATTCTCCATGAGCAGCGCTAGTTCTGCTCAAGCCGAACAGCAAAAGATCATGCTTATAATAATGCCCATAATGTTCGGTTTTCTTTTTTATCGCATGCCTTCAGGCTTAGTGCTTTACTGGTTCATTAACAGCACAATGACGATGGCGTATCAATTGCGCGTAGCCGGGAAAAAATGACAAAAGCAAGCTCAGTAGAAACAGAGGGCAAAACTGTCCAGGAAGCGGTAGAAAAAGCGTTGCTGGAATTAAAGGCCAGGCGCAACAAGGTTAAAATTGAAATTCTTTGCGACGAAGAAAAAGGGCTTTTTGGAATGGCGGGAGCAAAATTGGCCAAGGTGCGGGTAACTCTGCAAAAAGAACAAGAAATTTCTTGACAAAAGACAATTTAAATAGATAATTGGATTAGAGCTAAAACGAATGTTCCGCGAGGAACAATTCGTAACCCTATAATTTCCAATGGGAAAAGTAATTGCTGTTTGCAATCAAAAAGGCGGTACCGGCAAAACAACTTCCGCGATCAATATTTCTTCTTACTTGGCAATTTTCGGCAAGAAAGTTTTACTGATTGATTTAGATCCCCAGGCTAATGCTACCAGCGGAGTAGGCATTGATCGCCACGGCGTAAAAAAAAGCACATATCATATCTTGCTGGAAGAATCCGAGATCAAGGATGTGGTGATCCCCACCAATATTGAAAACCTATTTTTGTGTCCATCCAATCTGGATCTTACCGGAGCAGAGGTTGAACTGGTCGGGGCAATGGGCCGGGAATATCGTTTAAAAAAAGCCCTGGTCGCCGCCAGGGAAAATTTCGATTTTATCATTATTGATTCACCGCCTTCCTTAGGGTTGCTTACGATCAATGCTTTATGCTCCGCGGATTCGGTTTTGATCCCGGTCCAGTGTGAATATTATGCTTTAGAGGGGCTGTCACAATTAATGAATACTATAACTTTGGTTAAAAATAATATCAACCCGCATCTTGCTGTTGAAGGAGTAATTTTGACAATGGCTGATTTCCGGACCAATTTAAGCCGGGAAGTGATCCGCGAAGTGAAAAATAACTTTAAGGAAAAAGTGTACGATACGGTCATTCCTCGAAGCATAAGATTAAGCGAGGCACCAAGTTATGGAAAGCCGATAGCTCTTTATGACCGGAACAATTTGGGTGCGACTAAGTATGAAGAATTGACAAAAGAAATATTAGGGTTTTTGCCTGAAGTAAATGTCCAAATTGAAGGCAGTCAAAATCCCGCAAGTTTAAATAATGTCCAAAATGTGCAAAGTGAAAATTTATAAAGTTAACAAATGTCCAAATTGTATTAAAGAGATGAGCGGACAAGTTCAATCATTTTAAGGAGCAGTCAATGGAGAGAAGAGCGCTCGGCAAGGGTATAAGTGCATTGATCCCTGTTCAGCAAGAAGAGGATAGGGGGAAAAAGATCTTTAATCTATCCCTGTCCTCGGTCAGACCTAATCCTTTTCAGCCCCGGGAAAATTTTGAAAAGGAAGCTATGGATGAGCTGGTCCAGTCTATCCGGGAAAAGGGGATCATCCAGCCGATTTTGGTTCGGCCTAAAGGAGAGCTGTTTGAGTTGATCGCCGGAGAAAGAAGGCTCCGCGCAGCCAACATACTGCAATTAAAAGAGATACCGGCTATAATCAAAGAGGTGGATGATCGTGATTCTTTGGAGATCGCCCTGATCGAGAATATTCAAAGAAAAGAGCTTAACCCCATAGAAGAGGCCAGAGCCTATCAGTATCTGATCGAAAAGTTCAACCTTACCCAGGATGAGGTCAGCGTGATATTGGGAAAATCCCGGGTTTCGGTCACCAACACGCTGAGGCTTTTGAAACTGCCGTCTGAAGTGCAGGAAGAAATAAAAAATAACAGGATTTCTTTTGCTCACGGCCGGGCGCTTTTAGAGATCTCTGATTTTAACCTTCAGCGCAGGCTGGTCCAGGATATCATAATGAAATCTTTGTCAGTCCGCGAGCTGGAAAATATGATCAAGACCAGCCGCCCCCGGTTAAGCTCTTCCCGGATCCGGGTTAAGATCAGCGCCGGCGACCCTTTGACCAAGATCATGGAAGAGCAATTACAGCAGATCTTATCGACCAAGGTGCGGATCGTCAAGAAGAAAAAAAGGGGAAGCATCGTGGTGGATTTTTATTCTCAAGATGATCTGGAAAGGATCGTGCATAAGATGAGAGGAGAAATATAATTATGAGCCCCAGCCAATCCGCCAACCAGGCCGTTTTGATCCTGATCAAGCCCGACGGCTTGAAAAAATCCTTGACCGGAAACATCCTGACCCGGCTGTCGGAAACCAAATTGGAAATAGTGGCCGCTAAAATGGTCCGGGTTTCCCAGAAGCTCGCCGAGGAACATTATCAGCATTTAAAAGATAAGCCGTTTTTCCCGGAGTTGGTCAAATACCTGCAGGGGGAACTGCATGACCGCAAAAAAGTCATGGCTTTGATCTATTGGGGGAGAGAGGCTATCGAAAAATGCCGCGGCCTGGCCGGAGCGACGAATCCGGAAGAAGCGGATCCGACCTCCATCCGCGGTTCTTACGGCAGGATCCTGACCTCGGGGCTTTTTGAAAACGTGATCCATGTTTCCTCGAATGTTTCCGAAGCCGAGAGGGAGATCAAGCTCTGGTTTTCTCCGGACGAGATAATCGTGGACCTGTATCCTAAAAAAGAGATCATTTACAAAGAGTGCGAAAAAGAAGAATGGGCGTAAGCAGAAAGGAATACGCGAGATGATTCAAGGGATGACGGGTTTCGGCAGCAAAGAGAAAAACATCGCCGGCTTAGGCAGCATTTCCGTAGAGATCAGGAGCACTAACCATAAATTTTTGGAAGCGGTTTTGCATCTTCCGGAAGGGCAGATCTCTCTCGAGGACAAAATCAAAAAGGAGATCGAATCCCGGATCAGGCGCGGGCGCTTGATCTGCGTGGTCAATATGGGCAGGAGGGCGAATCCCCAAATAACGGTTAACCGGAAGCTGCTTGACGAGTATTTCCGCGTGGTCGGCCAGATAACTAAAAGTTACGCCCTGAAAGACCAGGTCAAGGTCGACACCCTGATCAATCTGCCCGGAGTCCTTTCGGTGGCGGAAAAGAACATTCCCGCGGCTGATCTTTGGCTGGGGATCAAAGAGGTTTTAGGGCAGGCGCTGGACGATCTGGTCTTGATGCGCAGGAAAGAAGGCCGGGCTTTGTTTGCCCATTTGAAAGCCCAGATAGACGGCTTGAACAAAAGCATATCCTTCGTCAAAACCCGGTTCAAGATAGCGATCAAGGAAAAAGCGGCGGCTTTTGCCACCGATGCCGAGCGAACGGCGTTTCTCAAAGAATCCGACATAACCGAAGAGCTGCAGAGAATAGCTTTCCACGCCCAGAGCTTCCGGAAAAAACTGTTTATCTCTGGCCCCATAGGCAAAGAGCTGGATTTTATCTGCCAGGAGATGCAGCGCGAGGCCAACACCACCGGAGCAAAGTCTTTCGACGTTCAGATATCCTCGCGGGTAGTGCAGATAAAAAGCGAGATCGAAAAACTGCGCGAGCAAGTGCAGAATGTGGAGTAAACCGGTGCGCCAGAAAAAGGGACTGCTCTTTGTTTTTTCCGGGCCCTCGGGTTCGGGGAAGACCACTCTTGCTCAGGCGGTGTTAGCGGATAAAAAATTTTCCGGAAAGCTGGAAAAATCCGTTTCTTTTACCACCCGGCCCAGAAGGCAGGGAGAAAAGGAGCGGCGGGACTATTTTTTTATCAGCGAAAAGGAATTCCTCCAGGGGCGGAAGAGGCAGAAAATCCTTGAGTGGACTAAATATTTGGGGTATTATTACGGGACAGGCCGGGATTTTGTTGACAGCCGGCTGAAAGAGCGCCGCAGCCTGATTCTTTGTCTGGACCTGAAAGGGGCGGCCAGGATCAAGGCTCTTTACCCGGACAACTCCGTCGCTGTTTTTATCATGCCGCCTTCGCTGGAAGAACTGGCCCGGAGGATCGAAAATCGCCATCGGGAGACGAGCAGGGCCGAGATAGCCAAGCGTCTGCGTTTGGCTAAAAATGAGATCAAGAGCGCACCGGGATTCGATTTCTGCGTGGTAAACGGAAATTTGGCTCAGGCAGTGAGGCAGCTCAAGGGGATAATCGCCAAACAAATAACCTAGTTTGCCAGGAGAGGGAAAAGTATGTATTACGCAGCTCTGGAAAAAATGCTGGATAAAACCGACGGCTCGATTTACAAACTGGTGGTTGTTGCTTCCAAAAGAGCTTTGGAGCTGGCAGAGGGTAATCCTAAGCTGGTCCAGGAGGTCAACGCCGGCGCTAAGCCGTCTACCGTCGCTTTGCGGGAGATCTCCGAAGGAAAAGTCAAGACAAAAGACTGATTTTAAAATGGGCAAAAACCGGGAAATCATTTTAGGTGTCTGCGCCAGCATCGCTATTTACAAAGCTTGCGAGATCGTCCGCAGGCTGAGGGATGGCGGAGCCTCGGTTTCGGTGGTGATGACCGAAGAGGCCGGAGAGCTGGTCAAGCCGGCTTTGTTCGCCAACTTAAGCGGCAATAAAGTATATACGGATATGTTTAAAAGCCCGGAGCAATGGGATATCGAGCACGTATCTCTGGCGGAAAAGGCGGATCTTGTCCTCATCGCTCCGGCTACCGCGAATATTATAGGAAAGATCGCTTCGGGGATCAGCGACGACATGTTGACTTGCCTGGTTTGCGCGACCAGCGCTCCGGTTTTGATCGCTCCGGCCATGAACGAAAAGATGTACCGGAATAAAATAACCCAAGGCAACATCCAGAAGCTGAGATCGCTGGGGTATAAATTTATCGACCCGATCAAGGGAAAGCTTGCTTGCGGCAAAGTGGGGGCGGGTTGCCTGGCCGACGTTGAGCGGATAGTCAAAGAAGCAATAGTTTTTAAGAAATAGATTGCGGCGCGGTAGGCAAGTGGCAAGCCAACTGTCTGCAAAACAGTTATTCAGCGGTTCGAGTCCGCTCCGCGCCTCCAATTTGGTCTTGCGGGCAAGTGTCGGAATGGCAGACGATGGAGACTTAAAATCTCCCGCTTGAAAGAGCGTGAGGGTTCAACTCCCTCCTTGCCCACAAATAGATTTTGGGAAAAAATTCGGGCTCATAGCTCAGTCCCTCAGCGCAACATGTATTATGGTAATCGCTTCGGGATTCCTGATGGCGCCACAGGAAAATGATGCTATCAGTCATTGGTTATAAGGTGTTCGCTATGAGCGAACATTATTGAAAATTCGGGCTCATAGCTCAGTTGGTTAGAGCGTTGCGTTGACATCGCAAAGGTCTGAGGTTCAAGTCCTCATGGGCCCATTTAAATTCATGATTCGCAGTTCATAGTCAATAGTTCAAAGATTAACGGCAATGGATATCGACACATTAAGGCATTCTTGCTCGCATGTCATGGCTCAGGCGGTCAAAGAACTGTGGCCGGAAACAAAGCTGACCATCGGCCCGGCGATCGAAGACGGGTTTTATTACGATTTCGACAAAAAAGAGCCTTTTACAGACGATGATCTGGGTAATATCGAGAAGAAAATGGCCGAGATCATTGCTAAGGACGAGAAATTCGTTCGCCAAGAGCTGACTAAGCCCGAAGCGGAAACCCTTTTTAAGAAATTAAACGAGACCTATAAGCTGGAATTGATCCGGGACATTGTTGATCAGAAGGTCTCGGTCTATAAGACCGGAGAGGGGTTTGCGGATCTCTGCCGCGGCCCGCATATCGAATCCACGGGCGGGATCAAAGCTTTTAAATTGTTGTCCGTAGCCGGCTCGTACTGGCACGGGATCGAGACCAATCCCATGCTCCAGCGGATCTACGGGACTTGTTTTGAGAGCAGGAAAGAATTAGACGAGTATTTGAAGGACCTTGAAGAGAGAAAGCTGCGCGACCACCGCAAGCTCGGGCCGTCGCTTGAGCTCTTTGATATTTATCAGGAACAGGCGGGGCCGGGGCTGGTGTTTTACCAGCCCAAAGGCGCTTTATTGCGCAAGCTCATCGAAGATTACGAAAAAGAAGAGCATTTAAAACGCGGGTACCAATTGGTGGTTACTCCGCATATCATGCAGGCCGAGCTCTTGAAAACTTACGGCCACTGGGATTATTACCGGGAGAATATGTATACCTTCAAGATAGACGAGAAAGAGTTTGTCTTGAAGCCGATGAACTGCCCGGGGCACATGCTGATCTATAAATCCAAAGTGCGCAGTTACCGCGACCTGCCTTTGCGCCTTTTTGAGCTGGGCACGGTTTACCGCCACGAAAAAGCCGGGGTCATGCACGGGTTGCTGCGAGTGCGCGGTTTCACCCAGGATGACGCCCATATTTTCTGCCTTCCTTCGCAGGTCGAGGCAGAGATAAAAGCCGTTGTGGAATTCGTCTTTACCACCATGAAAGTTTTTGGGTTTGACAAGATGGGGATTGAGCTAAGCACCCGCCCGGATAAATCGATCGGATCGGACGAAGACTGGAAATCGGCGACCGATGCCCTGGAGAATTCTTTAAAGGCGCTGGGGCTGGCCTATGAGATCAATGAGGGCGACGGCGCTTTTTACGGCCCGAAAATAGATATTAAATTAAAAGACGCCTTAAAGCGCTCCTGGCAATGCGCTACCGTGCAATGCGACTTCAGCCTGCCCAAAAGATTCGAGCTGGCTTATGTCGATGTTGACGGATCAGAGAAACAGCCGATCATGCTCCACCGGGTATTGCTGGGCAGCGTGGAGAGATTTACCGCCTGTTTGACCGAACACTACATGGGCGATTTTCCCCTATGGCTGGCTCCGGTCCAGGCCAGGGTTATCCCGATCAAAGAAGATATCGCCGATTACGGGGCGGAGGTGCAAAACCTGCTTTTGGCTAGCGGCATCCGCGCCGAGATCGACAGCCGCAACGAAACCCTGAACAAGCGGATCCGCCAGGCTGAACTGGAAAAAATACCTTATGTGCTGGTCCTGGGCCAGCGCGAGGCCGAAGCTAAAACCGTTACCGTGCGCAAACGCCATGTCAAAGAGCAGCTGAGCTTGCCCTCGGCGGAGTTTATAGAAAAGCTTAAAGCAGAAGTAAACAACAAGGTTGCGTAGCATTACGTAACCTCAAAATGAGGAGGTGGTCGCCATAAAAAAATTTATCCGCATAAACGAAAGAATCCGCGTCCCTGAAGTGAGGCTTATTGGTGCTGAAGGAAATCAGCTGGGGATCGTTTCCATCGACAAGGCCCGGCAGATCGCCGATGAATCAGGCCTTGATCTGGTAGAAGTAGCTCCTCAGGCCGTTCCGCCTGTTTGCCGGGTCCTGGATTACAACAAGTTCCGGTATGACCAGGAGAAAAAAGAGCGGGAAGCCAAAAAGCATCAACGCCAGAGCAGGATAAAAGAAATCCGTCTTCACCCGAATATCGACGAGCATGATCTCCAGGTGAAATTAAAGCAAGCCATCGGTTTTTTAAAGAAGAAAGACAGGGTAAAAGTGGACCTTTTCTTTAAGGGGCGGCAGATCGAGCACCTGGATTTGGGCAGGAAGATTTTAGATAAATTTATCATTGACACGCAAAGCGATGGCCAGATAGAAAAGGAGCCGTCTTTAGAGGGCAAGATCATGTCTTTTGTTCTCGCCCCCAAAAAAGTGTAGGCTGCTTTAAAAACAACACGGAGAAAAGAAATGTTAAAGACCAAGAAAGGCGTTGCCAAAAGGTTTAAATTGACCAAAAAAGGCAAGATCAAATATTATGCCGGCGGCAAAAGCCACCTGCAAACAAATAAAGATGCTAAAAGGGTCAGGAATTTAAGAAAGGGCAGGACCGTAGCCAACAAAAAAAGCGCGAAGTATCTCAAGAGAGTCATGCCTTACGGTTCAACCCGCTAAGAGCAGGGCATATCCCGGAACTTCAGGAAGGAGCAATTCATGGCAAAGATTAAACACAGCGCTGCAACCAGGAGAAGGAAGAAGAGGGTATTAAAAGCGGCAAAGGGGTTTTGGCTGGACCGCAGCAAACAGTTCCAGCAGGCCCGGCGCGCTCTTTTGCACGCGTTGACCTACGCCTACAGGGACCGCAAAGCCCGCAAGCGCGATTTTCGCGGGCTCTGGATCGCCCGGATCAACGCCGCCTGCCGCGCCGAAGGCCTCACGTACGGCAAATTTATGGCCGGCTTGAAAAAAGCCCAGGTCGCATTGGACCGGAAAATGATCGCCGAGATCGCGGTAAAAGACGGAAAAGTCTTTAAGCAGCTTCTGGAAATAGCCAAAGGCTGAAATTTTTACCGGGCGGGTTGATCGCCTCATAAGAGAGCATAATCATGTATGTGATCATAGTCGGATGCAGCCGGGTAGGTTCGGAGCTGGCTAAGCTTTTGTCCCAAGAGGGCCACGATGTGGTGATGATCGATAAAAGCCAGCCATCGCTGGACCGGCTGGGCAACAGCTTTAACGGAGTGTCTTTGGTCGGCAACGGGTTTGATCTTAACCTGCTCAAACAGGCCGGGATCGAAAAAGCCGACGCTTTTTGCGTGGTCACAAACGGCGATAATACCAATTTGATCTCCGCCCAGGTAGCTAAAAAAATATTCAAAGTCCCCAAGGTTATCGCCCGGGTCTACGACCCGCAGCGGGCGCATATTTACCGGGCCCTGGGGCTGGATATTTTAAGCGGGACGGTTCTGTTTGCTTCGATGATCCGGGACAAGATCGTGGAATCCCGGTTCACCAGCTATTTGATCGAGACCAAAGACCTGGGAGTGATCGAGATCGAAGCCCAAAAAGACCTGGTGGGGAAAACCGTGGAACAGGTGAATGTATCCGGAGAGTTCGTGGTCGTGGCCATAAGAAACCTTTCCGGAGTGGTGATCCCGGATCCCGGGACACCGGTAAAGGAAAAAGACATTTTGATGGGCGTAGTCAAAGTGGACAGCCTGGATAAAATAAAAGAAAAGTTCGGCATCGGCTAGGCGAGGGGAAAGATGAGGATCTTGGTTGTCGGCGCGGGGAAAGTCGGTTATTACCTGGCAAAAAGGCTTTACCGCGGAAAGCACACGGTCAGCATAGTCGAAAAAGACAAGCAGACCTGCGAGGATATCGCCAAAGAGCTGGAGATCCTGGTGATCAACGGCGACGGCTGCGATCCGGCGATCCTGGAGGAGGGGGGAGTAAAGCACGCGGATGTGGTAGCCGCGGTCACCGGAGACGATGAGGACAATATAATCGTCTGCCAACTTGCCAAGGAGCTTTTTAATACCCGCCGGACCGTAGGCCGGGTGAACAACCCCGATAACGAGCGGGTTTTCGCGGAGCTGGGCATCGACGTTCCCGTAGACGCTACGATGATCATCGGCAAGATCATCGAGGAAGAAGTTTCTTTTTCGGATTTTGTCAACCTGATGAGTTTTAAGCGGGGCAAATACGCTATTGTGCGGGTGGACCTGCCGGTTGAGTCTCCGGTGCTCAACAAAAAGATCAAAGATATCGAGCTGCCCAAAGATACGGCGCTGGTTTCTATCGTCAGGGGGGAAGAGGTGATCCTTCCCAAAGGCAACACTGTGTTAGAAGCCGGAGATGACATTATCGCCATGGCTTTGGTCGGCAACGAAGCTCAGCTTATCAGCGCATTAGTGGGGAAGATCTGATATGAAAACCAGGAATATTTTCAACATCAGCCTGGGCATAGCCTCGGAAATTTTTTACGCGCTATTGATTATTTTCACTGCTTTTATCGCCTGTCTGATATTTTACATAAAAGCATAATACGCCCCTATGATCCTAAAACCCCGCAAAGAAGATATTCAAATAATTCTTTTTTATCTGGGCAAAGTGATTTTAGGCCTGGGGTTTACCATGCTCTTGCCCCTGACTTTAGCCCTGGCCTTAAAAGAGCGCGTGCCCGCTTTTGACTTTCTGCTCAGCCTGGAAATAACTTTGATTATCGGCTTGATCCTGGAAAACTTTTTCCGGACCGACAGGAACCTGAATTGGATGCAGGGAATGATCGTGGTTTCTTTGTCCTGGCTGGCGGCGATGTTCCTGGGCGCCGTCCCGCTGTACTTGAGCGGCCACTGGCTATCTTATCTGGACGCTTGTTTTGAAGCAATGTCCGGGTTCACCACATCCGGCATGATCCTTGTCCAGGATCTTGATCACCTATCTCGCTCGCATAATCTCTGGCGGCATTTGAGCATGTTTATCGGCGGCCAGGGTATCGTCATAGTCGCCCTATCCTTATTCGTGAAAGGCTTTACCGGCGGCTTTACCATGTATGTCGGAGAAGCCCGCGACGAAAGGATCATGCCCAACATCGCCCACACCAGCCAGTTCATCTGGCTGGTGAGCATAGTTTATCTTATCCTGGGCACGCTCGCTTTAGGCCTGACCGGCCTCCTAAACGGGATGTCCGCGTTTAATTCATTTTTTCACGGCGCCTGTATTTTCATGGCCGCTTTTGATACCGGCGGGTTTACTCCCCAGTCCCAGAGCATCCTGTATTATCACAGTTTGACTTATGAGCTGATCACCGTAGTGATCATGATCCTGGGGGCGATGAATTTCAAGCTGCATTATATTCTCTGGACGGGCAACCGTAAAGAGATCGTGAGGGACATCGAGACAAGGACATTTTTCGCGACGGTAATGCTGACCTTCCTGATCACCGCATTCGGGCTTTATCGAACCGGTCTCTATCCCCAGGCTTCAGCTTTATTCCGCAAAGGCTTTTACCTGTTGATCTCCAGCCATACCACTACCGGGTTTCAGACAATTTACACCCGGCAGTTTATCGGCGAGTGGGGAGATCTGGCCATGGTCGGAATCATGTGTGCGATGTTCCTGGGCGGGGCCGTATGCTCTACTACCGGCGGCATCAAAATCATCCGCATCGGGATAATTTTCAAGGCCCTGGTTCAGGATATTAAGAAGATAATCCTGCCGGAGCGCGCTATCGTGGTCCAGAAATTCCACCATTTAAAAGAGATGTTCCTGGAAAATAAACAGGTCAGGCCGGCATTGATCATTACCATGGCTTACCTTGCTTTCTATGGAGCGGGCGCGATCATCGGGATGTTCTGCGGATATCCGTTCCTCAACTCGCTTTTTGAATCGACTTCAGCCGCGGCTAATATCGGCTTATCCTCCGGGATAACCGATGCGGGAATGCCTTCGGTCTTGAAAGTTACTTATATAATCCAAATGTGGGCGGGAAGGCTGGAATTCATGTCGGTCCTGACTTTGTTGGGGTTTGTTTACGCGGCGTTTAAGGGGAAATAAAACATGTCACAGGTCACACGGCACATGTCACATGTGTTGTTTCAAGGAGCAAGACGCGCGATCCAAGGCGCGATACTTTTAGGTATTGTTTTTTTGGGGGGGCAGAGTTTTGCCCAGGCGGTTTCCAGCGCGGACCTGATCCAGAACGCTAAAGATTACGACGGAAAAACCGTGGTCTACATCGGCGAGGTCATCGGCGAGGTCATGGCCAGGGGGGAATACGCCTGGGTCAACCTTAACGACGGCAAAAACGCGCTGGGGGTCTGGGTCAAAAAAGATCTGGCCGGGTTGATCGCCCATACCGGCTCGTATAAAAATATCGGCGATTTGGTCGAGGTTGTCGGAGAGTTTCGCCGCAGCTGTTTAGACCACGGGGGCGATTTGGATATCCACGCCCAAAGCCTGAGTTTGATAAAAAGCGGATACGGGGTTGCCGACACGTTGAGCGCCCGGAAGCTGAAGGCCGCTTATAGCCTGGGGACAATTTTAATAATATTATGGACATACTCAATATTAGTCAGGCCGCGGAAACAGAAATAAATAACTGTGTTTCTCCGGCGGCATTGGAAGAGCTCAAAGTAAAATATCTGGGCCGAAAAGGGGTTCTGGCCGGACTTACCGGCTCAATTCCCTCTCTTCCTGCCGAGCAGCGGGGGCTTTTCGGCAAACAGGTCAACGAGTTGAAAAGCCGGCTGAACGGGCTTTTCGAAGATAAGCAGAAAGACCTGGGCCGGCTGGAGAGACAAGAAAAAACCTCCGATATAGATATAAGCTTGCCGGGAGTCTGCCAGGAGCTCGGCCACAAGCATCCGCTGACCCTGGTCATCCAGGAGATCTGCGAGATGTTCCGCAGAATGGGCTTTACGGTCGTTGACGGCCCGGAGATCGAAAGCGAATACAATAATTTTACCGGGCTGAATATTCCCCTGGATCACCCTTCGCGAGAGGCTTTTGACACTTTTTATTTGAACGCTCCCGCCGGAGCCGAAGGTAAATACCTTTTGCGCAGCCAGACTTCCACGGTGCAGATCCGGGCGATGAAGTCCGGAAAGCCCCCATTGGCGATCGTCGCGCCGGGCCGGGTGTTCCGTCCGGACGCGGTGGACGCCTCGCACTCTTTTATGTTCCACCAGATCGAGGGCTTTATGGTCGACGAGAATATCTCTTTCTCGGATTTAAAAGGGGTCCTGGAGTTTTTCGCCAAAGGCATATTCGGCGACGATATCAAGATGAGGTTCCGGCCGCATTTCTTTCCTTTTACCGAGCCTTCCGCGGAAGTGGACATTTCCTGCATTATCTGCAAAGGCAAAGGCTGTTCGGTCTGCGGAAGAAAAGGCTGGCTGGAGATCCTCGGCTCCGGGATGATCCACCCTAATGTTTTTAAAAATGTGGGCTATGACCCCCAAAAATATACCGGCTTCGCTTTCGGCATGGGGGTGGAGCGCATCGCCATGCTTAAATACGGCGTAAACGATATCCGGATGTTTTTCGAAAATGATCTGCGGTTTTTAAAACAATTCTAAAGAATGAAAGTCACTTATAACTGGCTGAAAGAATTTGTCGACATTAAGATCCCGGCTGGGGAGCTCGCCGAAAAGCTGACCATGGCCGGCCTGGAAGTCAAGGCTGTCGAGGGGAGGTCTAAAGATTTTGTTTTTGAGATCGAGATCACCTCTAACCGGCCGGATTGGGTAAGCGTGATCGGCGTGGCCAGGGAAGTCGCGGCGTTGACGGGCAAGAAGCTTAAGAAGATGCCGGGTCATTACGCACAAGCGTATACCGACGCCTCCGATAGCGCCGGGCGCAAGGCCGCAAGGCCGCAAGGAAAAGAAAAGATCAGTATCCAAATAGAAGATAAAAAAGACTGCCCTCTTTATACCGCCAGGATTATCCGTAACGTCAAAGTCAAGCCTTCTCCGCAATGGCTGAGGGACCGTCTGGAGCTGGTAGGCTTGCGCAGCGTTAATAATGTCGTGGACGTCACTAACTATGTTTTATTCGAGCTGGGAGAGCCTTTGCACGCTTTTGACCTGGATAAATTAAGCGGCCCGGAAATTGCCGTCCGCCGGTCCAAGAACGGGGAGTCTTTGGTCACGATAGACGGGCAAGCCAGAAAACTGGATGGCGATATTATGGTGATCGCGGATAAAGAAAAACCGGTTGCTATTGCCGGAGTAATGGGCGGCAAGGATACAGAAGTGGGGCCAGAGACAAAGAATATTCTTTTAGAAGCGGCGATATTCGATCCGGTAGTGGTCCGGCGCGGACGGCAAAAACTGGGGATGGCCAGCGACGCCGCTTACAGGTTTGAGCGGGGCATTGACCCGGAGATCGTGGAGCTCGCGTCTGCAAAGGCCGCGAGTTTGATCGCGGAACTTTGTTCGGGGGATCAGGCCGGCGCGGGAAGCTCCGGCTTTGCGCCGCGGAAAGCCTTAAAGATCGCTTTTTCTTTATCCAGCATTAAAAAGAATCTGGGCATAGATATTCCCGCGGCCAAAGCCAGGAACATTCTTTCCTGTCTGGGGTTCGAGACAGAAGCCAAGGCCAAGAGCGAGCTTGTTGTCCGCGTTCCTTCCTGGAGGCTGGATGTCAAAGAGGGAGTTGATTTAGTGGAAGAGCTGGCCAGGATCTACGGATTTGAAAACATCCCATCTACCCTGGCCTCCGCGGTCTTAAAAAACCAGAAAGAAAGATCCCGGGATCACCTGGCATTGGTCAAGGATATGCTTGTCGGACTGGGCCTGAATGAAGTGGTCACTTACAGCCTGGTTGAGAAAAAAAGCCTGGAGGGGTTCTGGGACAAGCCGGAAGGCCTGATCGAAGTCTCCAATCCTTTAAGTCTTGAGCAGGAAGTAATGAGGCCGGTGCTCGCGCCCAGCCTGGCCGCGCGGGTGGCTTATAATCTGCGCCAGCAAAATCCCGGCGTCAGAATTTTTGAGATCGCTAAAACCTATATTCTGGATTCCGGGCATATCCGGGAAAAGTATGTTTTAGCCCTGGCTCTTTGCGGGGCTGATTCCCGGTGGCTAGGGCCGAAAACCGGCCACCTCCAGGATGAGCCGGGATTTCTGCACCTCAAGGGCATAATCGAAACTGTGCTGTCCCGGCTGGGGATCGATATCGGGAAAAGCAAATACCGGTTCATAAGCGCTAACGAGATAGAAGTTTTCTGGGCGGAGGAAAAAATCGGTTTATTGAAAAAGCTGCCCGGCAAGACGCTGGAAGCGCTGGACATAAAACACAAAGATGTATTTGTGGCCGAATTCGCCCTGGAAGAAAAGATCTCGCCGCTTATACGGGCGGAGAAAAAATTCCAATCCGCTCTCGTGCCTCGCTATCCGGGGATCGTCCGGGATATAACTTTGCCCGTGAAAAGCGAAGTCCGGTTTGAGGATATAGCTGCGGCGATCTATGCCGCAAAACAAAACCTGCTGGCTGAAGCGGAGTTCAAGGATGTCTACGAAGGCGAAAAAGTTCCCGCCGGATTTAAAAGGATCACGGTTTCCTGCAAGTACCGCTGTGATCAAAGGACCCTGACCGAAGAAGAGATCTCCCCAATCCACGAGCAGATAGTAAAAGCCCTCCAGGAAAGATTCCCGGCCAAAATCGACCCCTGAGATTGACAGGGCAGTTTTGCCGTGGTATACTTTAGCTAAAGAAGATAAATCCCTGCAGTGTTCGTTGGTTATTACCTGATAATTGTTGAACCAACATCATAATTATGGGAGCCCGACTTCCAGGATACCTTGGTATCCGGACAAGGCACCCACCTGAAACCGAGAGGTTCAGCGCATCAGGTATCAACGGCACAGGCGGGGATTAAATGAGCATATGGCTTGCGAAGGCTTTAGCCCTCGCAAGCCATTTTTTTGATAAAGAAAATAAAGGGGACGCTTCTATTTATTCTCAATAAAGGGGACGTTTCTATTTTTTTTAGCTCGAAGACTCTCGGCAGAAAAAAAATAGAAACGTCCCCTTTATTTTACTTGAGGGCCGGGTAAAATCGTGTTAGAATAATACAGAGTTAATGGCTTTAATCTCTGGCTGTCGGCTAGCAAGGAGACCGAGAATGATCATTTCAGAAGCAAAACCCTTTCCGGAAGTTATAGATAGCTTAAAAAATTATCAGAAAATATTCCTGGTCGGCTGCGGAGGGTGGCGC
>JBFZAG010000070.1:0-21073 GCA_041309145.1 Candidatus Omnitrophota bacterium | reverse complement strand
CTAAATACCTGAACGCGCTTAAGCAAGCTTTAGCCCCTTCGCCTGCCGCGATAATGATCTGCTTTTCCGGGACAGTAGTGACATCTCCGGCTGCAAACACCCCTTCCGCGCTTGTGGCGTTCCGGCAATCGACTTCGATCTCACCCAAGTCGTTCTTTTTCACCAAATGAACAAAATCGGAATTGGGGATCAGGCCGATCTCTACGAAAACCCCCTCGACCGGGATCACTTCTTCGCGATCATTACGCTTAAACCTGATCCCGCTGACCAATTTGTCCCCCAGGATCGCGGTAACTTGGGCATTGTTAATTACCGCCGCGTTCTTAGCCGCGATGACTTTCTCTGCCATGACCGCGTCTCCGGCCAGCGCAGAAATATCATTGATAATATAGACCCGGGGGGAGATGCGCACCAGCTGCAAAGCCGCATCGAGCGCGGAATTTCCGTTTCCCACAACCGCAACAACCTTGCCGCTAAAAAGCGGGCCGTCGCAGGTAGCGCAGTAAGTCAGCCCCCTATTCCTGAATTCTTTTTCTCCGGGAACTTTCAGCTCTCGGGAGCGTTTCCCGGAAGCGATGATCACCGCACGGGACTGGTAAGCGGCTTTGGCGGTAGTTGCCGTAAAAAATCCGCTGTTTTTTTCCAGCGAGATTACAGGCTCATTCTCGCGCACTGCAATATCATACTGGCGCAAGTGTTCCTCGAACTTTTGGGCTAACTCCGCTCCGGCGATAAACTGGTAGCCGGTGTAATTCTCCACATTGCTCGACCAAACCGTCTGGCCGCCGATATCCTCGGTCAAGACCAAGAAATCCATTTTCTTCCGGGCGGCGTAAACCGCGGCGGTGATACCGGACGGGCCAGCTCCGATGATAATAAGATCGTACATTCTAGCTCCTCAAGCTATTAAGCCAGACCGAGGGCGGATTTGATCTTTTCCTTGTCAAACCCGATAATCAGCTGGCCGTCGATATCCATGACCGGCACTCCCATTTGTCCGGATTTTTTGATCACCTCATTAGCTTTTTCGCGGTCAACCGATACATCGTAATTCACGAAATCCACTTTGTTCTCGGCTAAGAATTGTTTAAGCCGGACGCAATGCGGGCAGGTCGGTGTGCTGTAGACTAAAATGCTACTTGCCATAAGCGCCTCCTATGTTTTGAACTTGATGTGTCGGGGAGTAAGATCGATTATTTCTTTTACATCCATGACTATAAGATACTCCGGCCGGGGCAGAAGAGATTCCGGATGGATCTTCTGGCCTTTTTCTTTGCGCAGGTTAGCGATGATCCTGCTGGTGATTCTGGCGGTGATTTTTCCCTGCCAAACGCTCATGATCCGGGGAGTAAGCTTCTTTATTTTGACGGACTTTCCCGTTCCCTTAAGGCAATACCCGGCGAAACTTTCTTCATCTACCTGGGCAATACACATCCTGGGGTTATTCCTGAGATTGTTGAAAGTGGTCTTCAGATAAAGGTCCAAAAGATAGATCCGGCCGTCCCGGCTGATGCGGATGATATCCTTGCAGGAATCATGCGGACTGCCGTCCGGATCTAAGGTCGTGACGATGACAAAAGTCTGGTTCTTGAAAAAATCATATACGTCGCTGCCGAGTTTGATCATCGCTTATTTTATCTCCAGCTTCCGGGAATTCTGCCACAGACCGTGGATATTGCAAAATGAAGACGCCAGAAGGGTCCCGGGCTTGTCGGTTTTGAAGACCGCTATCGCTTCCGGCTGAGTGTAGATTGTTCCCAGGTTCGGCCCCTGCGCTGATTCTCCGTGAGCGCTGAACTCAAAGCGGGCGATCTGATAAGGGAATTTGTCTCCGTCCGCCAGAAAATAAAGCTCGATCCAGCGGATGTGATGCTCGGTGGTGTTAGGATGGACTATTTCTTTGCCCACAGCAAGCTTGACCTCAAAGATCTTGCCTTTTTCAACTGAAACCGGAGATTCGATCGTCGGGACATGTTTTTCTTTTTTCCAGTCCGCGTTCTGAAATAAATCTTTTAATTCCGCCATACCCCACCTCCCTTTTATTTTATCTTAGCCGCAAAATCTGAAGAAAATCTCAGGCAGTCCGCGGATTCTTTTTCGTCCGGAACGAATTTCGCCGAGCAGGAATTAACCGCAACTTCGATCCCGGCAGCCTTCAGCAGGTTTTCGATCTCTTTAACCGCTCCGCCGGCCCAGCCGTAAGAGCCGAAAACCCCGGCCGCCCGGCCTTTAGCCTTGAAATTCTTCAGCAAAGCCAGAAAACCGGCGATATTCGGCAGCATATCATTATCGTGGGTCGAGGAGCCGAATAAAAAACCTTTAGCATCGAGCATGTCCCTGAAGATCTCGGTCCGGTCAGCGTTATTAACATCGTAAAGCTTGATTTCCAGCCCCTTTTCGATCAGGCCGTCCGCGATCAGCCTGGCCATTTTTTGGGTGGAATTCCACATCGTTTCATAAACTATCACGACTTTGGGTTTAGTTTCCTGTTTAGCCCATCCGGCGTAAGCATTGACGATCTGCAGAGGGTTTTCGCGCCAGATGATCCCATGGCTGGGAGCGATCATCGAAATCGGCAAATTCAGTTTCACAACCTCATCTATTTTTCTTAAAATAACCGGGCTTAGCGGCCATAGGATATTGGCATAATATTTTTTGGCCTCATCCATCAGTTCCGCGCTGTCCACCTGGTCATTAAAACGCTGGCTGGAAGCGTAATGCTGGCCAAAAGCGTCATTGGGAAGCAACAACTCTTCTTCCCGGCAATAAGTGAACATGCTGTCCGGCCAATGGACCATCGGAGCTTCGATAAATGTCAAAGCTCTCTTGCCAAGGTTTAAAGTATCGCCGGTCTTAACAGCCTGGAAATCCCAGGAACCATAGTAGTTCTTATACAGCCCCTCTTGGCATTTTTCTGTGCCCACGACTTTTGCCTTAGGGCACAATTTCATCAGCTCTGGCAGGGCTCCGGAATGATCGGTCTCCACATGATTAGCGATAACATAATCGATCTTGGCCGGATCAACGATCTCGCGGATCCTGGCGATCATCTCGGCGCTAAACGCACCCAGCACGGTGTCTACCAAAGCGATTTTATCATCCATGATCAAATAAGCGTTATAGGTAGTGCCGCGGGCAGTATTATAAGTGTGTCCGTGGAAGGAGCGCACGGTCCAATCGATCACTCCCGCCCAATAAATCCCTTTTTTGATTTCTACGCTTTGCGCCATCTTTAGGCCTCTTCGAATTTAGTTTTATCCACTCCGCAGACCGGACAGACCCAGTTATCCGGGATCTTTTCAAAAGGCGTGCCGGCCGCGATCCCCCCGTCGGGGTCGCCGATAGCCGGATCATAAATGTAACCGCAGACAGTGCAACGATATTTTTTCATGGTGTTCTCCTTGGTGATTACAACTTCCTCTTTGATAAAAGTAGGGGCGCTAGCCGGAGTAGTCCCGCGTTTAATCTGATGGTAATATTCATAGGTCATGGCTTTCCCGGGCAGGAGCATTTCCGAACCGATGATCTCGCCCAGGAAAACCGTGTGCGTACCGCAGTCAAACTGCTTGACCACTTTACATTCCAGGCACCCCAAACAGTTATCCAGAACAGCGGGACAACCGGATCCTAACAACTTATGTTTTACATTCCTGAACTTATCTTCGCTCCTGCCGGATTTAAACCCGAACTCGCCGATAAAAGCAAGCGGGGTTTCCTGGACCAGTATAGACACGCAGAAAAAACCGCTTGAGGCGATAAAATCATGGGTCAGATTCTGTTTATTGATGCTGATAGCGATAGTAGCCGGCTGGCTGGTGACCTGAAAGACAGTATTGGCGATCTGGCCGTTTAAAGCCTTGCCCTTAAAAGAAGAAACAATGTACATCCCGTAACCGATATTATGCAGAACATTCGGATCCATAAAACACCTTCTTCTAACCTAGTCAACCTACGCGGTTGCCCAAAGGGCAACCGCGTAGGTTGTACTGGTTTATAGGCCGGATTCTTTGATTACTTGCTTAACCACTGCAGCGGACTTCTTAAAAGCTTCTCGCTCCTCCTGGTCCAGGTCCAGCCGCAAAACTCCCTTGATCCCGCTGCGGTTGACTATCGCCGGCAAACTCAAAAAGACGTCGCTAACTCCCAGGTAATCCTCTACCAGCGAGGAAACCGGCAGGATGGCGTTCTCATCGTTAAGGATAGCCTGGGTGATCCTGGCTAAAGCCAGGCCGATGCCGTAAGAAGTCTCGCCCTTTTTCTCGATGATCCGGTAGGCGGAATTTTTTACTTCGTCAAAGATGAATTTAAAATGGTCTTCCCGATCACAAAGTCTGCTGTTAGCGCAAATCGAACAGTATTCCTTGAACAACACTCCGCCGATCATGGCTTTAGACCAGACCGCGAATTCGCTGTCCCCGTGCTCTCCGAGAATATAAGCATGGATATTATGCGGATCAACTCCGCAGTGCTCGGAGAGCAAGAATCTTAACCGAGCGGTATCCAAAACCGTGCCCGAACTCATTACCTGGTTCGCGGGCTTGCCGGAGATCTTATAAGCGGCGTAAGCCAGAACATCCACCGGATTGGTGACTACGAGCAATATCGCTTCCGGAGCGGATTTAACTATCCCGGGAATGATCTTGCGGAACAATCCTACATTGTCCCGCACTAAATCCATCCTGCTCTGGCCAAGCTGTTGTTTTTTTCCGGCGGTGATCACTACCAGGTCCGATCCGTGAATATCCGGGTAATCTCCGGCTGTGATTTTGACCGGAGCACTGTACGGCGCACCGTGGGAAAGATCCATAACCTCTCCTTCCAGGCGCTTTTTGTCCAGATCAACGATTGTTATCTGCCGGGCGATCCCTTTATTCATCAGGGCGTAGGCATAACGCATGCCCACGTTGCCGCAGCCGATGATAGAGACTTTAGGTCTTAAGTTTTCCATATTCATTGTTCCACCCCAGGGGTGGGGTATTATCCCGCCACTGGGGTGGCCTTAAAATTTAGACTTCTATGCCGAATACTTTCCTGATCACCAGGCCGATGGCGAAATTGATCGAAGCCACTCCCAGGCTGATCCCGGCCATCTCCAAAAAACGCTTCTTGAAATTTAATTCCTTGGCCACCGAAATATAATAGGTAAAAACAAAAATAATGGATATTGCCACTGCCAGGACCATGCCCAGGCAGACAAAAATATTCTTAAAAAACAAATACGGGGTGATCAACAGCATCACTGTGAACACATAAGCGCTGCCGGTGATCACGCTGGCTTTAACCGGGTCTTTACCGGTATCCTCCTGCTTGGTGGAAAGGTATTCCGAAGCAGCCATGGACATCGAAGCGGCGATCCCGGTGATCAAACCGACGATGCCCACCAAACGGGTATTCTGCAAAGCCAAAGTAAATCCGACCAAAGCTCCGGTCAACTCCACCAGCGCGTCATTTAAACCCAGGACGACGGAACTGGCGTATTTAAGCCGCTCTTCATCGATGAGGTCGATCAGCTCGTTCTCATGGCGCCCCTCGTCGCTGATGATCTTTTCCACTTCCGGAGCGACAGCCTTGATCTTCTCATAAGCATCCTGGGCCAGATCTTCCCCTTGCTCTAACAGCTTAAGGCCAAAGGTCAAACCAAAAATTCTGGAGATAAAAACGAAGAAATTTACTTTGAATGTATCCGGCCCGACTTCCTGGCCGCTTAAAGTTTTCCAGAATTTATAATGGGCCAGCTCATCTCCGGCAATACCCCGGAGGATAGCGGCTTTATCTTTGTCCTTTAAAAATCCGGCCAGCCGGGAATAAATGATATTCTCGCTGATCTCGTTTTTCTGGGCCAGTAAGATTTTTTCCCGCAATTTCTTTTCCAGCATATCAACTCTACTTCCAGACAAACCAGACAAACAAATACGCGGCGATCACCGCGACCATGGTAAAAGGCAGGCCCAGCTTGACAAAATTCCCGAATTTGACCGGATAACCTTCTTTTTTAAGCAAGCCGCAGGCAACGATATTAGCTGAAGCGCCGATAGGAGTGATATTCCCGCCTAAACTGGCTCCGATCAATAAGCCAAAAAGGAACAGCGAAGGATTAATTTGCAGCTTATCTGAAATGGTAATAGCCACAGGCAGCATTGCCGCCAAAAATGGGACATTATCGATGAAAGCCGAAAGAAATACCGCGATAAATACCAGCAGAGTGTAACCTAAAAACAAATTCGTCCCGATCAATCCTCCCAGAAACACAGCAATGCGCTCGATCCAGCCGGTCTGGGTGATAGAGCCGACGATAATAAAAATCCCCATCAGAAAGAATGTAGTCTCCCAATCCAGAGTCTGGATCCCCCGGCGCAGGGGTTTTTGATTCTTCCATTTTTCCCAGATCACCGAAATAAGGGCAAAAGCCATGCAAATCTCCCCGGCCAGATAAGAAAACCCGACATCAAAAAACGAGCTCAGCGCCAGAGAAACGATCAAGGCCGCTAAAATTATAGTCGGCACCCAGGAGCGCACTTTTTCCTCGGCGATCAACTCAATTTTTTCAAGGTGTTTTCTAAAAATGTAACGCAAGACCACAAAAGAGACTATCGCCCCAAGCTGCACTGCGAAGAAAATACTCGGCTTTCCTTTATAAAAGAAAAAATCCATAAAATTCATCCTGGCAAATCCGCCTAAAAGCATGCTCGGCGGGTCGCCGATCAAGGTAGCGGCGCCCTGGAGGTTGGAAGAAATAGCGATGGCGATAAGCATATTGGCGGGATTGATCTTGAGTTTCCTGGCTAAAGATAAAGCGATCGGAGCTGTGATCAAGACCGTAGCCACGTTCTCCACAAAAGCCGAAATAAAACTGGTCAAGATGCAGATCCAGAGGATGGCCCAACAGGTGTTCCGGCTGTGGTTGACGATCTTCTCGGCGATAAAAGCCGGGACCCGGCTTTCCATAAAATTGTCGGCAATAACCAGGGTGCCCACGAATATCCCCATCACGTTCCAGTTGACGGCCGTAAAAGCCTGTTTAAAAGAAAGAACGCCCAGGACGATCAATAATCCCGCTCCGGCTATGGCGATCCAGGTCCGGCGTTCAGGCAAAACCACAAATAAAACATAAGACAGAACAAAGATGGCAATAGCGACATAGCTGGGGTCAAACATCAAGCCTCCTTATTAAAACACTCCGGGAATTTGCTCCTGACAAAAAGCGCATTTCCCTCCTTGAATCTTACTCTCTATAATACTAAAACCTTCTCTTTTAATCAATAGCTTCTTGCAGTTATGGCAATGAGTATCGCTGCCCTGGCCGGAAAAATTTCCGACATAGACGTATTGCAGCCCGGCCTTACGGCCGATCTCTTCGGCCATATTCAAAGTTTGTTCCGGAGTGGCGTCAAGGTCAGTGAATTTATAATTCGGAAAGAACCGGGAAATGTGCCAGGGCATAAATTTATCCACCCCGGCTAAAAATTCCGCTATCCCTTTGAGCTCTTCCGGAGAATCATTGGAGCCCGGAACTACCAGGGTGGTGACCTCCACCCAGATCCCCAGCTCTTTCATCAGTTTTATCGAATCTAAAACCGGCTGCAAACTGCCTGAGCAGATTTTCCGGTAAGATTCATCTTTAAAATATTTCAGATCGACATTTGCCGCGTCCAGATAAGGCTGGATTGTCAGCAAAGCGTCCTTGCTCATATATCCGTTAGTGACAAAAACGTTCTTTAATCCTTTTGCTTTGGAGGCTTTGGCGCAGTCATAGGCGTATTCAAAAAAAACTGTCGGCTCGGTGTAAGTATAAGATACGCTCTGGCAGTTTTTACGGATAGCTCCCGAGGCTACCGCGTCAGGTCCGAGGTCGCGGCTGATGAAGTCCGGGACTTCCATAATATTCATCTGGGAGATCTCCCAGTTCTGGCAAAATCCGCAGCGGAAATTACACCCTGCCGTGGCAATAGAAAAACTCTGGGTCCCCGGCAGGAAATGATAAAGCGGTTTTTTCTCTATAGGGTCGACGTTAGTGGCGATAGCGTTGCGGTAAACCAAAGAATTGAGCGTTCCGGATTCATTCTTGCGCACCATGCATATTCCGGCCTTGCCGTCGGCGATCCGGCACTGGTGAGCGCAAAGAAAACAATGAACCATTTTGTCATCCAGCTTCTCATAGAGCATCGCTTCTTTTTTCATAGTCTTCACCTTGTAGATTTTTCGGGTCCCTGCCTGACGGCAGTCAGGCTTGATTTGCCCCTGCGAGGCAAATCTACCCGGCCGTATCGGAACGGCCGGTATGGCCTTCTGGCCTATTCGCTCTGGTCGGCTTCGTCGCTCTCACTGATAATTTATTTTGCCGGTGAACCATGCCCGCTCCTCGCCTTTACGCCCCTCCAACCACGCCTTGCCACCCGAAAAATTCTCTTTAGCCGAGCTTAAAACTCATGAGCTAAATTCGTCTTTCTCCTTATCGAGACCGGCTGCCATAAGATATCCCCGGGCCCTTTCAGCAAGTTCGTATCGGGAAACTATTTCCCAGAAAGCGCTGGAGTGGTCGGGCTGGATCAAATGGGCCATTTCGTGGATAAGCACATAATCCCTGACCCATCCCGGCATCAAACCAACCTTGTGCGAAACCCGGATCCGGCCGTCCCGAAAATTGCAGCAGCCATATTTGGAATTCTGATCCGTGACATATTCTACGGAGTTGATCTTGAGCCTGTTCTGGAAATACTTCCCGTTCAACTTCCGGGCTATGTCCACCAGATCCTGCTTTCTGTCCAATTCCTCTTTGAGCCTCTTCTTTTCGAACTTAACCTTGAAGCCGGCGACGATCTTATCCAGCCGCTCCTGGGAAAGCATTAAAGGCGCGCTGACCAAAAGGGTATCCCTGATTAGCCTGGCGCTGATAGTGCGTTTTCTTCTTTTGGAGCGGATGATCTTTACTTCCATTATTTATCCACTCCGTTTCTCCATAAGCAGTTTAAATATACGGCACGATTATATTCCTTCATGCCGGATAGTCCAAGTTTCGGCATTTTCCAAGCCGCCTTTGCCTTTTCCGAGCACATTATCCTGACTAGCGCCGGCCTTACTACCACCAAGTAGAAAACAACAGTAGAAAACAATATTCCAGCCCAAATCACGATTATCATGAACCACTTTTGAATATTGGTCATCTGCTATTCTATTTCTCCACCCCGTTCAGCCTCAAACAATCCGAATAGACAGCGCGATTGATCTCCATCATGCTAGATAAGCCGACCTTGGACTGTTCGCAGACCGCCTTGGCCTTTTGGGCGCACATCCTCCGCACCCGAGCCGGCCGGATTGACAGCCAGTAGAAAGCCACAATCAAGAACAATATCCCCGTCCACATCGCGATTATCATAAACCACTTCTGAATGTTCGTCATCATATCACCCCTTAAATTAACGCCAGATTTTGCGGGTACCCGCTTGTGAATGTTGCTGTCGGTTTGCGAGCGAATGTCGATTTTAGGCAATGGAGCTTGAGCATTTCGGGAATGCCGGTGGAGCGTAAGCGACAACACCGGCACGGCGAAGCTGTTTGAGCGCTTTTTGCCAGAGCAAAAAGCGCGAGTTCTGCAGCCGCCGAAATGCGAAAGATCATTGCCGTTAAAATCGACCTGAGCGAACAAGCCGACAGAAACATTCCTGCGGAACTACGATTCACGCAAAAACTTGCTATAATCTATATTTTTCCGATTCGGCGTCGGGAACCGGGGCAACGTTCAATACTTGCCAGTCCGGATCGGGTAATTTTCGATACGCAATGTCGATCGATAGCTTGCCGGAAAGGTCGCAGTAGCGGGCAATGATCCCGGCTGAAAACTTGATCTGTTCCTCGCTCAAGTTTCCCCTGGCTAAAGCGCTCGGTCCGGCCAGATCTTCCGGCGGCACGAACAAAATGTCGCCTTCCTGCGCTAATTTCTCTATATCAGTATTCTCGGCTTCATCGCGGCCGACGATAAACTTGACGTCATGAGCGAAACGGTAATGACGGCCGACTTTTAATAATGCGACATTTTTTATATCGTAAACTCCGAATTTCATCAGGTCGCGTAATCTTTTAGTAAAAAGCGGGTCAGTAAGAAGGCACCCTCCCGAAGCATTGGGATAATCGATGACCCCCAGCATCACCGCCAGTTCCATCTGCGGCCGGCGGGTGCGGCCGGTAAAATCGAATAATTTCTCGCGGTCAACCCAGCCTTTTTGCTCGGGAATGGTCGGCTCAAGGTGTTTGGCGGATAGAGGCCTCAGCAATAATCCCTCCACCCCGGCCTCCCGGGAGATCATATCCAAAGCAGGATGATGCTGGGACATCGGACGCTGGCCGAGCACTTCACCGCTGATAAGAAATGATGCCCCTGAAGACTCCATCATTTCTTTGGCTTTCCTGAGCATCAATATTTTACAGTCGATACAGGGGTTGATGTTTTTGCCGTAGCCGTGTTTGGGGCGCCTGACGATTTCCAGAAAATCATCTCCCAGCTCGACTGTTTCAAGCTTGATGCCCGCGCTTTGAGAAAGCTCATGGGCAAGTTCAGTTGGAATAGCGATATCTTTTTTCTTGCGCAAACAAAATGGGGTCTTAAAGTAAACACCTGCCACCTCGATGCCCAGATCCTTGATCGCTTTGGCTGCGAGAATGCTGTCTAAGCCGCCTGAAATCAACGCGAGTGCTTTTGTCATAATTGGACGTCGGCTTCTTAAACTTTCAAAAACAGCTTGGTTGCGGCCATAAAGCCTATGCCGCAGAGAAAAGCTATAAAGGCCAGAGTCGAGCGCCTTAAATTGCTTTCTTTATGTAATTCGGGGATAAGGTCGGAGGTAGCGATATAAATGAAACCGCCGGCGGTTAATGGCAGGATAATGCTGGAAAAGCCGGATTGCGCGCCGGCGATGAAATACCCGATCAAAGCTCCGGCCATTGCCGCGAGCGCGGAGATAAAGTTGAAAAATAAAGCCTTGGACTTGCTGAAGCCTCCGTAAACCAGGACTCCGAAATCTCCCAGTTCCTGGGGGATCTCGTGAAAGATCACCGCCAGAGTAGTGGCGACCCCGACCTGGAAAGACACGGTGTAGCTGGCGGCAATGATCATCCCGTCCAAAAAATTATGGAAGCCGTCTCCGACAATGTTAAGATAGGTAAAACTGTGTACCTGGCACCGGCCTTCTTCATGGCAATGGCGCCAGAAAAAATACCGCTCCATGACGTAAAACAAAACTATCCCGCCGATCAGCCAGGAAAAAACAAACATGCTCGCGTTTTGTTCAAGCGACTCGGGCAGGATATGCAGGAAAGCGCCTCCGATCAAGGCTCCCGCGGAAAAACCGATAAGATAGAATAAAATCCGGTGCAGCTGCTTTTCTTTTACCAGGAAAGTGAATATCCCGATAAGAGAGATCAGGCTGACCAGGAACGTGCTGACCAAAATCCAGACTAAGACCATAGCCTTAATCCTATCCTAAGTTGGGTTTTCTTCCCTTATTAGCTTTTTTGGAACGCCAGTTGAGCTTTCCCCTACGTTTTCTTTTTCCCATTTTATTTTCCTTGTTGGTTAACGATGCCCGTGCAAATTCGCAGAGCGAATTTATTTTTTCGTTAATATTTATAATAATTCGCAGGCACTGTCTGCGAAATGTACCGGACCCCTTCAATAATGCAAATGCGGATCGCTTTTTCCATCGGGGTATTGGCGTAACCGCTCAACCCCCCTCCTAGGGCCCAGCCGCCAAAAAATCCGGCCATAAATCCGGCGGCAATATCCGAAGCCTGGCCCTGCACCCGGCTGGCGGCTAACACTTCCGAGGTGCTTGTATCTACGATACGGATATCCAGCGCCATATGCGCTTTGTTCAAGGATGCACCTAAAAGCCCCCCAAGGATGCCGCTGCCCAATCCGCCGCCGCCGCCTACTCCGCCGGCACCGCCGGAAGCCTGAGGTTCAAACTCGGTCACCGCCGCGGTAATAATTAAATCCGCGGTCTTGATCGCCCCGCGCGCGGCTCCGCCTCCCGGAACAGCCGCTCCGGAAGCTGCCAGCTCCTGCTCCTGCATGACCGCATTCAGGACCTGGCGCTCCACGACACGGAAACGATTGCTGTTGACTAGCGCGGTGGTCAGCATCTCGCGCAAGCCGGAACCGACCTCTCCGGTAGCCTTGGCGGCCTTGACCTCAAAATCCGCGACCGCGATCCGGGCTTTCGGTCCGCTGTAAGGCGGAAGCGAAGTCGTCCCGGCATTATTGTCCACCTGAGCGCTGGGCTGGGTCAATTGCTCCAGGGTCGCGCAGCCCGAGAATTGAACCAGCATTATACCGGCAGCAAAGACATAAAACAGCTTTTTCATTCTATTTGCTCCCCTGAACCGAACCCGGAGCAACCGCCTGCTTATTTATCGCCTCGATCAGCTTGGCCGCCATATTGTTCGCCGCGCCGGACAATGCCTCCCTTCCGCCGGTGATCATATCCATATGCACTGAGCTGCCGGCGGCATCCAGATAAGCGATCACTTTGCTGTCCCTGACCCGGATAAGTTTTGCCGAAAGATTGGCAAAGCAGGAACGCATGCTCGATTGCGGCACGGCTCCGCCGCTGGAAGCAACAGCTTTGCCCAGAACCACGTAATCCGCCCGGGAAAGATTGCCGAGCTTCAAAGATTCTTCTTCCGACATGTTCAGGGTGCGGAAAGCCTTATTCTTCTTGAACACCGACCCCAACTGCCCGGGCTCAAGCACTTCCCAGCCCGCCTCTATTATCTTCTGGGCGATAACCGCCTCAGTGGCGGACAAATCGATCTCGCTGGCCCACCAGCTCCTTTGCGGGCCTTCGATATTCTGTTCGGCTATTAAAAGGATCAATTTAAGCTTATTGACCTCTCCGGCTTGGGCTAAACCAGAGACTAAACCTAAAGCTACAATTAAAGATAAGAATATTCGGCTTTTTTCCATATCCCCTCCTTTTGACCTTAATGTATACTATATTAAATGGCGGGAACTGTCAAGCAAATCCTAAAAATCGATCAGTTTTCTCAAAATTTTTATTTTTTTGACGGTTTTCCAGGGTTTCTGGGCCCGGATATCCTTGATCGAACTTGATCCGGTAGTGACGATCACTGTCTTTACCCCGGCCCTTTTCCCGGCCTGGGCGTCGATAACCATGTCTCCTACATAAACCGTCTCATCAGGGCGAGCGGAAAATCTGGCCATGATCAGGCGCAGGATTTCCGGGTGCGGTTTTCCGGCTTTAAGCTTATCCGCGCAAAGCACATAATCAAAATACGGCTTTAATCTCAAATGGCGGATCAAGATCAGGGAAAACCGGGTAGGGCGATTGCTGGCCACTGCTAACTTATAACCTTTAGCTTTAAGGCCGGCCAAAAGCCGCCTCACCCGCGGAAAGACTTTGCTGTATTTGATCAGGCTGGTCTTATGATGTCCGCGGTAAATTTTCAGGACCCGGTCCAGATCTTCGGCCTTGACAAAAGACCTCAGCAGCTGCGCATCTCCCCAGCCAACGGCCCGGCGAACAGCTGTCCTGCTCTGCCGGGGATATCCAAAACGCTTCATCGCGAAATTAAAGCTTTTGGTTATGGCCTCGTAGGCGTCGATCAAAGTGCCGTCCAGATCAAAAATTATCAGTTTTATCTTTTTCATCTTCCGGTCAAAGATAAAGGCAGGAATTTATTCCTGCCTTATGAAAACCTTTAAAGGGTTTTAAATTTAAGTTATTGCGTCTTGGCCGGCCCGGCCCCGGGATCCGCAACCGAGGGGAACGCCGGATCTTCCACAGCCGGCTTCATCTGATGTTTAGGCTCTTCGGGAGCCGCGCCTTCTATATCCAGATCATCAAGGCTTTCCGGTTTTTCAACGCTGATGCTGACCGCCAGGCTCCTGGAGTCCGCGCCAACAACATAATCAATGCTGACCATGTCCTGAGCCTTGATCTCCTCCAGAGATTTTACGTTTTCAAAGACTGTTTTAGAGTCGAGGTAAACAGTGGCCTGTTTCTCAATGTCAGTGTCGTAATCCAGATAGGTCAAGCTCAAAGTCTTGGCGGAGACATCAACGGAATTGATCTCGCCATACAGCCATTCCGTAGGAACAGGTTTGGCGGCCGGAGCTTCGGAACCGGCCGGCAAAGGAATAGTTTTGTTTTCCTGGGCCCAAGACAAGGACGAAAAAGAAATTGCCCATAAGAAGGCAAATATCGGGATCAAAATATTTCTTTTCATTTTATTCCTCCTGAGAACCTCGACTTATTAGAAAACCTCTTTACACCTGACCTTGATCTTCTGGTAGACCGCAGCGGCAACTCCGATCTTGATCAGATCTCCGGCCAGAAAAGGAACCAGCCCCATCGCCAGGGCCTGGCCCAAAGAACACTTCAAAAAAGACATCAGCCAGAAAGTTCCTAAACCAAGGATCAAAAGCCCCCCTGTCAGGAAAACCAGAAAAGCCGAAAACTTATTCTTGGCCCATTCCAAAGCATGCCCGACAAATAAAGACGCAAAGATAAACCCCCAAAGGTATCCGGCGGTCGGCCCGGCCAGATACAATAAACCGCTCCCCGCGCCGCTGAATACAGGCAGTCCAGCCGCTCCCAGGCCGACATAAGACAGCCCGACCAGAGCTCCCCGGTTCTTTCCTAACACAGCCGCGCCCAGCAGAATGAATAAAGTCTGCAGAGTCACGGGCACGGGAGAAAAAGGCAGAGGGATCCGGACAAATGCGCCCAACGAAGTCAAAACAACAAAAGCGCCTATTCCCAAAATCCTGGATACAGCCTTGCTTTGGTTTATTTCTTTATTTAAAACTATTTCCATTAAATTTTCCTCTTAATGAGCCGGTTAAATTCAAGAACACTTTTATATTATACAAGAAAAAAGACAAAATAAAAGGGTTAACTGCCAAACCGGCTTATTATGACAATTAACCCTTTTAGGGTTTACAACAATCTTACTCCTTGGCGATCGCCAAAGTGATCACGCCGGCTAAAATGAAGAATAACCCCACGGACCCCTTGATCAAGTACAAAAGATACGGCCAGCCCCGGTAAACCAGCCAGGCGCCAAAAATCAGGAAAGCCAGACCCAATACTATTTTAAATAAAGTAGCCATCATTTTCTTGCCATTTTCATTCTTTGCTTCGGTTTTCACTTCTTCTGCCATTTTTCTCCTCCTTGTTATTAACCCCTCAACTCTTTAGCCTAAAGGTTCTCCTTCGGCCTGGCCTTCCATCTGCGGTGGATCCAGCTCCATTGCGAAGGATACCTGCGGATATAAACCTCGATAATATCGGTTATCTTCTGAATATTTCGGATGATCACCTCCTGTTCGCTCCCGCCTCTTTCCAGATTTATTGCCGGCTCGAAAAATATATCATGAATGTCGTCTTTTCCCCGGACGATAAAACAGGGGACTATTGCCGCGCCGGTCCTTTGAGCCAGGACTATCGGGCCGGTGGCGGTGGCGGCTTTAGTTCCGAAGAAATTCACAAATACCCCGGAAGTCCCGAAATTCTGGTCAAGAGGAATAAGCAGGGCCCGGTTATTGCGCAAACTGCGGATCGCGCTTTCCACGCAAGCTCTGCGGGGAATACTTAAGATCGTCTCTATATCCAGCCTGGCCCGCTCAGCTTCGAATATTTCTTCCATCCGGCCTTCTTTAAGCGGACGCATGATCACCGAAGTCTTATAGCCTTCCAAGCTGAGCCTTACCATCATCAGAGGAAAATTACCGAAATGCGCGCTGACCAGGATCACTCCTTTGCCGGCAGCCAGCGCTTTATCCAGGATCTCCGGGTTTCTGAGCCGGACGATTTCCCGGGCAAAACCCGGCCTGCGGATAAGATAAAAAAGCTCTCCAGCTGACCTGGCCATGTAAACAAAACATTCCCGGACTATCCGCTTTCTTTCAGGCCGGCTCTTCTCTTTTCCCAAAGCGCTCTCTAATCCCGCAAAAGCTACTTTACGGTGCTTGAAAAGGACCAACCCCAGTAAAATACCCGTAAAGTCAGCAAAAAGATAAATAAATCTGCGGCTGACATGCCTGACTATCAAAGAGCTGAACTCTACGGCTGATCTCAAAAAAACAAAAGTCAAAAACTTACGTATCTTAGTTAGCGGCATTCTTTTATACCAAAATTATTATAGCAAAACCGGCTAAATTTAGCAAGTAAAATTAAAGTTTGTAGCCGAATTTGCGTAAAAGTTCCTTACGCCAGGATATATCTTTATTATTCTCAAGACCTTTAGGCTTTGCTCCATCGATGATCCCCATGATCCCCCTGCCGGTTTCGCTTTCCGCTACCACCACTTCCACCGGATTAGCCGTAGCGCAGTAAATATTGCAAACCTCCGGAACAAGCTTAAGCGCGTTTAAAACGTTGATCGGATAAGAATCCCGCATCAGGATGACAAAAACATGGCCGCAGCCCAGATTAAGGGCGTTCTCTCCGGCCAAAGCCTTTAACTCCTGGTCAGTGCCTTCCATTCTGATCTTGCATTCGCCCGAAGACTCCGCAAACGCCAGCCCGAATTTTATCCCGGGCACATTATTGACCATGGCTTCGTAAATATCCTCAATGCTTTTGATAAAATGGCTCTGGCCCATGATCAGGTTCAGCGCTTCCGGCTTATTGATCTTGACTGATTTAAATTCCAGCATAGCTCACCTCGCTTTTATTCAGAGTGCTATTCTACCACAGGCCCATTCTTAAAGCAATTTGCAAAAAATCTGGAATTCCCGGGATTATACGTTATAATTATTTTATGACCGAAGAGCAGGATATATCACGTCATTACCGCCAAATCCGCGCAGTCCTTATCTGGATCCTGGTTTTGAACTGGACCGTAGCCTTGGCTAAAATATGTTACGGGCTGTTGAGCAGATGCGAAAGCATGACCGCTGACGGCTTCCACTCCCTTTCCGACGGGATCTCAAATGTCATATGCCTGATCGGAATCCATTTTGCCTGCCAGCCCAAAGATAAAGACCACCCCTACGGACACAAAAAATACGAGACCCTGTTTTCTCTGGCTATCGCCGGACTGCTTTTTTTTGTCAGTTATAACCTGATCAGGGAAGGCATTGACCGGATCCTACATCCGCTTTCCCCCCAGATCGACCTGATCAGCTTTATGATCATGTTTACCACCCTGGCGGTGAATATCCGGGTAATGAGCTACGAATACAAAAAGGGGCGGCTCTTAAAAAGCGATATCCTGGTCTCCGATTCCCGGCATACTAAAGCCGATATCTTCACCTCGGTCTCAGTAATAGCCGGGCTTGTGCTGATGAAACTCAATCCCGATCTGGCGATCATCGATGGCATCATCACCATGATAATCTCTGTTTTCATCGCCCGCGCCGGCTGGGAGATCGCCAAGGAAAGTTCCAGCATCCTCTGCGACACCGCGGTGATCATGGACGAAAAAAAGATCACCGGTATTGTCCTGGCCATTAAAGGAGTAAAAAACTGCCACAAGATCCGCTCCCGCGGGCGCAGCGATGACATCCACATCGATCTGCACGTGCAGGTCAACCGGCATATGCATATCGACGAAGCCCACAAAATAAGCTACGGCATCGAAAAATCGCTAAAGAGCGGTATCCCCGGAGTAACGGATGTCGTGGTCCACCTGGAACCAAAAGAATAGATCAGAGCCCTTTTAAAATAAACCACAACCCCGCGCTGGAAGTTATTCCCATCACCGCCCCGAAATAAAACGGCGCCGCGGGACCGATAAATTTCCATAAAAGTCCCGCCAACAATGAAGCCGGCAAAAGGCCTATGCCTACCAGAGTCGCGTGTAAGCCCATTGTAGTAGCTTTTAGGTGGTGCGGGGAAATATCGGTTATAAGAGCTTTTTCTACCCCTTCGGTAAATCCCATATACAGGCCATAAACCCCGAACAGGAGCCAAAACATGCTTAAAGACGTATTCAGGGCAAACCCCAGATAAACTAAGCCATATATAAAATACCCTAAAACCAGGATTTTCTTGCGGCCGATCTTATCGGATAACCTGGACGCGGGATAAGTAAAGATCACCCTCGAAATATTATAGACCAGATACAACAGGATCACCGCCGTTAGAGGATTGCCGGCATTTTTAGCTCTAAGCAAAAGGAATTGATTGGAAGAATTCCCCAGGGTAAACACAAAAGTGAATATCAGAAAAGGCTTAAGCTTTTTATCCAGGGTTTTCCATTCAAACTTTATCCGGGGAGCGCTTTTTTCCACAACCGCTCTTTTTTCTTTGACCAGGAACAAGAACATTACCCCCAAAAACGCCGGCACTAATGAAATAAGGAATATATTACGGATATTGCCTTTATAATATACGACAAAAAAATAAGCCAGGATAACCCCGCCAACAGCGCCAAGGGCATCAAGGCTGCGGTGCAGGCCGAAAGCAGCTCCCGTCTTACCGGAACCGGTGGCTTCGGCGATCAAAGCGTCGCGCGGCGCGGTCCTGACCCCCTTTCCGAACCTTTCGATTATCCTGCCGAATAAAACAAAGGTCCAGCTGTTGGCAAAAAACAAGAACAATTTTCCGGCCGCTGAATTGGCATAACCAAAGATGGTGAAAGGTTTTCTTTTTTTCATTTTGTCCGACCAGTATCCGGAAAACACTTTTAAAAGACTGGCCACGCTTTCAGCAATACCTTCGATCAAGCCCAAAATAGCCGGACTCGCGCCTAAAGTGCTGACCAGAAAGACCGGCAGGATAGGATAAATCATTTCGCTGGAGATATCGGTCAGCAAACTCGTAATGCCTAAGATCATAATATTAAACATCGCTTCCCCTTAAAGCTTATCCGGTTAATCTTGATTTTTTCCCATAGCTTTGCCAACAAAGATCATCCGGATCAAAACTATCAGCGAACATAAAAATATTATAAGCCAGTCTCCGAAACGAGTATAAACTGTCTGTGCGCCTTTTTTAGCGGGGATCGGACAGGTTTTATAGCCATCTACGAATAACTCTCTTTCCGAAGCATCCTTGACCAGGGCAATGATCTTTCCTTCAGGGCTGATAAACCCGGAAACCCCGGTATTGGCGCTGCGCACCAGGCTGACCCGGTTTTCCACGGCCCGGAACACCGAAGCCTGGAAATGCTGGTAAGAGGCGAAGCTCTGTTTATACCAGGCGTCGTTGGTAATGTTGACTAAAAACTGGGCGCCCCTTTTAACGAACTGCCGGGACAAACCCGGAAAAACATCTTCAAAACAGATCAGTACCCCGAATTTCGAGCGCAGGCTGTGGCCGACTCCGGGTAATTCAACGCTGAAAAGCGTATACTCTTGGCCCGGATTGACGTCTCCGATCGGCACGATAGTCTCCAGGAAAGGAAGAATATTCCTCAGAGGGATATACTCCCCGAAAGGCACCAGATGTAACTTGTCATAACGGCCGATTGTTTTTCCCTCAGACGAAACCATCAACGCGCTGTTATAATAGAGCTCGTTACTTGATCTTACCGCTCCGAACAATAGCGGAGTCTTGACCTGCTCAGCTAAATTCCGGACCATAGCGTAATACTCGGGGACCTCTTCCAGAATTACCGGAACTGCGGCTTCCGGCCAGACGATCAAATCCGGGTTTTCCCGGACTGCCAGCCGGGAGAGAGTCAAATACTTCTTCATGATCTCTTCCCGGGCCTGGGGATACCACTTTAATTCCTGAGCGATATTGCCCTGGATGACCGAGATATTAACCACCCTGCCGCTTTCGCTTTTTAACCCGCGGGCTTGGCCTAACCGCAGTAAGCCGTAGCCGAAAACAAGGACGAGGATAGTTGCCAAAGCGATTAAGTATTTCATTTTTTTAGCCGGCCCGGATTTTTCTTTTATAGCGGAATAAAATCCGACATTGACCATTACCAAAAGAAAAGAAATCCCCAGAGCTCCGAAAATATCCGCGATCTGAATCAGCGGCAGATTTAGATACTGGCTGTATCCCAGAAGCGCCCAAGGGAACCCGGTCAGAAAATTACTCCGGGCGTATTCCAGAAGGACCCAGAAAGCAGGCATAAGAAAGATCGCTCCGGGCCAGGTTACACTTTTCTCCCGGGAAGATCCCCGCGGCGGTCGGAACGGATTAAAAATCACGAACAGCAGTCCGAAGAATCCGAAATAGAGAGCAAGATACAGAATCAGAACTAAAGTTCCCGGCACGGTCACATGGACCAGCCAGCAAATAGTAATAAGCCAGAAAAAAAACCCGCAGATAAAAGATAAAAGAAAAGCCCGGCCTCCGGAATGATTTTCCAGCGCAAAAAATAAAGGGATCAGCCCGAACCAGGAGAGGAACTCCAGATTAAACTTGGGAAATGATAATGCTAACAGGATCGCGGATACTACGGACAGGGATATATCTTTTAGGGCGCGCGACCGGCGCAGGACGATCTCTTTCATTATTTCCCGCAGCACTTTTTATATTTCTTGCCTGATCCGCAAGGGCAAGGGTCATTCCTGCCGGCTTTAGGCTGGTCGTATTTTATTGAAGGGGCTGTCGGCTTAGCCGCGCTCTTTCCGGAAAGAGGCTGGATTTCCGGCTCCTGGGCTTCCGGCCTGCCGGCAGGTAAAGCGGCTTGGGGATGGACCATTTCCTGACGAGCCGAGAAAACTCCCCGGAACTTCTCGGGTTTGGCCGGCTGAAGCTTGAAGATCATCTCCAGGGCTTCTTCTTCGATGCCGGAAACCATCAGGTTAAAGTAATTAAAAGCCTCGTTCTTGTATTCGATCAAAGGATCCTTGTGGCCGTAGGCGCGCAACCCGATGCCTTCGCGCAGCTTGTCCATGGAATAAAGGTGATCTTTCCACTTGCTGTCGACTATCTGCAAAAAGACCATCCGCTCAAGATACCGGGTCATATCCGCTCCGGCAGACTTCTCTTTTTCTTCGTAATAACTGCCCAGGATCTTACAAAGAGCTTCTTGGGCAGCCGCCTTATTGCTGCCTTTCAAAACATCAAAGGCAAGCTCGACCCCGAATTTGGCCTTGATGGACGCGCTGATCTCCTGAACGTCCGCCTCGGTAAAAGAGGACGCATCTTCT
>JBFZAG010000069.1:0-23908 GCA_041309145.1 Candidatus Omnitrophota bacterium | reverse complement strand
GCAGGGCTTCGCTTTTGTTAGTAGTCCCGCAAACCAGATAATTGCTTTTTTCGGCGTAATAATACTGGACCATCATCCTGGTCCTGTGCTTGGTGCAGGTGGCGGCTATGATTCCTTTAGCCTGCTCATTTTTTAGCCGCGCGGTCTTTATTTTACCCTGGGGGTCGACTATGGTCAGGGTAAAGAAATTAAAGTTATCTTTGTTCAAAATGTCCGAAGGAAGAGTAATTTTTAATTTATAATCAGGGTTAAATTCAGGAAAGATCGATTTAGCTACCGCGTCTCTATTCTCATAAGTTCCCAAAGCTTCCAGGACCGGAGTAATCTCAAAGGTTTCCACTCTGATCCCCAGCTTTTCCGCGTATTTGGAAGCAAATTCCGCGCTTTGCGGGCTGGATTCCTTATCCGGAAGGATCAGGCCAAAAACTTTTTCTTTACCGATAGCTTTTACCGATAAAGCCGCGCTCAATGCGGAATCCACCCCTCCGCTTATGCCGATGACAATACCATCCCGATGCATGGAATGCGTCTGTTGACGGATAAATTCGCAGATGCGGTCGGCTTCAGCTTCACAATTGATTTTCAGGATATCTTTATTAAACTTCATTATTTACTAAAAGTTAAGTTGCCATTCATATAAAGCAAAGCCTCGCTTATGGCATCATAATCCCCCAAATCAAACCAGATCCCGTCACAGATCTTGCCAAATACCTTATCATTCTTAGCTAACCAGCTAATGTATGAACCAGGGGTGTCTTTATTGTTACCAATATCAAGATATTTAGGGATTAAATAAAGTTTTTCTTTCGGTATAAAATAAATACACGTGGCGATAAGGTTAGATTTGGGATGCTCGGGTTTTTCCTCAAAATTGGTGATCTGGCCGAACTCATTTAATTGAACAATGCCAAATCTCTTAAAATCAACTTTGTTGCCATTAGGCAAATACAGGCAAATTGAATGGCAAGGTTTATGCTCATAGCTAAAACGGATAAAATCATTGAGGTTAAAATCAGAAAGATTATCTCCGGCCACGATCAGCCAATCATCATCCATAAGTTCATTCTCTAAAGCCAAATGAATGTCTCCGATCGCTCCCTTGCGGTCTTCAACGGAATTACTGCCGTCGTTAATCAGCTTGTATTTACCGGGAAAATAAGCTAATTTAGGAGTCAGCCATTGGTCAAATTGATCGTAGAACTTGTTATTAGTGACAACAGAGATCTGGTCAATATCCCCGACCTGCTCGATCTTATCCAGAATATAGTCAATGATCGGCCGGTTCTTAAGCTTGAGCAAAGGCTTAGGAGTATCTTTGGTTAAAGGATATAGCCTGGTAGCGTAACCAGCGGCTAAAATCAGAGCTTTCATAGTTTATTCTTCTTCCTTCTTAATTTCGTAGCGGCTAATCCAACCAAACCTACAGCCAATAAAGCCATTGTGGCCGGTTCCGGGACTGGAGCGCCAGATCTATCAGATACTGGTTGATTAAAGTTACCGCTTTCAGCCTGAATAAAGTTCAGGTCTTCTTCAGTTAAACCGGAAAACCTGGCTAAAGACAAAATTTCGGCCTTATCGAGATCAGCGCTGTCTTCGCTTTGGAAAGTTGAAGAACTGCTTCCGCTACCGCCTCCGTCAAGTTTACAACCAGAGATAAACAATAACAAACAGACTACTAAAACACCTGACATGACTTTCATGCTTCTATTCCTTTCCACCCCCGATAAAGCCCACCCCTGGGCTTTACTACTTATAAAGCTTGAAAATATTCCACAGTCTTCTTTAAACCTTGATCAAAGTTGACTGCGGGATTGAATTTTAAAACTTTCTTGATCTTGGAGATATCGGCGTTGGTGCGAAAGACATCGCCGGCGCGAACAGGTAAAAGTTTAGGCTGAATGTTTTTGCCGACTATTTTATTGATGGCTTGAACCAGGTAAAGCACGGTTTGGTCTTTGCCGTTGGCGACGTTAAATACGCCATGGAAGACAGCAGAGACAGTCTTCTTCGGAGACAGTCTCTGCGTCAAACCAAGGATATTGGCCTGAACCACGTTATCGATGTAGGTAAAGTCTCTGGATTGTTTGCCGGTACCGAAGATCGGCGGTTGTTCATCATGCAGGATGCAATGGATGAATTTGGGAATAACTACCGCGTATTCGTCATCTAAGGCCTGTCTGGGGCCAAAAACGTTGAAATAACGCAGGCATACGGTCTCTACGCCAAAATGCTCGGAGAAAATCCGGCAATAATACTCACCGGTAAGCTTACTTAAAGCGTAAGGAGAAATAAGCTCCGGATAAAAAGTCTCTTTTTCCGGGAATTTGGTCACATCACCATAGACTGAACTGGAAGAAGCGAAAACAAAACGTTTGACCTTGTTATCCCGGGCTGCTTCCAGCATGTTCAGAATTCCGTCAATATTGACTTTATTATACTCGTGAGGAATACTCATGGACTTAGGAACACTGCGCAAAGCGGCCTGGTGGGTTATGGCGTCAATGCCCTGGCAGGCTTTCAGGCAAACGGCTTTGTCGCAGATATCGCCTTTAATCAATTCGAATTTGTCGCCAAAGGTCCTGGCTACTTTAAGATTCTCTTCTTTACCGCTGGAAAAGTTGTCGAGCACGCGGACAAAATGGCCTTTTTTAAGCAGGGCGTCGGTGATGTTTGAGCCGATAAAGCCGGCGCCGCCGGTGACGAGGAATTTCATTTTTGTTCTCCTTTTAACCTGAACAACCTACGAGGTTGTACTTCGTACAACCTCGTAGGTTGTCTTATAGTTTAACTACGTTGGTAAACTTAGCTTTATACACGTTACGGGTGTCGAAGATCAGTTTGGCGCTCTTTTGGACCAGGTCATAATTTACATCTGAGTGATCGGTGATCAAAAGGACGCAGTCGAATTTCTTTAGGTTCGCTGGAGTCAAGGCTACGCCTTTTAGGTTGATGTCGTTAAGTTTGATATAGGGAATATACGGGTCGCAAAAGCTGACTTTGGCTTTGGCGTGCTGGAGAAACTCGATGATTTCCAGAGCCGGAGATTCTCTGAGATCTTTGACGTCTTTTTTGTAGGTTACTCCCAGGATAAGGATATTCGCGTTAACTATGGTTTTGTTGGCTTCATCTAAAGATTCCTGGACCCGCTCTACCACGTAATGCGGCATATAGCGGTTCATTTCCAGGGCCAGGTCGATCATTTTGGTCTTGTAGCCTAATTTCTTGGCTTTCCAGGAAAGAAATACCGGGTCACAGGGAATGCAGTGGCCTCCGATCCCGGGGCCGGGATAGAACGGCATAAAACCGAAGGGCTTGGTCTTGGCGCACTCAATGACTTCCCAAATGCTGATTCCGAGTTTATGGCAGAGAATGGCGAATTCATTAATCAAAGCGATGTTGACCAGCCGGAAGGTGTTTTCCAGGAGTTTGGAGGTTTCCGCGACTTCGGGACTGGAAACTTTAAACACTGTTTCCATGATCTGGGAGTAAACCATATAAGCCAGCTCTGAGGATTTCTCCGAGAAACCGCCGATGGCTTTAGGAATTTTCACCACCGGGAATTTCTTATCGCCGGGATTGACTCTTTCCGGAGAAAAAGCCAGGAAGAAATCCAGCTCTTCCTTGAGGCCGGATTCTTTGAGGATCGGCAAAGTGACTTCTCTGGTGGTAGTAGTGTAAGAAGTGCTTTCCAGGATGATCAGCTGGCCTTTGCGCATGTTCTTCTTGACTGTGCGCGAGGCGGAAACTACGTAAGAAACATCCGGGAATTTTACTTTGCGTAACGGCGTGGGCACAGCGATGATGATCACGTCCGCATCCTTTAGAATTTTATCATCAGTATCCGGATGGAATTTCTTGTTTTTGATCAGGGAAAGGACATCCTTAGGATCAACGTCAACGATAAAGTGCTCGCCGTTATGCAGCTTCTCTATTCTGTTTTTATCAGTGTCATAGCCGTAGACAAAATAACCTTTTTTGCCAAAGGCGACCGCTAAAGGCAAACCGACATAGCCCAAACCGACGATGCAGATCTTGGCGGTTTTATTTTTGAGTTTAGTCTTGATGGTGTCGAAGCTGTTCACTTGTGATCTCCTTTGTTAAAATCTGGGGACGTTTCCCTTTTCAGTATTGGCCTCGCCAGGAAAATATGGGGAAACGTCCCCGGATTCTCCAATTATTCTTTGATGCCGATTTCCTGGCGGATCTCGTCGGCCAGGGAATAAGCCATTTCTTCGATGGTGGTTCTGTCCTTGCCTTCGATCATTACCCGGGCGAGGTGCTCGGTGCCGGAGTATCTTAAAAGGATCCTGCCGTCAGTTTTAAGCCGGTTGGTAAAAAGCACCATTTTCTCATTAACTAGCGGCATCTGTTCAAAAGGTTTCTTTTCTTTTACTTTAATATTGACCAGGATCTGGGGGAATTTAGTCATGCATTTGCATAATTCGCTCAGCTTTTTTCCGGTGGCTTTCATTACCTTTAAGACCTGCAAAGCGGTAAGCAGGCCGTCAGGGGTGCAAAGATGGTCCAGGAAAATGATATGGCCGGATTGCTCTCCTCCCAGATTGAGCTTGTTCTTTAATAAGGCTTCCAGGACGAATTTGTCGCCGACATTGGTGGCGATCAGTTTTACTCCTAATTCTTCCAAAGATACCCGCAATCCATAATTGCTCATCACGGTGCCGACTACGGTATTTTTGGTAAGTTTATTTTCCTTGACCAAAGAACGGGCGATGATCGCGATGGTGCAATCGCCGTCCACAATTTCACCTTGTTCATCGACTAAGATGCCGCGGTCGCCGTCGCCGTCAACAGCTACCCCCATATCAGCTTGAGTGTCCAAGACTAGTTTCTTCAATAAAGACGGGTTGATCGCTCCCCCTTCATTAATGTTGTGGCCTGAAGGTTTATCGTGAATAGAGACCACAATTGCCCCTAGATCCGTGAATACTTTCTTGGCAAAAGGAGCGGCCGCTCCCCAGGCGCAATCCAGAGCCACGGTCAAGCCTTCCAGATCCAAACCTTGAACTGTGGATTTCAGGAACTCGCTGTATCTGGCCTGGGCGTCGTTAACCGTGGAAACTTTTCCTTTAACTTTAACTTGCGGCTTATGTTTATTGACCATCCGCTCAAAGATGATGTTTTCCACTTTCTCTTCTTCCACCTCCGAGAATTTATAACCTTTAGCGTCAAAGAACTTTATCCCGTTATCCGAAGCTTTGTTGTGGGAAGCCGAGATCATGATCCCGGCATTGGCTTTGAGGTCCTTGACGAAAAATGACAGACCAGGCGTGGTAATTGTTCCCACCTGTAACACATCCACTCCCAGAGCAATGATATTATTGGAAAGTATACCTTCAATGTTCTCTCCGCTTAAGCGGGTGTCTTTGCCGATGACAATACAGGGCTTTTTCCGGCCTTTGCTTTCCGAAGATATGGCCTGGGCCAGAGATTGGGCGATTATGCCCAGCATATGGTCGGTCAAGGGATAGACTCCCGGAGTGCCGCGGATGCCGTCGGTGCCGAATAATTTTTGTTTGTTGACGATTAGGCGTTTCAAGTTGACTCCTTTGTTAAAATCTAGGAAAATATAGGGGACGTTTCCCTCTTCAGTATGTGCCTCACCAGGAAAATCTAGGGAAACGGCCCCTATATTTTCCTTTTATAAATAGCGATAAATGTAGGCCGGAATGTGGTATTGGACGTTGGTCATGATGTAGCCTAGGGTCTTGGCCTGGGCTTGTTTGAGCAGGCCTTCCGCGTGCTTGATTATGCCACGCTGGGTCCGGCCGGCCTGGACAACCATGATCACTCCGTCAGTCTGGGCTCCGATCAAGCCGGCGTCAGTAACCGGGATGATCGGCGGAGTATCCAAAATAATATAGTCGAATTTTTCTTTAAGCAGGCTGAGAAAATTCTTGAATTTCATGGAACCTAGAAGTTCTGCCGGGTTATTGGGAACCTTGCCCGCGGGCAAAACAGTCAGGTTGTTAATTCCGATATTGATAAAAGCGTCATCAGGATTATTGCCATCAAGCAATAAATCCGTCAAACCTCTCTCAGGAGTAATTCCCAGGTACTTATGTACCCGGCCGCGGCGCAGATCAGCGTCAATCAAGAGGATTCTTTTCTTATTCAGATCCTGGGCCATACTCACTGCCAGGTTGATACTGCTCACGGTCTTGCCTTCGCCGTTTATTGAGCTGGTCAAAGTAACCACTTTTAGGGGCTTATTGGGGTTTAAAGCCAGCAAATTGGTGCGCAAAGTGCGGAATTGCTCGGCTACCGGAGAGCTGGATTCGTAGAAAGCCACGATCCTGGGGTCGATCTTGGAATCAACCGTCTTTTTGGCGATAAACTGGTATTTGACTTCATTGTTAGTGTCTAATTTTTCCAGCCGGGAGATTCTTTCTTCGGCGGCTTTTTTCAGAGCGTCGGTGATTTTACCCATTTCTTCCTTTCATGCAATTAAGATAATCCTGGCAATTTGAGCAGCAAAGTTGTTCCTGGCCTTTGATGGCCCTGTCCCATTTGATCCCGCATTTATCGAAATTCCAGCATTTTAAACAGCAGTAAGTTTTTTGCTGGTTCAAAGAGGTGTCCGCTCCCGGGCTGGCG
Source organism: Candidatus Omnitrophota bacterium (assembly GCA_041309145.1). Taxonomy (GTDB): domain Bacteria; phylum Omnitrophota; class Gorgyraeia; order Gygaellales; family Profunditerraquicolaceae; genus JAPLLS01. The sequence goes on along the minus strand of JBFZAG010000069.1, from coordinate 17,293 downwards.
GAGCTGATCTCGCGCTCTTTAACCACTTCGCCGATGATCTTCTCGGTGATCTCTTTGCTCTCATCAACAAACCCGGAAAGCAGAGCGCTGTCGCAGAAAAGATTGATCAAGCGGGGAATGCCCCGGGAATGGCTGTAGATGGCGTCGATGGCCTGCAAAGTGAAAATATCTTTGTAGCCGTTGGAATTGACCAGGCTTAAACGGTGATAGATGTATTCCTGGGTCTCTTCTTTGTTTAAAGAATTCAGGTGGTAATAAACCGAGATCCTTTGGCGGAATTGCTCTAATTTAGGATTGTTCAGTTTCTGCCTCAGCTCCGGCTGGCCCAGGAGGATGATCTGGATCAGCTTGTCTTTTTCGGTCTCCAGGTTAGAAAGCATCCTGACTTCTTCCAGGACTTTGGTGCTTAAGTTCTGGGCCTCGTCGATGATCAAAACCACGTTCATGCCGGCAAAAAGCTGTTTGATCAGGTAATCGTTAAGATATCCCAGAAGCTGTTGTTTGGAGCCCGGCTCATATTCGACTTCCAATTCATTGAGGATCTCAGTGATCAGCTCACGGGGAGAAAGGTTGGAATTGGTGATCAGGGCGACTTTAGTGTTCAGGTTGAGCTTGTTCAAGAGGCTTCTGCTTATCGTGGTCTTGCCCGCGCCGATCTCTCCGGTGATGACCACAAAGCCTTTTCTTTCTTCCACGGCGTAGATCAGGCTATTCAAGGCTTCCTGATGCTTGGGGCTGGGGAAAAAGAACTTGGTGTCCGGGGTGGTGTTAAAAGGTTTTTCGCTGAAATTAAAGAATTTCTCGTACATGTTATTTTTTAAATAATGATAATAAACCGGAAACGGTTATTAAAACTACGCAAGTTATCAGGCCTAAGACCATCCAGCGGGCCCTGAGCTGATTTTCCTGGGAGATCTGCTCGTGAGTGGTGATCCGGGAAATTGCTCCAAGTATAGGCAATTCCAGGTCAAGTTTGGCGTCATCGATATCCAGGAAAGAATGATCGAGAAATTCGCGCATAAACACTAAACCTACACCTGCTCCCGCGCCTAAAAATAAACCAATAGCCACCCAAATGATCTGAGGTTTTTTGGGCTGTAAAGGCAAACGGGCAGGATCAATTATGGTATAGCGGGTTCCTTGTTTAGAAGCTTCCAAACGCTGGGTGATTTTGGCGGTTTCCAGCCTCTGCAAAAGCATGTCATAAATCCGCTGGTTGACCGTGATATCCCGGGCCTGGGCGGAGTCGATCTTGTCCATCATAAATAATTTATAGATCGCGGCATTAGGGTCTTCCGAGCTTTCCGTTCTCAAAATCGGGGCGCTTCCCCCGTTATCGCCTCCGGTCATTTTAGTTAATTCCTGTTTTAAAGCCAGGCGGACCGGGTCAGTCAAAGATTTTACCTGCTCGACTTTGTATTCTCCGGATTCCAATTCTCTTTTGGCGATGTTCAATTTCTCTCTTAACTGCCTGACCATGGGATGGGCTTCGGTGGAATCAACGGACAATTTCGCTAACTGCTCTTCCAAGTCATTGACTTCGGATTCTTTGATCTTTCTTTTGTAAACCTGGAGCTGTTCTTTGATAAAATCAATGGCTACATCGGTTTCTTTGGTCTGGGTTTTTAGATTGGCCTCGACAAAATTATCGGAAACGGTTTTGGCTACCAGTAAAGCTTCATTGGGGTCCTTACTTTGATAAGAAATCCTGATAACATTACCTGAATTCATTTGAACCTGAATTTTCTTTCTTAAAGACAGAATCAGTCCTTCGTATTGTTGTTGATTTTCAATTTTTTGGGCCAAATTCAGTTTTTTGACCAGATCAGTCAGACTGTTCCACCCTAAAATCGATTCTCTAATAGCTTGAAGCCGATTGACTACGCTGGAAGACACCGCCAAATCCTGGATCAAGGGATTGATCGTCCTCTGCTCTTCCACTAAAACAGTGGTATAAGACTCATACTCCTGCTGGACCAGGAAGAAAGCGACAATGCCCAGAGTTAAGCCAATAGCTGTGGGAACGATGATAAACCATTTCCGGCGAAAGAACAATTTAAAGTAACTTAGGGGATTCTGATATTTAGCGCTGGGAGTATTTTCCATGGTTTTCCTTTTTAATAACCTGCTCTAGGCCTGGTGTTCACAGGCCGTGTGTTTAAAGTACTGAGCCCTGTCTGCGCCTCAGCTGCAGAGGTAACTGGTTCGGTGATCGGAGCGATGACTCGGAAGGTTTTGGCCATTACTGTTGCCGGAACATACAAAGTATCTCCCGGACGAATTTCTAAATTTTTTCTCAAGTTCCCTCCGTAGAGAATAGCGTAAACATCTACGGTTCTCTTTTTTACTTTTCCATCTTTATCGGGAGTAATTACCACGCATTTGCGCATTGCCGCGCTGACCATCGGAAGCCCGGACTCAACAATAGCGTCTTTGACGGTAGTGGTTTCGGAACGCATAAAATATTTGCCCGGCCGGTTTACTTCGCCGATAACCAGATAATATTTACTGCGGTATTCCAGGATGGTCACGTCTACTTCAGGATTGATCACATAGCTGGAAACTAATTTGGCTACTTTATCGGCTAATTCTTTTTTGGTTAACCCGGTGACGTCAATATCGCCGGCAAATTGCATTTGGATCTTGCCTTCCTGGTTAACCGGAAAGGTTCCGCTAAACTCTGGGTGGCGCTGGATTTGGATCGCGACCACATCATCCGGGCCAAGAGTGTAGCGCATCTCTTCGGTTTCTATTGGTCTAAAAGTCGGGGTGGCAAGAGCTGCCTGGACAGCCGGAGCCGCGGCTTGGGTAACTGGAGTCGCCGCTGGAACAGCTGGCGCCTGCGCTTGGCCTGAAGATTGCTGTTGGCTGGGCGGTGTAGTAGAACTGGCGGTCACAACCCCTTTATTTCCGCTTTCCTGGGCCCATGCCGGGGTTAAAAGCAATAATAGCGATAATATGGTCAATCTAAGCTTCCTTAACATCTGCGACCTCCTCAACATAAAAAATGGATTCTTTAAATTCCTTTAACCTTTTCAGGTCGGTTTTGTCATAGATCCGCCAGCCGCGCCAATCGCGCTTGGAATGAGCTATTTTGCCGGCTTTTTCCCAGCGGACGATAGTCTTAGTAGTCACGCCTAATCTGGCCGCGATATCTGTTATAGTTAACCTGCCGTTTGCCACTTGCTCTCCTTACCTGAACAACCTACGCGGTTGCCATGAGTGGCAACCGCGTAGGTTAGATTTCCTATTGTCCTACTATGTCCTAGTGTGTCCTACTCTGTCTGGGACTCACGGGGATATTCTATATTGAAGCACTTTACGTGCCAAGTCAATAATTATTTCAAAAGATTTTTAAATGAGTTGTAAACTGTTATTTTGTAGCAGGTTGAAATAAGGATCAAACGGTGAGTTGGTGTGGAAAAAGCTGTGGGTAAAAACTGGCTGTTGCCTTAAAACAACGTTGAAGAAAACGCTTTCAGGAAGGAAAAAAATTTAGCTTTTTGCAAACTGCTGGAACGCAGATAGATGCAACAATGTTTTACCTTTGAAACATTGTTGCAAAAATAAAGGGGACGTTTCTATTTATTTTCGCTAAAAACCTGAACAACCTACGCGGTTGCCCAAAGGGCAACCGCGTAGGTTGTTTTAAATCTTGGTGACTTTGTCCCCGCGGCGGACCCGGGATTCTACCTGAAAGCCGATCTCGTCGCCTTTTTGGGCGGCGTTTATGGCCACCCGGTCGATCTGCAAGGAAGTGACTTTCTGGGTAAAATCAGTGGTGTGGCCTTTGATCTTGATCTTATCGCCTATGCCCAGGGTATCATTAAGCTTGATCACCGCGGCCCTGACTTTCGGGAAATAATGGGTGATCTCTCCCAGAAAACCTTTTTCCGGCTTAAGCGCTTTTTTGGATTTCTTAGCCGCGGGCTTTTTAGCCGGAGCTTTTTTCTTGATGACTTTCTTTATCGGCTTGGCTTTTTTAATTACTGATTTCTTAGCCGGCTTTTTCCTGATTATTTTCTTTTTGGCTTTCTTGACTACTTTCTTCTTGGCTGGCGCTTTTTTCTTTTTCTTTAATTTAGGCATTTAGTCCTCCCCGATTATACTTCAATCAAAGAATCCATTTGCCCGTAAGGGTTCATCGCGTGATTGGTGTTGGACGGATCCTCGATCCATTCTCCATCCTTAACGAAACGGTAACGGTAGCGGCCGGCCGGCAAACTGACTTTCAGTTTCCAGGTGCCGTTATCCAGCCTCATCATGGTGGTGTCATCGGTTTTCCAGTCATTGAAATCTCCGGCCACATAAACATTCTTGGCGTCCGGCGCGTTCAAAGAAAGGTCGACTTCCACCAGCTTGAATTTGGGCAGTTCGTCTTTAAGGATCTCTTCCATTCTCTGCTTGAGGTCGACTTTTTCTTTCCTGGTCGGCTTGGCCTGGGCAACTGTTTCAACAACAGGCTGGGAAGCGTCTCTTTCCGCGGTGAGCAGTTCGCGGGAAAGGCTGAAATAATCTTTGGTCCCGCGGCAGTATTTGTCGTAATTCAAAATGTGAGTGCCCATATTCTGGGCTTCCTTTAATTTGACGTTGACATGGACAATGGTTGAGAACATCTTGGCTTTGAAAGTGGATTTGATCTTTTCCAGCATGGTGAAAGAATGGCGCAGCCGGGAATCGAAATTCACCACCAGCACCCGGTAAGTGACCACGTGGTTCAATCTGTCCCGGACCAGGCTCATGATGTCGATCAACTGGCCCAGGCCTTCCAAAGCGAATCTGCTGGCTTCAACCGGAACAATGATCTCATCAGTGGCGCGGATGGCGTTGATGGTCAATAAGCCCAGGTTCGGCGGGCAGTCAATGATCACGTAATCGTAGTTCTTGGAAAAATCCATCAGGGTTTCCCAGAGCCGTGATTCGCGTCCGATCTCTCCGGATAATTCCTGCTCCAGAGCGCTCAGGACCACGCTGGATGGCGCGATGTCAAAATTATCCCCGACTTTCTGGATGATGTTTTCGATCTTGGCTTTGCGGTGGGTCAGTTTGGAAAGGACATTGTACATGCTCAGGTCAGCTTTGATGTTCAAGCCTAAAGTCGCGTGCGATTGAGGATCCAGATCCACCAGTAAAACTTTTTTTCCGTTATCCGCCAAAGATGCCGACAGATTCACCGCTGTAGTGGTTTTGCCGCATCCGCCTTTTTGATTGGCTATCGTGATGATCCTCATCTTAAACCCCTCCTTTTTTAGAATGGATTATTTGAACATCCGCACGTTATCTATGTAAACCAGACCCTTGTTTTCCCTGGTGTTCCATTCCTCTATTATAAAAGAAACATCGCTCATCTGAGACCAGTCGGTGATGGATTTGAAATCGGAAAATTTCAGCTCGTAATATTTCCAGGAGTCGGAAATTTCTTTCAGGTAGACTTCGGATTTCTCGTTGAAGGCGTTGGTGAATTCCACCCGCAGAGAAACAGTATCTTCGGGATTGGATTTTTTGGCGGAAAAGCCTAAGGTGTTGAAGCGAGAGAGATTTGCTTTGTTCAAGTTAAGGCTGAAGATCTCTTTCTGGGCGGGGTCGAAGTGATAGTTCATCTTGACCGGATCCGGGGACAGGACCAAAGACATGGTCTGCCCCAAAGGCTTATGCCAATAAAGCCGCGCCGAAACAAACAAACTTAAGCCCAAAACTATTGCCACAGCTATGATAATGAAGTTCTTGTGGTCTTTGGCCTGGGTCTTTGATTTCTTCTTTTTGACGGAAGGGGTATCAAGATAGATCTTGGCTAGGTGTTCGTAGATATCTTTCTTATCCATGGAATCATTTTATAGCACAAATGCACTTTGTTGTCAAGAACTTATAGCGCTAAGCTAAATAATCAGCCCACAACTTGCTGTGGCAAGCCCCCTACCCCACCTCTACAGGTAGTTGTGGAAAACCCCGCCCCCTGTGGAAAAAATAATGGGGACGTTTCTATTTAAACCTGGGCAACCTACGCGGTTGACCGCGGTCAATTTCGCAGGTTGCTGTAAAAATAAATAGAAACGTCCCCTTTATTTTACTAAACGACGGTAAGACAGGTATCCCGTTCGGAAATCTTCGGAAAAGAAATTTTAAGCCCTCTGCCCAGACATTTCGCGAGCTTGATCAAAGTATCAAGCGTAAGATTGTTCGCTTGAGCGGTTTCAATCTGCGAGATAAACTGCTGGGAAACATTGAGTTTTTGGGCCAGCTCTTTCTGATTAAGATGGTTCTCTTGCCTTATTTCGGCAATGCGCTGAGCTAAAGCGACTTTTGCTTGTTCAAGCTCAAATTCCTTCTTGAATTCTTTATTTTTGAGCAATTCTTTTAAATGGGATTCAACATTTTCTAACCGGACTTTTGCCATAGCAACCTCCTTACAATTCTAATTCTTCGATACAATTCAGCCCAATGACCTTCTTTTTTCTTTCGAGACAGAGCAGCAAGTCATTTTTGGGAATACTTGCTGTTTTCTTCTTAAGCGCATGAACAAGCACCGCGCTGTCTTTCAAGAAAAAGAAATAGAATATCCTGTTGCCTTTCGGACGCAGCTCGTAAATGCCTTCGGCTAAATAATCAGCTATAGGCCGGCGTAAATTATGCCCCTGCCGCAAAAGCTCATTAATATACGCTAACACCTTGGCTTGCTCTTTCACCGTCAAACTGCCAATGAATTCCTTTACCGGATTTCTTCCCCGTTCATCCACAAAATAATAAATGTTAGATAGCATCTTTTTTATCAGCTATCCAATACAAGTATACAAGTTATAACTTGTATTGTCAAGCCGTTTCCACGCCCCTTAAGTTTCCTGCTTTAGGCATAGAAAATCCTCCTCCCACTATCAATAGACGCAAAAAAGAGGAAAATCTAACAAAAAAAATAATGGGGACGCTTCTATTTAAACCTGGGCAACCTACGCGGTTGACCGCGGTCAATTTCGCAGGTTGCTGTAAAAATAAATAGAAGCGTCCCCTTTATTTTAGGGGTTGATGGGATGGTGTAGATACTCGGGGATCTGCTTGTCGATCAGGGCGTAGAAATTGCGCAGGTGCATGCGGTAAAGGCGGTCAAAATAGCCGGGATAATCTTCTCCCAGCCACCAGAACCAATCGCTGCCTTCCAGGATGCGCATCTGCTTCCAGGCCATGTCCGTGATCGGCTTGCCCTGCTCGATCATGTCTTCCAGCTCTCTCCTGGCCACGGCCAGATAATCCCAGCCCCGGTTTTTGTGCGGGTTGTTGATCCACTTGGAAAATTCTCCGTAGATCCAGGAGCCGGCCCCCAAACGGGAGATCTCGCTTTTGGCGGGATGCTCTTTCAAATATTCGTTCACGGTCACGGCTTTGATAAAGCGGGCTTCGGAAATGCGCTGGTATAAGAGCTCCAGGAAATCATGGCCGTCGTTGGTGAAATATTCCCAGGCGTTCTCCCCATCCATAGCAATGGTGACCAAAATATCTTTTTCCTGGTAAGCCAGATAAATATTTTGCAGGTGGCGCATGAAATCATTGACCGCGTCTTCCGCGCTCCATTTAGGATAAACAAATCCGATCAGATCCGAAAGGTTGCGGTCGCGAAAAATAATGCTCAAACTACCCTCTTCTCTTTTTAAAAGGTGCGGCTGATAAAGAAGGCGGGTGTCGCGTTTTTTCTTTTTCAGGGATTTGAATAAAATGCCTTCATCGGTCACGATCCATTTGATCCCGGACTGGATAAAAAGCGGGACCAGGTGTTCGCAGACCGATTGTTCGGATGGCCACATGCCCTGCGGAGCCACCTTGAATTTTTCTTTGTAATATTTTATCGCCAGGTCAACCTGGGCCTTGGCGTCCTGGGGATAGCTGAAAGTGGCGATCGGCAGAGTGCTGCGGGGGTTGGCTTCTTTGGCGATCCGGGTGTTTTGCAATAGCGGCAGAATAGGATGATAAAACGGGCTGAGGATGACTTCCACCTGGTTGTTTTCCATGAAAGAGCGGTAAGCCGGCACGATCTCTTCCAGGATCTCCAGGTGCTTGCCCAGGACTACGCGCTTGTCTTCTTCGCTGAAGAAACGGGCCTTGGAAACGATCCTGCGCAGTTCGGGCATATCCTGGCGGAAAGACGGGTCGATCCAGGCCAGGTTGAACCAGACCTGCAGATCAAGGTAATCCTGGGTGCTGTAAAGTTGTTTGGCTTGTTTTTTCAGGTAGAGCTCGTAATAGCGGGGATGATAAACAATGACTTTATCTTTATTGATCATGAAGAAACTTTCCAGGATGAAAGTTTTCTCCTGATCGGTCAGCTCAGCCGCGGGCTTGTAAGAGTGCTCGAGGAATTTATCTTTGACCTGGCCGTTAGTGTAATCTTCGATCTGCTCCAATAAACCCGGGACCAGATTAAAAGTCTGGTGCACGGCCGGATAGTTCTCCAGCATCTTGACCATGTCCAGATAATCTTTGGTCCCGTGCAGCCTGACCCAGGGAAACTCCGTTTGGTCATTAAGGAGGTTCTTGTAGTAAGGCTGGTGCATGTGGTATATGAACGCGAGATTTAGCATAGTTTGTAGACGTTTTAGGCAATTATACCACTATCAACGGGTTACACAATTAATATTTCTCAGGTGATTTTTTCCAGGGAAAGATTAAGTTTGGAAGTTATTGATAAGAAATGGATTAGGTACAACGTCTAGAAGTCTCTAGAAGTCTTTGAGATAGCGCTTAATGTCGTTATGGTCTCCGGCCAGAATAAACTGAACTAAATCTCCTTGCCATCTAAAAAGGATTCTTGTTTTCAGGCCTTTCCTGACCTCCCAGAAATCGCCCTTTAGTCGTTTCAGCCCCACTCCCTGATGAGTTACTCTTTCTTGGGATAATATATCTATTGCTTGGAGTGCGGCTTGTTTGATCTCTTCTTTTTCCGCCCCGTGAAAACCCTTAACGGATCTGTCAAAGGAAGGCTTAAATTCAAATTTCATAACGTCTCGATATGTTTTTTGGCTTTCTTCACACTCTTGTGTAACTTACCTTTAACAGAAGCCAACTTCTCAATTTTCATCCATTCGCTTGGGGTATAAGGCAACTCAGCAGTAACCTTACAGGGCAGTAAAATCACGCCTTCTTTGCTCAAACCAAAAGCAACAGAATTTCCTGCTGAAATCCGCAGAATCTTCCTTATGCTGTTAGGTATGGTTACCTGCCCTTTTGATGTTACCTTTGCCGTTTCAACAATAGTCATTTTATATCCCTCCTATGTATTACTTCCTTACATTCTTACTCTAATAGGAGTATAATCTATAAATACAAACTTGTCAACCTAAAAAGCTGGGAACTGTAGACGTTGTAGCTAAACATAGAACTTCCAAGAAGTTATGTATTTAATCTTTCCTTTTTGGGTTGGCCTTTCCTTTGGGGAATAAGGCGGCCTTTGACTTTAAACAGCTTCTTAATGAACTGTTTATCCCCTTGAGGCTGATCGAAATTTCTGAAACCGGCTTCCTGCTCCAGATCAAAATCGCGCAAAAATTTTCTATAACTTTCCCTTCTTGAGTTTATTTCTGATCCAAAGTTTTTAAAGGTGGGATCTTCCCAGGTAATGTCATCACTTAGCCCGAGCGCATAGAAACGGCAGCTGCTGTAAGGATAATCCGTGGCCCTGGAAACTATTCCTTTTCGGACCGGATTTCTTTCGATATACCTGCCGCAAGTGATCAGGTATTTTTCTTTTTGCACCGGCTGCATCTTGAACCTCCCCTGCCAGAGAAAACCAGTGCTTTGATATGCTTTCTGATAATAATGCGTATACGCCCGGTGCAGACCCGCCATAAACTTCGAAATACTTTCCGGCAGAGCTATTTCAAACAGAATATGATAGTGATTATCCATGATCGCCCAGTGGTATATTTTAAGGGCGAATCGCTCGCTGTAATTTTTCAGCAATTTAATAAAATGCTCATAATCATTCTCGCTATGGAAAATCGGCACTTTACCATGGCTTCTGTTAAAAGCATGATAAACTAAAGAATTTGTTAATTGATGCTTTCTGGAGTAGGAAGGCATTTTTTCTCCTTTCTACTACAATAGACGCAGAAACTAACAAAATCTAACCGAAAATTTCAAAAATATTTTTTTAGAGGAAAGATTAAATTTGGAAGTTGTTGATGATGGTAGGGTTGGGTAAAGCGTCTACAAAAAAACCCCTGGGAGGTTTCCCGCCCAGGGGCTTTTTCTGTTCTTCTAAATTAGAAGCTGACTTTCATTGAACCTACAACCGAAGAAGCTGTCTTGCGATTATCCTCGTGAAATGCTTTGCCTGGCTTGAACATACCATAGCTCAATCCAAACTGAACATCTGAGGTGTAATCATAAGCGAGGCCGAGGTCAATTTCATTACCCAACTGTTTTTTTCCGGGTTCCATTACATAATTGAAACCGGTACCTGTGCTGCCGAATAAATTACCGGCTCCGTCATCTACCCATTTCTTGGTCAATGCGAAATTGGCGACACGCAATTTCAGCATGAGATCATCCATGGGTTTAGCGGAAATCCCTGCTCCGACGCAAGTAACCATGGTATTAGGGAAGATCAGATTCACTAATTCCGCGGGAGTCCAGGATTCATGCATTTTATTCCATCTTGAGGATAACCTCTCATAATCAAGCGAGAATGTCGGGGCCCAAACCACATCCGGCATGCCTAAGCTGGCCGCTAAACGAATAGCATCGGCAGCTTTGGTCTTATGGGTCGCGTCATCCCAATAGTCATCCATTGTACCGTTGGTTCTTGAGGTCTGGTACACATATTCAGCCTCAACGCCTAAATTCTCCATAGGAGAAACCACCACGCGTCCGCCGAGGTTGTTGATGTTGTTTTTTCTCTGAGCAGCTAACACGTAGACGCCTTCGATAACGGCATTCTTATAATCTTCGCCTAAATTGAAAGCGGCGTTCAAGGCGTAGACATTTTCATCTCTACCCGTGGTAATAGCACCTTCGCTGGCTTTCACGAAAGCTGCGGTCAGGGTAACAGGCGAGAAATCCATCACATTGACGATAGAGTCAAAAGAGCTGCGTTTGGAGAAATCGCCCAACATGGTAGGAAGCTGGGTGGTGTTAGACTGGTTGGTTCCGGCAGCGCCGACTAACAGGCCGCTTCCCAATTTGATCGCTTGTTTTCCAACGACCATGGTCCAGGGAAAACCAACGGTGTCTTTCATGAACTCTTTCATGGTGACAAATGCCTGAGCGATGTCAACTTCGCTGGCGCTGGTTGAAGCGCTGGTTCCGGCGGTTCCGCCCCAAACTCTTTCATTCAAGAGTCTGACGGTGAAATCGACATTGTCAGTCAAATTGGCATCGATCTTGACTCTGGTGTGGGAAATCCAGGCATCCGCGTTTCCAGGATCATTACCGGTATTCGTTTTTGTTAGATCCAACTGATTGCGGATAACACCGGTGGCGGTGAAATCTCCGCTGACCTTGACATTCTGGACCTCGGCGAAGGCAGCGGCGCTAAAGCCGACTACGATCGCAAGAGCCAGGATTACGATTAATTTCTTACTCATTATGTATCCTCCTTTTAAAAAACCTTAAAATATATTCAACTAGGTTCGACTTTACTTCCTAGAGATTTGCTATATATGTATATCACCGGATTTTGGTTGACCTCGGGCTTTATTTAGTTCTTCCCCCCTTTCACGCCTGACATTAAAGTCATCTCCAGTGGTATAACCTTTTGTTCATTTAATCATAAGAGAATAAAGTTGTCAAGTATTTTTTTAAAAAAATCGCCTAAATACCTGTATTTACAATGCTTATACGATATAAAAAGCCTTGTTTCCTGATCATTTCAGACAGTTTTGTTGTAAAATGTCAACCTCAGAGTTTTTTAAGGAATTTAGTTATATCTTTATAGATATTAGCTACTTGAGTTACGCTCAAACCAGCTTTTAAGCCCACTTTCTTAAGCTGCTCCGGGCTGATAATATCTTCCGGTTCGTGGCTGTCGTGGCTTAAGATCAGCTTAGCCCCGAATTTCAGGGCTTTTTTGGCTACCAGGGAATTGGTGGCATTATGGCCTTTACGGCTGGTTATTTCCAGGAATATCCCCCGTTTTTTGGCTAATTTAACATCGTCATCGCTGATATAGCCGGGATGGGCCAGGATATCAATGTCCGCTTCCAGGGCCGCGCGGTTAGTGCCCTGGAACACCGGCTCAGCCGTGGTCTCTCCGTGGCCGACAATGATCTTGATCCCTTTTTTGCGGCAATATTTGACCATGGAGCTGAATTGGCCTAAAGGAAGATGGGTCAGCTCAACTCCCGGCAAAATTTTCAAAGGAGAATCTTTGGGCCAGTTGCGGGTGAATTTAAGGATGGCCGGAATGACAATATCGATGTTGGAATAATCCACGTGGTCGGTAATAGCGATGACTTTGTAGCCCGCGGCCAGATAGCGCACCGCGACCTCGGAAGGAAGCAAAGCCCCGTCGCTTAATAATGAATGCGTGTGCAAGTTATACATATTTATCCTTTGAAAATAAAGGGGACGTTTCTATTTATTTTTCGGAACGCTTCCGGCACAATAAATAGAAACGTCCCCTTTATTTGGTTTCGTGCGCCTGGCTGGGATCGAACCAGCCACAAGCAGTTTAGGAAACTGCTGCTCTATCCATATGAGCTACAGGCGCAAATCTTTAGTCGGGGACACTTCTCAATCGTGCTGAGAACCGTCCCTAGCTTTATTCGCCTTTGAACTTTATCAAAGAAAATATCGGGTGGCCTTTGAGTTTCCCGCGGCCTTTAAGATCGACCAGCTCGATCACGAAAGCGATCCCCGCGACTTTGCCTTTTAATTTTTTGACCAGATCCAGGACCGCGCTGACTGTTCCGCCGGTAGCCAGAAGGTCGTCGACGACCAGGACTTTTTCTCCGGGGGTGATGGCGTCCTCGTGGATCTCCAAAGTGTCAGTGCCGTATTCCAGGGAATAGGTCGCGGAAACCGTGCGATAAGGAAGTTTGCCTTTTTTACGCACCAGGACTATGCCTTTGCCCATTTTATAAGCCAGGACCGAGCCCAGAACAAATCCCCGGGATTCCACGGCCAGGATCTTGTCGATCTTCTGGTTTTTGTATTTTTTGTACAAAAGGTCGATCGTAGCCTTAAAAGCTTTGCCGTCTTTTAAGAGAGTGGTAATATCCCGAAACAAAATGCCCGGCTTGGGAAAGTCGGGTATTGTGCGGATAGACTGCTCGATAAGCTTCAGGTTGTTCATAGCTAAAAAAAAGGGGCCGGTTCCTATTTATTCTCAAGGACGTTCCCCGCACGAAAATAAATAGGAACCGTCCCCTGATTTTAATTTACTGGTCTTTTTCCTGGTCTTTGACGAACTGGCGCAGTTTCTTCAGCGCTTCTTCCTCGATCTGGCGGATCCTTTCCCGGGAAACCCCTAATTTCTTGGCCACTTCAGCCAGGGTATGGGTCCTGCCGTTTTCCAGGCCGAAACGCATGTCCAGGACCTGTTTTTCCCGCTCGGACATTTTGCCGATCAGATTGTCCACCCGCTCCTTGTCAAAGACCGCTTCGATCGCCGCGTCCGGGGCGACAACTGAGTCATTTTCCAATAAATCCGAGACCTGGTTCTCCTCTTCTTCTCCGATGGGCGCCTCCAAAGAAGAAGTCTTGGTGGAAAGCCAGAGATTGATCTCTTCGATCTTGTTTTTGGGAATGCGCAATTTTTTGGCGATCTCTTCGTCGGAAGGAGACCGGTTCAGTTTCTGGGTCAGCCGCTCTTTGGTTTTTTTCCATTTAGTGAGCAGCTCATTGACGTAGACCGGAAGCCGGACCATCTTGCCCTGCTGGGCGATCGCCCGGATGATCCCCTGGCGGATCCACCAGGCTCCGTAAGTGGAAAAGCGGAATCCCCGTTTAGGGTTGAATTTATCCACCGCTTTCATCAGTCCCAGGTTGCCCTCTTCGATCAGATCCAAAAGCGGGATACCCAGGTGAAAATACCTTTTGGCGATATTGATCACCAGGCGCAGGTTGGAGCGGATCATTTTTTTCCGGGCCTGCTCGTCGCCTTTGGCGATCTTTTTAGCCAGGTCGATCTCCTCTTCGGGCTTTAAAAGAGGTATGGTGCGCACTTCCTTCAAGTAAGTTTTTAATGCTTCCACGTTTAGCCTTTGGTTAGTTAACCGTATGTCAACCTACGCGGTTGCCGCGTTGCGGCAACCGCGTAGGTTGACATGGTCAAATTATTTTTTCGTCTTTTTCGCGGGCTGCTCTTTCAGCACTGCCTGGGCTGCGGCCAGACGGGCAATGGGAACTCGGAAAGGCGAACAGCTGACATAGTCCATGCCCACCTTGTGGCAGAATTCCACGGACTTGGCCTCGCCGCCGTGCTCTCCGCAAATGCCCACTTCCAGCTTCTTGTTGGTGCTTCTTCCTCTCTGGATACCCAGCTTGATGATCTCGCCGATGCCCTTCTGGTCGATGGATTGGAAGGGATCTTCCGGCAAAATGCCTTTTTCCAAATAAGACGGCAAAAATCCGCCGATATCGTCGCGGGAGAAGCCGAAGCCCATCTGGGTCATGTCATTGGTCCCGAATGAAAAGAACTCGGCGACAGTCGCCAGCTCATCAGCCACGAACGCGGCCCGAGGGATCTCGATCATCGTCCCGAACATATGCTTGATCGCTTTTATATTATACTTCGCTAAAACCTCCGCGTAAACCTTTTTTGCGATGACCAGCTGGTCCTGAAGTTCTTTAACGTCGCAGACCACCGGAACCATGATCTCCGGGTAAGCCTTTTTGCCGTCTTTGACCAACTCAGCCGCGGCTTCGAATATCGCCCGGATCTGCATTTCGCTGACCTCGGGATAAGTCACCCCTAAACGCACTCCGCGATGGCCCATCATTGGATTGGACTCATGCAAACCATCAGCTCTTTTGGCGAATTCTTCGGCGTTGATCCCCAGATCCTTGGCCAGCTCTTCCTGTTTGGCTTTCTCGCGGGGCACGAATTCGTGCAGCGGCGGATCGAGCAAGCGGATGACTACCGGAAACCCGTCCATTGCTGCCAGGGTGCCTTTAATATCTTTCTTGACGAAGGGGAACAATTCATTTAAAGCGTTCCTTCTCTCGGCCTGGGTCTTGGAGATGATCATCTTGCGCAGCAAGAACAACGCTTCGTCCGAACCTTTGCCGTAGAACATGTGCTCGGTGCGGAACAAACCAATGCCTTCAGCGCCGAATTGGCGGGCTTTGGCCGCGTCATCCGGGGTGTCAGCGTTGGTGCGGATCCCCAGCTTGCGGATCCCGTCGCACATCTTCAGGAATTCCGAAAGGATCATGTTTTCTTCGCTGGCGTCCATCATTTCCAACTTGCCTTCGTAAACATTGCCTTTGGTGCCGTTCAAGGTGATCCAATCACCTTCTTTGAGGACTTTATCCCCGACTTTCAGGGTTTTGGATCCCAGATCAACGTGCATTGAGCCGCATCCGACAATACAGCATTTGCCCCAACCGCGGGCCACTAAAGCCGCGTGCGAGGTCATCCCGCCGCGGGCAGTTAAGATCGCCTCAGCCGCGCGCATACCCTCAACATCTTCGGGATTGGTCTCTTCGCGGACCAGAATTACTTTCTTGCCTTGCTTCCTCCACTCCACTGCGTCGTTAGCGGTGAATACGATCTGGCCGTTCGCTCCACCCGGGCCGGCCGGAAGCCCCTTAGACAGGACTTTCGCTCCCATTTCCACTTTAGGGTTGATGATCGGGTGCAAAAGTTCATCCAACTGGGCCGGAGTTACTCTCATGACCGCTTGTTCTTTGGTACAAAGCTTTTCTTTGGCCATATCCACGGCCATTCTCACAGCTGCCGGGCCGTTGCGTTTACCGATCCGGCACTGAAGCATGAATAAGCGGCCTTTTTCAATGGTGAACTCAATGTCCTGCATGTCGCGATAATGCTTTTCCAGGCGGTTGCGATAACCCACTAATTCCTTATATATAGCGGGCATGCCCTGTTCCAGGGTTTTTAACCCTTTGTTATGCTCGGACTGGGAATAGCTGTTGATCGGTGACGGAGTGCGGATACCGGCCACCACGTCTTCGCCCTGGGCGTTGATCAGGTATTCGCCGTAAAAACCGTTCTCGCCGTTGCCCGGGTTGCGCGAGAATGCCACGCCGGTGGCGGAATCATTGCCTAAATTGCCAAAAACCATGGTCTGGACATTGACCGCGGTGCCCCACTCATCCGGAATGCCTTCAATGCGGCGGTAAGAGATCGCCCGTTTGCCGTTCCAGGAGGAAAATACCGCGCTGATCCCTCCCCAAAGCTGTTTCATCGGCTCATCCGGGAATTCTTTGCCCAATACTTCCTTGATCTTGGCCTTGAACTGGGCGCAGAGAACTTTCAGGTCAGCCTCTTTAAGGTCAGTATCGCTGGAATAGCCTTTTTCTTTCTTCATTTTGTCCATGATCCGCTCCAGCTGCTTGCGGATGCCCATGTCTTCCGCAGGCTCGATGCCGGCGGCTTTTTCCATGACCACGTCGGAATACATCATGATCAAACGGCGATAAGCGTCATAAACAAAGCGGGCGTTCCCGCCGGCTTGCTTGATCAGGCCGGGAATGGTCTTTTCGGTAGTCCCGACGTTGAGGACGGTTTCCATCATCCCGGGCATGGACTTGCGGGCGCCGGAGCGCACGGAGACCAGAAGCGGATTCTCGGCGTCGCCGAATTTGCGGCCCATTAATTTCTCCACCTGGGCCAGCGCCTTTTCCAGCTCCTTTTCCAGGGATTTAGGATAAGTTTTTTTGTTCTGGTAATAATAAGTGCAGACCTCGGTGGTCAGGGTGAATCCCGGAGGAACCGGAAGCTTGAGATCTTTATGCCCGGCCATTTCCGCCAGGTTCGCGCCTTTGCCGCCGAGAAGATTTTTCATGGACTCATTGCCGTCTGCTTTGCCGCCTCCGAAACTGTACACGTACTTCTTTCCTGTTGCCATTTCTACCCGCTCCTTTTTTTTGAAATAAAGGGGACGCTTCTATTTATCTAGAACGCTTCTTGGCAAATAAATAGAAGCGTCCCCTTTATTTTAGTTGGTCAACTAAATACTGTTTCAAGTTGTCGATATTGATCCGCACCTGCTCCATAGTGTCGCGGCTGCGGACCGTGGCCTGTTTATCTTGCAAAGACTGCATGTCGATCGTGACGCAGAACAATGTTCCCACTTCATCCTGGCGGCGGTAAAGCTTGCCGATATTGGCGGTGTCGTCGTAGACC
>JBFZAG010000068.1:0-22927 GCA_041309145.1 Candidatus Omnitrophota bacterium | reverse complement strand
GCTATGGGTCCGACCGTGCCTTATCTATGGTGGCCTCAAGGCAATAAACATATTGTTATTCGCAGGGATTTATTTTGCAGCCCATGCGATTTGGCGGTTTGCCGCCGCCATGAATGTTTGGAATCGATAAGCGCCGATGAAATGGCCCAAGCGGTGGATATAGTCCTGGAGAATGAGGATAAAAACCGAGGTTAGATGCAGATACTTAAAGATGAAATAAAAAATATTCTGGTGGTTAATTTAGGAGGTATTGGCGATTTGCTCCTGTCCACCCCGGCTTTACGCGCGCTTAAAAAAGATTTCCCGTCAGCCAAACTTTATTTGTTGGTAGTAGGTCGCTGCCGGGAAGCAGTTGAGAGATTGTCTTGTGTGGATGGTGTTTTTGTTTTTCCTGCCGAAAAAGACTGGCGGGGAATTATTGCCTGTATCCTTAGTATTCTTAAATTACGACAGATTAAGATGGATTTGGCCGTAAATATGCGCACATTGGTTTCGGAAAAAGGCGCCCTAAAAATGAAAATTCTTTTTAAACTGATCAATCCCCGGATCAAGGCGGGCAGGGATACTTCGGGCAGAGGCGGATTCCTGGATATCAGTATCCCCGAAACCGATATCGGGGAAAAATCCGAGATAGAATACGATATAGATACGGTAAAGGCTTTGGGAGTCGCAGTTATTGATAAAAATGTGGATTTCTTAGTCGATGAAAAAACAATGCTAGATCTCCGCGATATGCTTTCTCAAAGCGGTATAGGCGCAAAGGATATTTTGATCGGGATTAATCCCGGTGGCCGGCCTTCCCGGCGCTGGCCCCGGGATAATTTTGTCGAATTGATCAAGGCAGTCAAAAAAGAATATAAGGCGAAATTCGTGATAACCGGTGTGGGCGCGGATGAAATCGAATTGGCTGAAACTATTGCCGCAAAGAGCGGACCTGATGTTGTTTCTTTGGCCGGAAAGCTTAATCTTTCACAGCTGGCCTCTTTGATAAGCATGTGTAGGTTGTATATTACCAACGATACCGGATCGATGCATATCGCGGCGATACTTAATACTCCGTTGATCGCAATATTCGGTCCGGGTCATCTAAAGCGATTTGATCCCCGGAATATCTTTTCGGAAGCCGTAGTTTTATACCAAAAAACAGTATGCGCGCCGTGTAACAGGTTTAAATGTTCTTCATTGCAATGCCTTACAGCGGTCTTACCGGAAGAAGTGGCCGAAGCAGCTATAAGATTGTTGGGGGGAAGATGATAGTTGTAAATTTTCTTACAATAATGTTTATATGCTTAACAATTTATCCGTGAAATGAGGGCAAAATGGAACAAAAATTATCGGTTATTGTCATAACCAGAAACGAAGAAATCAATATTCGTTTCTGTCTTGAAAGCGTTAAATGGGTAGATGAAATTGTGATTATTGATCAGTCATCCAGTGACAGGACAAAGGAAATATCCAGAGAGTATACGGATAAGATTTTCGTTACTCCCGCCAAAGGAACCTGTAACGCTGATAGAATGTTTGCAATCTCGAAAACAAGTTTTGATTGGATCCTTTTCTTAGATGCCGATGAATTGGTGCCTTCCGATTTAAAAGAGGAAGTGCAAACGATTCTCAAGGATCCTAAAGGGTACACTTCTTTTTATTTGGGCAGAAAAAATTTTTTTTTAGGAAAGTGGATAAAAGGAGGTGGATGGTATCCCGCGTATTGCATAAAGTTATTTCGCAAAGGTTACGCCTATTTCCCGCCGGAAGTTCACCATGATGGATGTCCTCAGGGGGGAAAGGTTGGGTATTTAAAGGTTAAGACATTGCACTACACATATAAGACGTTATCGCAATATCTCGTGAAAGTGGATCGGTTCACGACTTGCTCTGCCGAAGATGCGTTTAAAAAAGGTTATAGAATAACATTGCGTAATTTCGCTTTGTGTTTCTTTGTCAAACCAGCTTTCTATTTTTTTAGGAAATATTTGATCTGTGGCGGATTCAGGGACGGGTTCCCCGGTTTCTTTATTGCCTTTGCAACTAGCTTAACGTTGGTTATTCATTACTCAAAAATCTGGGATTTGCAGAACAATAGATAGATGATATCTAGCCATGGTTGTTTTCTAAGGAGAAATAGGTGATTGCAGAAGTATACTATAAGTTACACCGATTCTTCTCCAAGAAAGAGGAGCGGGGCGAGTATTCCGCCGGTTTGTGGCAAGATAAGATCCGGGTTGCAACGTTGAAGTCCATCTCCGGATCCAATGGAAAACTTTTGGAAGTCGGTTGCGGAGAAGGGCTGTTTTTGGCTCAGATCTGTGAAGCTATTCCCGGGATCAGTTTGTGGGGCGTAGATAGTTCCGCGGAGAGGATTTCTCAGGCTCAAGAGCGACTGGCCGGAAAAAACGCCCATTTGTCGGTTGAAGATGCTACTGGTCTTTCTTTTGATGACGGATTTTTCGATGTTGCGGTTTGCGTTAATGTTTTTTTCAATATGCCCTCAATTGAAGCGGTCAAGAAAACCTTGGCGCAGATGAAGAAGGTAGTCAGAAACGACGGCCGGTTGGTTTTTGATTTTCGCAATTCCCAGAATCCGTTATTGGCGTTAAAGTACAGGCTTGCTCCTTTTTATGACCGGACAGTCAAGAACCTGCCCTTAAGAACCTACAGCTTGGATCAGGTAACCGAGATGTTAAAAGAACTGGGGCTGAAAATAGTTTCTAAGGATTACTTCGAAGCGCCATATAAAAGGTGGGCTCCGATCATCCTAATCGAGGCCAAGAAAATATGATCAGAAAATTCCCGGTTATCCGGCCGTCAGTGACTTTAAGAGATATTTGCCGCGCTATTTTTGTGAATTGGGATACCTGCGCGGATGACTTTGCCGTGCACATAGCAACGCAGACAAACCGAAAATTTGTTTATCTGGCGGATTCAGGGCTGTCGGCATTTTATCTGGCTTTAGCGGCTTTGAAGAACAGCTCAGAGCGCCGGGAAGTGGTGATCCCGGCTTACACCGCCGGTAGCCTGGTAGTGGCGATAAAAAAAGCTGGGCTTAAGCCCGTCCTGGTAGAAATTTCTCTGGAAGATTTCAATCTGGATCGCAAACTTCTTAGCGCGGCGATCTCTCATAATACCCTGGCCGTAGTCGCAGTCCATATGTTCGGTATTCCTATTTACGACAGCGCTTCTTTAAAAACCATAATCCCTCCGGAAGTTTGTTTTATCGAAGATTGCTGCCAGGCCCAGGGCTGCAGGGTTGGCGATCAGGTTGTGGGAAGTTTCGGCGAAATCGGTTTTTTCAGTTTTAACCGCGGCAAAAACTTTGCTTTTTTCGGAGGAGGGGCGATTGCTACTGATAATGAGGTTTTGGCCTCAGAAATAAGTAAGAATTTACTCCTGGCGCAAGACTACCGGGTTTCTGAGTTATTTTGCCTGGGGTCTAAAATGTTTGTTTCGGTCATAGCCGCTAATCCTTATATCTATAACTGGGTCAATTCCTTAGCCGCTAGTTTTAAAGAAAATGCTCCGCCTGATGATTTTGAAGTCAGGCCATTATCCGGGTTAAGCGCGGCTTTGGGTGTAATATTATTGCCGAAAGATCCCGATTTTTTTTCCGGAAGGTTTAGAAATGGTGAATACTTACGTAACAGCCTCAAGTCGGTTCCGGGAATACGGCTGGCCGAGGTAAAACCGGGAATTTATCCGGTTTACAACCGTTTCCCAATTTTATTGGAAAACGAGCAAGCGCTGGAGAAAAAACAAAAACAACTATGGCAAGCCGGCTTTGAATCTTCCCGGATGTACCTTGCTCCGCTTCATAAGATGTTCCGGCTGGGGTATCTGCCCCAGGATTTTCCCAACGCTAATTATTTCGCCGAACATGTTTTGACCCTGCCGGTTTATCCGGCGCTGAAAGAAAAAGACCTTGCCCGAATGATAAAGATTTTACGGAGTTAAATATGCTGCCCTTGCGCAATTTTAAGCGGTTTTTCTTTAAAGCCTTCAGACAGCCGGGCTACGCCTTCGGAGTATTTTTGCGCAGGTCAGGCGCGCAATTTTGCTACGCTTTTGTTGACGGTTTGTCCTACCCGCCTGAATCAATAACTCTGTTTCTTACCCACCGCTGCAACCTGCGCTGCAAGATGTGCGGCCAGTGGGGCGAGGCAGGAGTGACTAAAAAAGAAAGCGGCCAGGTGCTTAAGGAAGAATTGCCGTTGGAGCAATACAAAAGACTATTGGATGATCTGGTAGTTGTGGACCGGCCGTCGATCACCCTTTTTGGAGGAGAACCGCTGTTGTATCAGGATTGCCTGGACCTGGTGCGCTACGTTAAAAGCAAAAAGATGCATTGTTTGATGATCACTAACGGTTCGCTCTTGGCTGATGTTGCCGGGCCTCTCGTGGAAGCTGGTCTGGACGAGCTGAATATTTCGCTTGACGGTGATGCCGCGCTCCATGACCAGATCCGCGGTTTGCCGGGATTATTCCTACGGATCATGGATGGTATCAAAGCGGTCAATGCCCATAAAGTTCGGTTAAAAACAACTAAACCTTTGATCAACCTGCAGTGCACTATCAACCGGGATAATTACCGGCATCTGGAGCAGTTGCTTTCTGTAGCTAACCAAGCCCAGGCGAATTCTTTGACCTTTCACAATCTGATATTTCTTGACCGCCCGGCGTTAGATAAGCAAAAAGCGTTTGATAACATTCCGGGATTGGCTTCCAAAGAGTGGGAGGGGTTTGTTTTTGAGCCGGGGATCGAGCCGGATGTGCTTTGGGAAAAAAGAACCCAGATATTATCCCGCCCGCAGGCTTTTAGCATTGATTTTTATCCCAATTTTAATTTGCAGGAATTAAAAAAGTATTATCGCGATCCCTGTTATCATCCGCCAGGCCAGAACTGCCGTTGCTTGAGCCCGTGGCTGGTGGCTTATGTGTTTCCTGACGGCCAGGTCCGGCCCTGTTTGAATTTCAATTATCACTTAGGCAATATCAAAGAAGATAAGTTTTTTGGCATCTGGAACAATGAAAAGGCCAGGCAATTCCGCAGGATTTTAAGAGAAAATAAAATTTATCCGGCCTGTGTCCGTTGCACGGAACTTTACAGGTATTAAAATGAGAAAAATAAAAATCGCCCAAGTAATTACCCGCATGGACTGGGGAGGTTCCCCGGATGTTTTGCGCATTATTTGCCAAAAGCTCGATCCGGATATTTATGAGCTGGAGATCTTTATCGGCTCAACCAGCTATCCCAGCGCTAAAACCAGTTCATTCTTTGCCGCTTTTAAAGATAAGATTACTTTTATCCCGGAATTAAAGCGGGAGATCAGCCTTTGGAATGATTTGCTGGCGTTTTGGAAGCTTTGTCAGGTCTTTAACAAGAGAAAATTCGATATTATCCACACCCATACCGCCAAAGCCGGGGCGCTAGGGCGGTTAGCCGCGCGCCTGGCTGGAGTTTCCATAATCATTCATACTCCCCACGGCCATAATTTCTACGGCTACTTTAATAAGTTTTTTTCCGAAGCAATAATCTTGATTGAGAAATTCTTGGCAACTTTTACTGACCGGATCATTGCTTTGACCGGACTGGAAAAAACGGATTACCTTAAATTCAAGGTAATCGGAGAAAGAAAACTGATTTTAATTCATATGGGGCTTGAACTTGAGGGATTCTTGCCAGCTGATTCAGTTAAGATTAAGGAAAAGCTGAAAATCGGCCCTGGGGAAAAAGTTGTCGGTTTTGTCGGCCGGCTGGAAGCGATCAAAGGCGCTGATTTCTTTGTCCAGGCCGCCGGATTATGCCTTAAAAACAGCGCTAACGTTAAGTTTATTCTGGTCGGTGAAGGGAGCAAGCGCCGGAAGTTGGAAGAAAAAGTTAATTCCGAAGGTTTAAAAGAGCAGATTATATTTGTCGGCTGGCAGGAAGATGTGGCCAGTATCATGGGAATTTTGGACATTCTGGTCCTGCCGTCGCTTAATGAAGCGGTAGGAATAGTTTTGCTCGAGGCCCAATCTCTGGGCGTGCCGGTTATCGCCAGCAATGTGGGAGGTATCCCGGAAATGGTTAATCCGGAAGCAAGCGGAATCCTGGTTCCTCCCGCAGAGCCAGAAATTTTAGCTTTGGCGATCAGTCAACTGCTGGCTGATTCGCAAAGACTGCAAGACATGTCCCGGTCGGCAAAAGATTGGGTTAAAGACCGGTTTAAAGCGGACCGGATGTGCGAAAAGGTCATCGATGTCTATCAGCAAGAACTTAAGGAAAAGAATGTTATTATTTAGAGTTTTATTTGCCCTGGTATTAAATCTTGCCTTTTCGCGGGTTTTCGCCGCCGAATTGACCCAGGCTCCCGCGGCTATCCAGATCAGTTCTAAAGTCAGCGACGGCAAATACAGTATTCCCGAGATCGTTAATATCTGCAGGCAGGAAAAGTTCAAGGTAGTGATCATCGCTGACCGTGATCTGATGCGCTGGGAATACGGGATCAGGCCTTGGCGCAATATCATCAAAAAGACCGTAGAAGCCGATTCTATTTTTAAATACGGGCTCAGGCGCTATCTGAATGAGTTTAAAAGCATCCAGGATAGCAATCCGGATCTGGTGCTTATCCCGGGAATAGAGAGCGCTCCGTTTTATTATTGGCAGGGCAGTTTATTCTCGAATGACCTGGAGATAATCGACTGGCATAAGCATTTGATCAGTATCGGGCTGAATGATCTTGCTGATTATCAAGGGCTGCCGATTCAGGGTAATAAAAAAGGGCTGGCTTTGCCTTTTGGCCCTAAAAATCTGGTTCTTTTCTGGCCGTTGATTCTTTTAGCCGGTGGCATCCTGTGCTTTAAAAAAAGGATTTACGATTATCGGGACGAAAAGGGCAGGGCTTTGGGGCCCTGTTCACAAGGCTGGCGATATTCGGGAATCGGTTTAATTTTATTGGCCGTAATATTTTTAACCAATAATTCTCCCTTTGTTTATTATCGTTTTGATCAGTATCAGGCAGATTTAGGGGCTAAGCCCTACCAGAACTATATTGATTATGTTTCTCAACGCAACGGGCTTACTTTCTGGGCTCATCCTGAAGCCGAAAATAAGCAGAGAATAGGAGCGGTCTGCGTTCGGACAGAAAAGCATCCTTATAGCCTGTTAGAAACCAAAGATTACACGGGCTTTGCCGTTTTTTTTGAAGGGTTCAAAACAGCAGGTAAAATAAACGGTATCTGGGATAATCTGCTTAAGGAATACTGCTCCGGCAGAAGAAAAAACCCAATCTGGGCGATGGCCGGTTTAAGTTTTGATTCCAGCGGGAACCTGAAAGATTATTTAAAGCTGGCCCGGACGGTTTTGTTGTTGCCGGATTTGACCGAGGGAGAAGTTATCAAAGCTATGAGCAGCGGCAGGATGTACGCGCTGATGGGCAAAAATTCCGGGAAAGTGATTTTAAATAAATTCAGAATCAAAGATCCCGCAATAGGGCTGGAAAAAGGAATGGGGGAAAGCCTGGAGGTTAAAACTTCTCCTCAGGTCGAAGTAGATTTAGATCTTTTAAATGGACAGCTTAAGCCGTTTAAGATAAAATTAATCCGTGACGGCGAAGTGATCAAGACTTTTGAATCTCTCGCGCCTTGTAGCCTGACTTACCTCGATGAACGAGCGCCAACGGGCAAGAAGTATTATTACCGTCTGGAAATCCAGGGGCCGGATGTGGTGGCAGTGACTAACCCTATATTTGTTAAGAAAACCGAGTAAAGATGATCATATCCGTGCATCAGCCGCAATACATTCCTTGGCTGGGATATTTTGACAAGATCGCGAAATGCGATACTTTTGTCTTCCTGGACAATGTCCAGTATAAAGAAAGAGAATTCCAGAACCGCAATAAGATCAGGACCAAAGACGGCTGGAGCTGGCTGACTGTGCCGGTGATCTCCCAGGGCAAGGGCCGGCAGAATATCCGCGATGTCAAGATCGACAATGAAATAGCCTGGCAGAGAAAGCATCTGGGAGCTCTAAGATCCGCTTACGCCAAAGCTGATTTTTTTGATAAGTATTATTCTTTTTTTGAGAAGGTTTTGGCTAGAGATTGGGAATATCTTAAGGATCTGAACTTTGAGATCAGCAGGTTTATTCTCAGTGATTTAAATATTAGTACGCCAATATGTTTTGAGTCTGACTTAAAGGTAAACGCTCTTAGTTCAGAACGGATCGTGGATATCTGTAGGCAGCTCAAAGCTGATACCTATCTTTCAGGAGCGGGGGGCAGGGATTATCTTGATGAAAAGCTTTTTGCCGGAGAAAATATAAAATTGCTCTATCAGGATTTTAAACATCCAGAGTATAAACAATGTTATCAGCCGTTCGAGCCTTATATGTCAATAATTGATCTTTTGTTCAATCACGGAAAACATTCAAGAGAAATATTGTTTTCAACAGAGGCATCATTTGACAATAATTAAAAAAGGAGATCAAGATGAACATTCTAGCGATCGGACCGCATCCTGACGATATTGAGATCGGCTGCGGAGGCACTTTGATCAAGTATGCGCAGGCCGGCCACAATGTTTATCTGATGATCCTGACTGACGGAGCTTTTGGCGGCGATTCTCAAACCAGAAAACAGGAACAGGATCAGGCTGCAAAGTTCATCGGCGCCAAAGGTTTATATTGGGGAGGTTACCGGGATACTGAATTGGGTTGTACCCGGGAATTGATCGTTAAGATCGACCAGGTTATTAATGAAGTCAAACCCGATATAGTCTTCTTTAATTTCTGGGCGGATGTGCATCAGGATCACCGCGCTGGCGCCCAGGCCGCGGTTTCCGCCAGCCGTTATATCAAAGAAGTGCTTTTTTATGAAGTCCCTAGTACCCAGCATTTTGAGCCGGATATTTTTGTCGATATCCAGGATGTTTTGGAAAAGAAAATGCAGCTTCTTGAAGTTCATGCTTCGCAGGTTAACCGGACCAAAGTTGAGAACCTGACTATTCAGGAATCCGCCCGGTCCTGCGCCAACTTTCGCGGTTTTCAGGGCCGAGTCAGATACGCCGAAGGCTTTAAGTCCGTGCGTATGCTGAGGGAGATCAAATAATGGTGAGCATAAATCTATGAAGTCTTTTATAGTCGGCACGATCTCTTTTTTGTTTACTTTAGTTAGTTTGCCTTTTATCCGCAAGCTGGCTTTTAAATTCCAGATACTCGATTATCCAGGGGGAAGAAAAGTCCATAAGGAAGTGACTCCGCTTTTAGGCGGGCTGGGGATTTATTTGGGGGTAATGGTGGCTTTGTTCACGGAGGCCCCAAGAGTGGGAGTGTTGTTGCCTATTATTATCGGCGCGAGCTTGATCTTTATCATCGGCCTTATCGAAGACATCAAAGGTTTAAGCGCGAAAATCCGTATCGCGACGCAGCTGATCATTACTCTGGTAATGATCTTTGCCTGGGGGATAAGGATAGAGTTTTTGCCGAATAATCTTTTAGGCAATATCATAGAAGTATTGCTGACCATCTTCTGGATCGTAGGGCTGACCAATGCCTACAATTATCTCGACGGTCTTGACGGCCTGGCCGCGGGGTCAGCGGTGATCAACCTGTTTTTCTTTTCGGTTATCCTTTACAATACCGGGCAGTACAGCCTGGGGCTTTTGGCGATCAGCTTGATTGGCGGATGCCTGGCTTTCTTGCCCTACAATTTGGACAAAAAAAACAAGATCTTCCTGGGGGAAGCCGGAAGCACTTTTCTCGGCTTTACTCTGGCCTGCCTTGGGCTACAGGGCTCCTGGGCTAAGGACAATATAGTCAGGCTTTTTATTCCGATAATCATTTTAGGGGTGCCGATCTTTGACATGATCTTTACCACTATAATGAGGATCAAAGAGGAAAAGGTTAAAAGCTTCACTCAATGGTTGCGCTATGGAGGAAAGGACCATTTTCACCACTATTTGGTCGATGTCGGGCTGTCGCCGTTGGCTGCGGTTTTTTTCATTTATGCGATCAATTTTTCTCTGGGGATCAGTTCGATCATGCTCAGTAATGATACTGTGATTGAAGGGATGTTGTCCCTGTACCAGGCGGGTATAGTTTTCGGGGTTATCGCTACTTTAATGGTAGTGGGAAAACGCCGCCATAGCGGATGGGGGAATAAATAAAAAGCTTGACTGTCTTAAGTTTTTTTAGGATAATAGGTTAGAAAAATAGATAATCCAGGACCAAAAAGCAGTAAAAAGTTATTTATTTCTTCCAAGAGCGCCTTGTATTTTGGGCGATTGTATGGTATACTTTTTTCTGACAAGTAGGTTTTTGGAAATCCGAAGGGGCAAACTCAGGGCGACCTGGGGACGCAAAGTCGTGCTTCCCGTAAGTCCGGGAAAGGCAGACTGCCGATTTTCCTCAAGTAATCTCAGGTGTTGTTTGCCTGAGATTTTTTTTTAACTGAAGCTAAAGTGCCAGGCACAACAGTGATTTAGCTCATAAAGTGCCTGGAAAAGGCGAGAATGCCCAGATTGCCCCGGATCTACATAAAAGACGCCATATATTTCGTGACTTGCAGGGGAGAGCATGATGAAAAAGTCTTTGAAGATGAAAAGGACTATAATATGTTCCTAGAACTGTTAAGAAAATATCAGGAACAATATGGGATAAAAATATTCGCTTTTTGCCTTTTGCCTGACCATTTGCACCTTTTGGTGGAAATGCAAAGGCAAGCCAAAGATAATACTCCGCAAACCGGTAAGTCTCCGGAAATCTCCGATTTTATGCGCGATCTGAACAATAACTATACCAAGTATTTTAACGGCCGTTATGAGCGTAAAGGCCATTTGTTCCGGGAAAGATTTAAATCCGCTTTGGTGGAAAAAGATAAGTATCTTTTGGAGATGACCGCTTATTTGCATTTAAATCCGGAAAAACTTAATTTATGCCCTGATTCGAAACTTTATCCTTACAGCAGTTATCAGCTCTACATTTACCAGGATTGGTCCAAGCAGGAAGACCTTAAGTTTCTAAAAAGCGCGATTGATGAAGCTCTGGGTTTATTAAAAGACCAAACTTATACTCAATTCGTAAATGGGTTAGCCGAAGAGGAAAGAGATTTCATCCACAAAAGAATAAACCGCGGAGGGATTCTCGGCTCGGAAAGTTTTATCCAGCAGGTAAAATCCGAAGTCCAGGCTTACCAGGCTCAAGGTTTGGGACAAAAGTATGAAGTGGCGGGCCGGAAAAGTTACCGTCTTTTTTTTGCTATGGGAAGCTTTTTGCTGGTGGTCATTGTCAGTGCCGGAGGGATATATCTTTTATCGCTTAAGAATAATCTTTCCCAGACCAGCAGTCAGATCAAAAAACTGCAGACTAAATTCCAGGCTGCCAGCCGCCCCGAAGCCGAAAAGCCCAGGATTTCTATTTCTGAAGAGCTGAAATCCGAAGAATGGGAGATAAAGCTTATTCCGGTTTCCGGAGGCAGCGAGGACCGGGATATTCTGGATTTCCGTCAAGGCAAATTTGTTTCCGAAAAACTTAATTTGTTGGGTTTTGCTAAGTCTAATTATTCTGAAGTTGTTGAAAATAACGGCAGATTGATCTGGGAGACCATGCAGACCGGACCTGACGGGGTAGCTTCCTGGCAGGGCGAAATGCGTGAGGGCAGAATGCGCGGCACCTTAAGCCTGCGGCAGAAAGATAAAGCGCCGCAGGATTTTTCTTTTATAAGCACGGGATTTAAAAGAAAGGACGAAAAATGAAAAATTTTAGATCTCAAATCGACAGGATAAAAATCTCCAGGATCTCTTTTGTTTTACTGGTTTTGTTTTTCGGCCTTATAATTAGCGGATTTAGCCAGGATGCTTCAAAGGATCCCGCCAAAGAAAAAGCCAATAAGACCGGTACCGCGGTATTGTCTTCAGTTTATAAAGAAATTGAAGGCGAGGTCAGCGCGGTAAATAAATCCGGGGTGGCGGTGATCTTAAAAAGAGATTTGGCCAAAGGGGAAGAAAACGAGATCTATATTCCTTTCGAGAAATCAAAATTAAGGATAATCCATAAAAGAAACCTTGATGAGATCAAAGTCGGCGATATCGTTAAAGTCGGATACCAGATCATAAACGAGGAAACTAAACTGGGTTCTCAGTCCAGATTCGACGCCCAGACTATCACTTTTCTTAAACCGGCAGAAAAGAAACCCTTGCCCGTGGAGCCATCGGCCGAGGTGACTGATGATTCCGAAGGGGAGACGCTTCCTCTAAAAGGAGTCAGACAATGAAGACGACTAATCTTACCCGAGAAAGATGGTTTATAAAAGGGGCATTGTTCCTGCAGATCTTTTTCTGGCTGGCATTTTTTTCCGGGCCCGCCCAGGCGGTGCAGATCAAGAAAGTCCAGCGGGGGGTGGCCAACTTCGATAACTACGATGTCTCGATTTCTGTGCCCATATCCGCGGTTGACCGGTCTAAATCGATAATCCTGCTTATGCCTATGGGAGGTGTAAACGCCGCCGATCAGAATTTCTTTTTTACAGCCCAGTTCGAAAGCGATACCGTGTTCCAGGTCAACCGGGCCGGAGCTTCCGGAGCCAGCGGGTTTCCGAACGGTACTGGCGGGTGGTCATCTGGAGCGGTGACCTGGCAGGTGGTGGAATTCGTGGACGGAGTCAATGTCCAGCGGGGGATCTCAAGCATGGGCCAGAATGTCATAGATAAAAAGATCGTTTTATCTGGTACTACGGATCTGACCAAAGCCGTTCCGATCATCCAGACACAGTGCGCTTTGACCACCAATAATTTTACTCAGGAACTGTTTGTTCTGCCTTCTTTTGTAACCGAAGGCAGCGATAAAAAACTCAGGCTGGAGCGTTTAAACGCCGAACAAGCCAAGACTGTCCAGATCGTCTGGCAGGTCATCGAATTCTTAAAAGACGCGACCGTCCAGACCGGCACCAAGATTATGCCTGTTCCGGGAGTATTAGCAAGTCCTCAAACCGTTGATTCAGACGCCATAACCGGAGTGAATAATCCCCTGCTTTTTACTTATTATTCCTTTCTCAGCAATGTTCCCACCAATACCAATGCCGAAGCCGGAAGAGAGCCTAAGTTTCTGACCACAGGAGAGTTTACCGGAGCCGCTCCTTATACCAAGGTAACCTTTAACCGTTTCAAGGCTACTACGACTGTTGGTTCTCATGTCGCGGTGCGTTTTTATGTCGTAGACCTGACCGATGATTCCAGCTTTTACCAGAGTAATTCCTATGCTTATCCGACTAACGTTACCAACAAAACTATAAGCTCATCTGCTGACGGAACGCCTATCAGGGTGACTGCTACAGGCCATGGCTTTGCTACCGATGAGAGAATAACGATTACAGGACATAGCGTGACTGATCCCGTGGATGGCATTATTTATTCCCCTATTGACGGCATCTGGACAGTCAACGTGATAGATGCCAATAATTTCACTTTAAGAAATTCCACCGCTCATGGTATCGGGGCTAATGGCTCTAATACCGGATATGCCCAGAAAGCGCATAATACCACTTTACAGGCAACAGGAACCATTGCAATAGATCCTTCCAGAACCGTAACTTTGGCAACTGTCAGAGCCAACAGCGATGTCAACTCTTCCAGGACTCACCTTCTGGACAGTTTCTGGGTCGCTCCCAAGCTATATGACTCTACGACCATAGATTTATTCCGGCACTATGATTCTTACCGGGCCGAACAAACCAATGTTATGTTCGAAGCTCTGCAATTCAACCCGCTGACTTTAACAACCCCCAGCGATTCCGGGCTTATCTACAGTGTAGGCGATAATGTGGAAATAAACTGGGAATACGCGGACTCATTATTAACCGGGGGTGGCGGGCCAGGCGGGCATCACCTGCTTACGATCCAGGTTTCGGTGAATGACGGCGCTTATCAGACTGTTTACGATGATGTGGACGTGGATAGCGACGCCTCTCCCAATAACGCCGATAATCGCGGCAGAAAATTCTGGACCATACTTGATAAAGTCGGAACTACCAATCTTATCAATGCCAAAGTAAAAATAAAAATAATCGATAAGACCAACACCGATACCAGCCATAATTTTTATACCTCGAAAAACTATTTTCAGATCAAACCCCGCCTGGTAATCGAAGCCAGCCATCATCCTCAATCCGGGGAGACTTTTACCATCGGGACGCACGATCCTAAAAAACGGATCGAATGGAAGAAATACGGGGATCTCAGCGACGCCAACGCCGGCAGTCCTTATTATCTGAATATCCTGATGTACGATAACGGCGGATATAATTATGAGATAATCAAAGGCCGGACCCAGGCCCAGATGAATTGTACGGGCAATGACTGTTATTATGAATGGGATCCCGTTCCGGAAAAGACCGGTACCGACCGCAAGGTTAAGATCTATTTGTCCACTGATCTGGCTGGCGCTACCGCGGATCCCTGGACTACTGCCGCCGCATCTTTAGGCGATTTTTATATTAAAGGAGGAGTGACTCTGGACGAAGCCGGTTCTACTGCCCGGCCGTGGTATGCCCAGAAGCCCGCGACTATAAAATGGACCAAGTCCGGTGATTTTTCCGCTGACGGCTTTATAGTTTCTCTTTCCAAATTAAGCGGCGCGGAAGGAACCTTTAATACTATCGCCACTCCTACCCAGGCTGCGGCTTGCTCGGGAGATAACTGTTCTTATACCTGGGATCCTATTCCGGTTTCAGCCGTGGGCACCATGAACCGGATCCGGGTTGAGACTAATCAGGGAGAACAGATCAAGGCTACCTCCACCTGGTCCAGCGATATCAGCATTCTGGCCTCTCTGGAAGTTTTGGATCCTAAACTGGGGACCGAAATCCTGCGGGTGGATGGATCATACACCATAAAATGGAAGAAAAACGGTGCTATAAGTTTTGTTAAAATTGAATATTCGACTAAAGACGCCCCTGATCCGGCTGTCCCCGGAGATTGGACTCTTATTCCCGGAGCCAACAGCGTTGACGCCAGCATCGGAGAGACCACGGGCAAAGTCTGGTCGCCGATCCAGGTTCCGATCAGCAACAAATTGTGGATAAAAGTCACGGATACCACTAATCCCAATATTTACGCTGTAAGCGCCGCGGCCTGTAAAGTAAAAGGCAATATCGTGGTCAGGCCTCTTACCAGCAATAAATTAAAGGTGGGAACGACCGAGACTCTCCAGTGGGAATGCCACGGAGACCTTAAAACCGCTTACGGCAACGCCAAGATCTATCTCTCTAAATCCGGCGGCGAGCCTTTCGATACCATGATCACCGATAGCGTTGATCCCGGTACTCCCGGAGGTATTGGATCTCATCCCTGGCCGATCCCTAATAACAGTCTTTATCTGGCTAATACCTGCAAGGTCAAAGTTTACATGCCCGGAGAAGAGAGTTTGGTCGACGGGGTGGCCGATGCTTCCGAACAGTTCTCGATCAAAGCCGATATTCAGGCGGTAACCCTGGATAAGGCTTCATATAATATAGGAAATGCGGCGGTGATCACCTGGACTCCCAGGCCCGCTGACCTGGCCGGAACTGTCCGGCTTAAATATTCCAAAACCGGACTGGATGGAAGCTGGACTAACCTCAATCCGGCGACTAAAGCCGCTTCTTCCGGGACCTATGACTGGACTATTCCGGATGAAGACCTGATCGGTACAACTGTCAGGATTCGGGTCGAATTAGTCGGGGACGAAACCGAGGTCGTTAATGATTCCTCCCAATTCACGATCAAAGGCAGCATTACTCTTAAAGATCAGGCTAAAACCGGCGACGTAACCTGGAAGATCGGGGATAAGGCTACAATTTCCTGGGATAAGACCGGGACCGCATTGGGGGATGTGAGGATAAAGTATTTTCTGACTTCGGGCAGTAGTTATGCCATAGCCACTGTGCCTTCCTCAGACGGTTCTTATGACTGGTATCCGGGTTATAATGCTAACGGAACAGGAACTACTCCGGGTGATCCGGCCCATGATCCTCAACTGGTCATCGGTGATTCGGATAAAGATACCCAGGTCAGGATCAGGATCGAATCAGTAAACGACGCCTCGGGTATTTTTTCCGAGACTGATACCGGAAAATATATCATCCTCCAGAAACAGTATCTTAATGTCGCTGTTCCTAAGGCCGTCTTATATGTGGGAGATAAAAACGCTGACGATACTAATATCAGCTGGACCACTAAAGGCCGGGTCCCGCCTCCGCCTTCAATTGCGGTGAAGTTAGCTTATGATAAAGGGGATAATAATTTTGCTTACGATATTAATGACGGAGATTCCACACCTGATGGAGGGGGTTTTCTTTGGGAAGTGCCGAACGCAATAGGCGACCAGATCAAAGTCCGGGTCATGTCTTCAAGTTCTGAGGACATTTTAGGAGACTCGGGTATTTTTACAATTAAAGGAAAGATCCTTTCGTCATTCCCAACAGTTAACGATACTCTGATCGTGGGAAAAGATGTTTTAGGCGGGATCCAGTATGAAAAGAGAGGCGATATCGGCAATTTAAAAATAGAATATATCCATAACGGTTATTCCACGGAAATAACTCCTGTGGGCGGAACTGATCAGGCTACGGCTTTCCCCTGGACAGTCATCGCTACAGATTCCAACGGAGGCAATGTTATTGATGTCAGCGGGAGCAAAAACAGCAAATTTAAGTTTACCAGTTTAGGCGATCTGCCGATCACTAAGGAATCTCAGAGTTTCCAGGTCAGAGGCGACATTTATGACGTCGAGCCTTTCAACGGCCTGCCTCTTCCCATGGGCAGCACCCAGACCATAAAATGGAAATGCCGCGGGGATGTCGGCAATGTCCGGATCAGGCTGGACCTTTTTAACGGCAATGGCCCGGATGAAGCTCCCAATACAGGAGACGAATACCAGGAAGTGGTTTACGCTCCTGACGACGTCACCACCGGAGAATCTGTCCCGTACGCCCAGGGCACTGTTGGCTGGTCCTGGAAGATCCCCAATCTGCCCAGTTCCCAGGGCCGGATCAGGGTGGAGAGCATCGCCAATCCTTATAACTGGCAGAATCCCACCAACCCGATGGCCACTTGGGCCAAATCAGAAGGTACTGCATTATATCTGCGCGGAGCGATCAACAGCGTTATTCTTGCGGATACCCCCTGGAAGAACGGCGACCTCAACCGGACTATTGATTGGACGGTTACCGGAAGCGTGGGCAACGTTAATATTACCCTTTTATATGACCATAACGATGACGGACCGCCCTGGAATCATATCCATTCTTTTCCGATAGTCAGTAATAATGCCGTAAAGCCTTATCCCTGGCCGGAGATCCCGGATTCCGTTACTTCCGAACACGCGGTGATCAGGGTTTCTTCTTATGTGGATTCCATGGTCACGAACACTTCAGCAGAGTTCAAGATCAAGGCCGTGCTCAGCCCGTCCGTCCCGGCTTCTCCGAATATCAGCTCGGAATGGGAGGTGGGGACAAAACCCACGATCAGCTGGGCCCAGCCAAAAGGCGATGTGCCTTTTGTGAAAATCCAGATCTCCACTGACGGAACAACCTGGAGCGATACTAACCCGCCTACTATAGCTGCAAAAGGCGGGCTGATCGTAGATTCTACTTCCGCCGCTACTTTGAAATACGAAGACTGGCTGATCCCCGACTTCATGGCTAAGAACTGCATAATCCGGGTATCTAAAGTCGGGGATCCGGAAGTCAAGTTTGATTCCGCGCCTTTTAATGTCAAAGGTGTTATTGCGGTCAATAACCCTAATGGAATAGATCTGCCTGTCGGAAACAATACTCCCAAAAAAGTCATTTCCTGGACATACAAGGGAAGTTTGGGAACAGTTGATCTTTGGTATGCTACTGACGGCGATCAGGCTAATCCTGCCTGGCAGCAAATCACTAATGGCCAGGGGATATCCATAGGTTCAAACGGAACAGGTTCTTTTGAGTGGGATCCTATTCCCGCCACACCTTCTTCTAAAGTTAAAGTTAAGGTGGAAAGCACTTCGAATCTGGGCTGGAAGACTGTAAGCGGCACTTCGGTGATCAATGCCATTATCGGAAGTATCGCTTATACCGAACCTAACGGCCAGACTATGGAAGTCGGCAGCAAGAGGGTTATTCGGTGGCTGCAGCAGGGCGGGATCAGTAAATTCGCGATTTATTATAAATATGGCGCCCAAACTTGGGCGGAAATAACCCCGGCTGGAGGAATAGCCGGAACTGACGAGGGCGGCGGCGTCAAAAGCTGGGAGTGGCCGAGCGTGGCAGATACTATCAATACCGGCGTGCATTTCAAGGTCGTTGATTATGATAACCAAAGTAAAGTTTACGCCGAATCGACAATAGCCAACATGATCAAAGGAACCTTGACTTTATTATCGCCTAACGGAAGCAGTTATTATATAGGAGATAATGTGCCGATCCAATGGAACAAAAAGGGCTCGATCGGGACAATAAAGATAGTTTATTCGGCCAAAGGCGATTTTAGCGATGAGCTGGTGATCTCACCAACGCAGGGCTGCGGAGCTGACGGCGATGTGACTTTAAGTCCGGCCTGGAGCGCGCCGTATAAGGTTTCGGAGACTTATAAAGTGAGGATAACTAATAATGACGCTCCCGCAGGCACGGAATTAAGCGTGACCTCAAGCCCGGCGTTTGGAGTGCGCCCCAAGATCATTAATATCAGTTCTCCCGAAGATACTTCGATCTGGAAGGTCGGCGAAACTGCAAACAAGATCCAGTGGGAAGCGATAAGCGCCACCAAGACTGACGGATCCAAGCCTAAAATAAAAATCGAATATAATATCAATAACGGAGTGGGAGGATATACTCCTATAGGTGGAGCGGAGAGTTTAGATTGCAATGACGGCACTACCGGTAATGAATTCACCTGGCCGAGCATTCCGAATGAACGGACTAACGATACCGTCAGGGTGAAGATCTCGTTTTTGGATTATCCCAGCG
Organism: Candidatus Omnitrophota bacterium; assembly: GCA_041309145.1. Classification (GTDB taxonomy): domain Bacteria; phylum Omnitrophota; class Gorgyraeia; order Gygaellales; family Profunditerraquicolaceae; genus JAPLLS01. The sequence continues at coordinate 3,977 of JBFZAG010000068.1, read as the reverse complement.
ATGTGAACCTGGTATCTCCGGGCTTCAGCATTTTACCGGAGATCACCTTGGATCCGTCAATCAACGCCAGTTCCCGGGTTAAAGCTTTAGCTAATGTAGCGGATTTTGTGAAGTTCACCTATACCGGAACCAAGATCCAGACGGTCAATGTCAGATATGATCTGGATGGAGGTACAGCTTTTACCGGAGTGATCCAGGACGGATTGACGGTAAGCGGCGGGAGCGCGGTTGTGCCCTGGAATCCGACCCCTGATGTCAAAAGCGGGGTTAAGATCCGGGTAGTGGATACAGCCAATTCCAGCGTCAAGGCGGATTCCGTAGGCTTTAACATTATCGGCGGCCTGACCTTGAAGGCTCCTTTAAACGGGACCACTACCTGGACAGCCAAGTCTACAACTAATGAGATCAGCTGGGATTTTTCGGGTAGCATAGACAGCGTGAGTATTTATTATGATCCCAACAGCGGTAAAGGTTTAGACGGGATAGCCGGAAATGCCGATGACTATAATAATCACACTCCGATCGGGACAAAAGATCTGAGCGGTTCTAGCGGAACAGGAATAAAGTGGCTTTGGAACCCTATGCCGGATACAGTGACCAATAACGCCAGGATCAAGATCACTGACGGAGAATATGATTCGGATTGTTACTCCGAAGGCACGGATTTCAAGGTGGGCGCGAAGTTCGATATCACTGATCCCGAGCAGGGCAATACCGCGCACGCGGGCGATGATTACTGGATCACCTGGAATAACTATGAAATTCTGGGGGTGATTAAGGTCAAGATATCTTATTCCAACAATATAGACGATGCTATTCCGGTCTGGACGCCGATCACTACCGAGGCGCTGAACAACGGAAGTTTTAAATGGAGCCCGGTTCCCGGTACTTTAGCGGATTTAAATAATACTAACAGATTAAAGATCGAGCAATATGATCCGGCCAACAGTGATGTTACAACGATCAACTTCGGAACGGGAAAGTTCTCGTTATTAGGCAAAATCACCGTGGATGTTCCGGACGGGAATACGTCGTGGCTAGTGGGAACGCCGCAGACTATTAAGTTCAAGAAGCAGGGGGCATTGCAGTCAGTCAACGTTTATTACTCTTTTGACGGCCAGGAAGTAAATTACACCAAGATCAATGATAATGCGCTGGGCATTTCCGGCGCTCCTGACGGAGACGGCTATTACACTTTTGATTGGCCGTTGGCAAACAGCACGGCATTGACCGCAGGAAAATCCGGCAAGATCAAAGTCAAAGTGGCGACTCCGACCACCCAGGCCGCGGTAGAAGGGGCAAGCGCAGGGTTCCAGGTCAAGGGCGGCCTGACTTACGTCGGCCCGAAGTCAGAGAGTTTGGAAGTCGGCGCGAAAAAGAATATTATCTGGACTCCGCAGGGCAATATCGATAAAGTCGCGGTTTATTATAAATATGACGGCGGTGGCTGGAATGATATAACTGTGGATAAGGTCAACGGAGACAGCGGAGTTGAAGTCGGCGACGGGAATATGAGCTGGGAGTGGTCGAGCGTGCCGGATACGATTTCCAGTAACGTATTATTTAAGGTGGCGGATTTTAAGAACAAGACTACAGTTTATGCCGAATCAACCGCGGGAGAGAAGAATATCATCAAAGGGACCCTGACGCTATTGTCGCCTAACGGGAGCAGCTATTATATAGGAGACAATGTTCCGATCCGCTGGAACAAGAAGGGCTCGATCGGGACCTTAAGGATAGTTTATTCGGCCAAGGGCGATTTTACTGATGAACAGGTGATTTCGGGGACACAGGGCTGCGGAGCTGACGGCGATGTGACTTTAATCCCGGTCTGGACCGCGCCGTTTAAGGTTTCGGAGAATTTTAAAGTCAAGATAACCAATAATGCCGCACCGGCAGGAACAGAATTAAGCGTGCAATCGAGCCCGGCGTTCGGGGTCAGGCCTAAGATCACTTTGATCAGCTCGCCCGAAGATACTTCGGTCTGGAAGGTTAACGAGACCACGAACAAGATCCAGTGGGAAGCGGTAAGCGCCACGAAGACCGACGGGTCCAAGCCTAAAGTCAAGATCGAGTATAACATTTATGACGGAGTGGGGTCATATAACCAGATCAGCGGAGCGGAGAGTTTAGAATGCAATAACGGCACTACGGGTAATGAATTCACCTGGCCGAGCATTCCCGATGAACGGACCAGCGATACGGTCCGGGTCAAGATCTCGTTTGTGGATTACCCTACCGATGTGAATTTGGTTTCTCCGGGGTTCAGTATTTTGCCGGAGATCATCTTAGACCCATCGATCAATGCCAGCACGCGGGTCAAAGCTTTGACTACGGCCGCGAACTTTGTCAAATGGACTAAGACCGGAAATAAAATAACCCGGGTAAATGTACTATGTGATTTAGACGGCTCGAACCAATTTTTGACTAAAATAACTCCCAGCGATGTGGCGGTAGGAGACGGGATAGCCGGAGTGGATTGGTCAGTCCCAGATGTCCGGACCGGAGTTAAGATAAGAGTAGTTGATCTGGCCAATTCCAATGTCAAAGCGGATTCCGCTGCGTTTAACATTATCGGCGGTTTGACCTTAAAGGCTCCGCTTACCGGAGCCAACTGGAAGGCTTTGTCCACGGCTAACCAGGTCAGCTGGGATTTTTCCGGCAGCATTTCCAGCGTGAGTATTTATTATGATTCCAATGGCGGCAAGGGGGCGGACAATATAGCCGGCAATGCCGATGATTATAATAATCATACTCCGATCGGGACTAAAACTCTGAGCGGCTCGAGCGGTACAGGGGTAACCTGGAGCTGGAATCCTATGCCGGCTGCGGTGACCAATAACGGCCGGATCAAGATCACCGACGGAGCTTATAATTCGGACAGCTATTCCGAAGGCGCGGACTTCAGCGTTATCCCGGATTTCAGCGTTAATACTGTGACCAGTCCCTTAATATCCGCTGATCCCTGGCTTATTGAATGGGATACCGTAGGCACCGGAGCGGATAAAGTTAAACTTGAATTCTACCGCGGGACAGGAGTGGTCTGGGATGTTATTGACGCTTTGGCTTCTAACCTGGGAGCGCACGGCCAGTATTCCTGGACTGTTCCGGAGACCACATCTTCGATCTCCTGTAAAGTCAGGGTTACCGCCAGCGAACCGGTCCAGCCGGCTTCGGAAAAAGAGTCCAACAGCTTCTGGATCCACGGCAAGATCGATGTCATTACTCCGGACGGTTCAAGCAAATGGAAAGCCGGGGAAGAAAAGAATATCGTCTTTAATGTCACCGGAAAGATCGATAAGGTCAATATCCTTTATTCCAAAGACGGCGGTATAGATAACTATCAGGCTAAAACCATCGCCACTAACTTTGATGTCCACTCCGGAGAGAACACTTGCCCCTGGACTCCGAATCTCGCCGACGATATATTCTCCAGCGACAAAGCTAAAATCAAGATAGTGGATACGGCTTATAATACAGTTTATGGCCTTTCCTCCAATTTTAGCCTGGGAAATATCAGAGTGCTCCAACCTGATGCCAGCCAGTCCTGGACGATCAAAAAATCCGGAGTCTATAATATCCAGTGGGAAGCTAAAGGCGTGGATAATGTCAATATTTATTTCTCCTCTTTGGATGGAGCAAGCGGAACGTATAGTTCTGTTGGCTCAGCCGCGGGTTCCGCGGGAACTTTGCCCTGGCCGCAAACCCCGGACGCGGTAACTAATGCGGGCAGGATAAAGATAATCAATGCTTTGGAGGCGGTGGACACCGCTGTGATCGCCGGAGTATCCCCAGCTTTTAAATTGATCGAGGAATTCAGCGCTATTCATCCTCGCGGAGGTGCAGGCGGCACAGATCCTTTGACCGCTAATGACGCCACTAATATTACCTGGAGCAAATTAGGCGAATCGCTGGCTAAAGTAAAACTTTATTTGTCCACTGATAACGGCGCGCACTACGATTATTTTCTCAAGGAA
>JBFZAG010000067.1:0-7516 GCA_041309145.1 Candidatus Omnitrophota bacterium | reverse complement strand
AAAGCTTTGAGCCGCTCCAGAGAGACCTTATCCTTTTCTTTTCTCAGGGCCTGGCGTTCGATCTCCATTTGAAAGATCCTGCGGTCGATCTCATCCAGGAGCTGAGGCTTGGAGTCGATCTCCATGCGCAACCGGCTGGCCGCTTCATCGATAAGATCAATGGCTTTATCCGGCAAAAAACGCTCGGTGATGTAGCGGCTGGAAAGCGTGGCCGCGGCGATCAGGGCGGAATCCTTGATCCGCACTCCGTGGTATAATTCGTAACGTTCTTTTAATCCGCGCAGGATCGCGATAGTATCCTCAACGCTGGGCTGGTCCACGGTGATCGGCTGGAACCTGCGCTCTAGAGCCGCGTCTTTCTCGATATACTTGCGGTATTCGTCTAAAGTGGTAGCCCCGATGCAGCGTAAATTGCCCCGGGCTAAAGCCGGCTTAAGCATGTTGGATGCGTCCACCGCTCCTTCAGCGGCTCCGGCGCCGACAAGTGTGTGCAGCTCATCGATAAAAAGGATGATCTCTCCGTCCCGGGACTCCACTTCTTTCAATACCGCTTTCAGCCGCTCTTCGAATTCCCCCCGGAATTTACTCCCGGCGATCAAAGCTCCCATATCCAGGGTGATGATCTTTTTTTTCTTTAATCCTTCCGGAACGTCTTTCTGAACGATCCTTTGGGCCAGGCCTTCGACGATCGCGGTCTTGCCGACGCCGGCTTCCCCGATCAGCACCGGGTTATTCTTAGTCCGGCGCAGGATCACCTGGATCAGCCTGCGGATCTCGTCATCCCGGCCGATCACCGGATCAAGCTTGCCCCGGTTAGCCAGCTCGGTCAGATCCCGGCCGTATTTTTCCAGAGGCTTGAACTTTTCTTCGGGATTGGAATCAGTAACTCTCTGATTGCCGCGCACCTGGGCCAGAACAGCCAGCAATTTATCACGGGTTATCCCCTGGTTCTTAAATTCTTTGCCGAGAACAGATTCCTTATCGGAAAATTCAGCCAAAAGAATATGCTCTCCGGATACATAATCATCCTTTAGGGCTTTAGCTTCAAGCTCGGCTTCTTTAAGTAATTTATTGAACCTCTGGGAAAGAAAAACCTGATTATGGCCGCTGATCCTGGGCAGGTTTTTTAGATTGGCTTCAATAGTTTTGATCAGGGAAAAAGTCGAAAGCCCCAAACCGTCCAAGACAGAGAGAAATATCTCATTTTCCTGGCGCAGCAGGCTGTAAACCAGGTGCTCGGGCTCAACCTGCTGGTTCTGGGATTTTTCGCAGAGTTTAATGGCTTCTTCCAAAGCTTCCCTCAATTTCTGGGTCAATCTTTCTAAATTCATCTTTGCGCCTTTCTTAGCAGTCTCCCGATGAGAGCGCTAATAATAAAACAAAAAAATTTAACGGGAAGATTCTTTTTCCAGAATTATTTTGATCCCGCGGATATTCACGCCCTTCTCGTCCATGAGATAATGGACATACTCCAACCGCTTGACGTCGTTCAAAGAATAATAGCGGCTTTTTTTGCCGATCCTTTTCGGACAGACCACTCCGGCTTTATCTAACTGCCGTAAAGTCCAGACCGGTAAGTCAGAAAGCTTGCTGGCGATACTGATCACATAAACCGGCTCATCCGGACTGATACGGATATCGAAAATAGGCATTGCTTTTCCCCTGTCTTTGTTTATCTAATAGCGAATATAGCATAGAATAATTAAGTTGTCAATAAATATTAATTAAAATAATTAGATCTTCTAACAGTTAACCTGGGCGCTCAACCCGCTTCTTTCGGGACAATCTTAATGTCTTTGTCCTGCTGAATGTTATGAAATAGTGTCTTAGGAATACTGAGCTTGATCTTGATGCTTTTTTGAAGATACTGGATCGAAATAACTTTCCCTTCTTTGTAGAAAAAATTCACCAGATCCATCCGGGTGTGGGGAATAGAAATATCCAGGACCATCAATTTTTCCGCGAAATGGCTTTGGATCTTTTCCAGAAGCTCGGCCAGGTTCTGGCCGGTTTTGGCGCTGACAGCTATGGAGCCGCTGAATTCGCTTTTGATCTGTCCGAGCCAACCTGGATCATTCAGCGAATCGATCTTGTTCAAAACCGTGATCCTGGTTTTATCCTGCACTCCCAATTCTTTGAGAACTTCCAGGACCGCCTGATTATGATCATTAGCCTTGGAGTTGCTTATATCCAGAACGTGAATCAGCAGATCCGCCTCGATCACTTCTTCCAGCGTGGCTTTAAAAGCTTCGATCAGATTATGGGGAAGATCGTGCAGGAAACCTACGGTATCCGAGACTACCAGGTTTTGCCCGTTCGGCAGTTTCATGCTCCGCGACAAAGGGTCAAGAGTGGTGAACAGCCCGTCGTAAACAATTTGCCCGGCGTCAGTCAGCGCGTTCAAAAGGGTGGATTTTCCGGCGTTGGTATAACCGACTAAGGCAATCGCGGGGATGGCTTTTTCTTTCCGGCGTTTTCGGATAGTCTGGCGGTGCAGGCCCAAATGTTTGAGATCGTCTTTCAGCTTTTCGATCCTTTCCCTGATCCTTCTGCGGTCGATCTCCAGTTTCTGCTCTCCGGGCCCGCGGGTGCCGATCCCGCCGCCCATCCGGGAAAGGACCACCCCTTTGCCGACCAATCTCGGCAACAAATACTGCAGTTGAGCCAGCTCGACCTGCATTTTGCCTTCCGGGCTTTTAGCGTGCTGGGCAAAGATATCCAGGATCAGCTGGGTGCGGTCAATGGTCTTTTTAGCGATGACCTCTTCCAGATTCCTCTGCTGGGTCCCGGAAAGATCGTGGCTGAAGATCACCAGGTTGACATCTAATTCCTGAGCCAGCAATCTGATCTCCTCAGCCTTGCCTTTTCCTATATACAGGTTAGCGGTAGGCTGGTCGATCAGCACGCTGATATTGTCAGCGACTTCTCCGCCGGTGGAAACTGCCAGCTCCTCCAGCTCCCTGGCCCGGTCTTCCAGGGACCAGGACTGCCGTTCTGCATGACATTTAACAGTGATCAATAAAGCTTTTTCCATATTCAGCGGACCTTTTCTTTTATATAACAAAAGTCTAAATCAGCCGGAACATACGGTCCTTCGTAACTCATCCGGTTCAGCCCAAATGATCCTTTTATCTTTGCGGAACCAGGTCAGCTGCCTGCGGGCATAGTCGCGGGTATTTTTTTTGACCAGCTCCTTAGCTTGACTTAGACTGTAAACCTTATCCAAATACCCTTTTATTTCTTTGATCCCTATGGCGTACTGGCTCGTCTTGCTCAGCTTTAAACGCAGCAGCTTTTTCACCTCTTTGACCAGCCCCAGCCTGAACATTTTATCCACCCGTTTATTTATTTTCCGGTCAAGCTCCTCACGCTCCAGCGCCAAACCTAAAATACTGATATCATATTTATCTTGAAGCCCGACCCTGGTGGCTTGCAATTCCGATATAGGTTTGGCGGTGACTTTAAAAACTTCCAGAGCCCGGACAATACGCTTGGTGTCATTCGGGTGGATCTTAGCGGCAGCTATAGGGTCGACACGGCGCAGTTCTTCGTGAAGCTTAACGCTTCCCTGCCGGACAGCCTGAAGATAAAGTTCCCGGCGGATCTTTTTATTCTCGGCCTTGACTTTGAATATCCCGTCGATGACCACGGACATATACAGCCCGCTGCCCCCCACGAATAAAGGAAGCTTGTTTTTTTTGATTATCTCTTTGATCTTTTTAAGGGCCAGCCCGCGGTATTGGGAAACATTGAACTCTTTTTCCGGGCTGACCACGGCCACAAGATGGTGAGCGGCTTTTTTCAGATCGGCTTTTGACGGCTGGCAGCTGAGGATCTCCATCCCTTTATAGACCTGCATGGAATCGCAGGAGACGATCTCGGCATTGAGCTTCCGGGAGATATTGATCGCCAATCCGCTTTTTCCCGCAGCGGTCGGTCCGACCAGGAATATGATCCGTGGTTTCATACTTTAGGGGATTATTTTTGTGGGATATCCGCGGGTTTTGAGCCTGCTCTCCGCAGCCATGGCTTCCTGCCGGCTTAAGAAACCGCCTACTCTGACCTTGTAAACTTTTTTGTTCAAAGAATCCACCGCGGAAATATAAGCGGAAAGACCTTGGGCTTGCAATTTCAAGGTCAATTTGCGGGCATTTTCCAGGGAAGAAAAAGCTCCTACCTGCACCGAGTAACTGCCGGAGATAAGCTCCTGTTCGGAGGCCGAAGTTTTTCCTTCAGGCCCGCTTTCCCGGGCAGGAACAGGGCTGTTTGCCTTGGCCGAAGGCGCAAGAACAAGATCATTTTCCTTGACCTCTGTCTTGACCGGCTGTGCAGGAACAAAATTATTCTCCCTGATCTCCGGCTTCAGGTTTACCGAAGGCGCAGGATGAATTCCCGGAGAATAATTCATTTTGGCCAGCGGGAGAAACTCTTTATCGCTCAAAGCTTCCGGACTCTGGGGGAATTCGCTTTTCAGCTTGTCCAAATACTCTTTTTCTTTCTGCCTGTCCGAGGTTTTTCTGGCCAGCTGGCTTAAACGGTAGTAGATCGCCGGTTTTAATTTGCTCCGGGAATTATTTTTGAGCAATTCCTGATAGAGGTCCTGCGCTTTCGAAAAATCACCTTTGAGGAAAAAGCTGTCCGCTAATCCCAGCCTGGCCTCATCTTTGAATCCAGAGCCGCGATACTCCTTAATGATGATCTCAAAAATATCCGAAGCCCGGAGGTGGTTGTTCTGCTTGAGGTAACTCAATCCCAATATATAATACAATTCATCCAGGTCTTTAGCCGAAACGGACCGAGCCAGGATCTTCTCGCCTTCGCTGATGCAAGCCTGGTAATTGCCGTTAAGGAAATAACTGCGCAGGTTATCCAGGTTCAAGGCCCAAGCCGGGCTTATCCCGGATAAAACCATGGCCGCGCCAATAATGATTTTCTTAAAACTATTCATTTTTCTTCCGGTTAGAAATATCCCTCTGCAATTTTAAGATCCTGGAATGCCTGAGTTCTTTTTCCTGCTTAGGGACATCATCCGGCCATCCCAGGGCCTGAGTATTCGGCCGGGGGGAATACTTAAAGATATAAGCCGCGTCAAATTCAATTGTTTTGACCAGGTCAAAAGTTTCCTGAAAATCTTCCTGGGTTTCCCGGCAAAAACCAACGATGATATCCGTGGTCAATCCCCCGCCTTTAATGATTTTACGATAATTATCAACCAAGTCCAGATAAAATTTACGGGTGTATCCCCGGTTCATGGATTTAAGGATCCTGTCCGAGCCGGACTGGACCGGAAGATGCAGGTTTTTCTTCAATTTTTCGCACTCAGCCATGGCCTGGAACAATTCAATCGAGGTGTCCCGGGGATGCGAAGTCAGGAAACTTAATTCCTTAAGCCCTTTTATGGCGTTGGCCTGCCGGAGCAAACCGATAAAATCCGTATCCCCGCTTTTGTAGGCGTTGACATTCTGGCCGAGCAAAGTGATCCCGGTGATCCCCCTGTCCACCGCAAGGTTGATCTCCTTAATGATATCTTTGCTCCGGCGGTTATGCAACCGGCCGCGCACATACGGGACCACGCAATAAGTGCAAAAATTAGAGCAGCCTTCCGAGATCACCACAAAAGCCTTGTTTTTATCTTCGTAAAAACCGGTGTGGTAGATATCTTCCGGCCTGACCTCTCCGTCGGTTTCCCAGACTTTTATTTTGAACAGATCTCCGGTTTTCCGGGTCAACTTCTCCAGAATAGCGGGGATCTTGGCGATATCCGAAGGTCCGACCGCAAAATCGACCTCGGGCGAGCGCTCAAAGACCTGCTCCCGGTAATTCTGGGCCATGCAGCCGATCAGCCCGATCAGCGGCTTGTTTTTTTTGATCTTCTGTTTTGGCTTCGCCCGGCAGCTTTTAGCGATCTGGCCGATACTGGACCAGACCTTATCTTCGGCGTGCTGGCGCACCGAGCAGGTATTAAAGATCACGATATCCGCCCCCGCTGATTCCTGAACCAGCTTATACCCTTCCTGCTCTAGAAGACCGGACAAAACTTCCGAATCCCGGACATTCATCTGGCAGCCAAAACTTTTAATGTATATCTTTTTTGTCATAAATTATTGCCCCGCATAAAATATGTGTTGGATAACTTAATTTCCTGTTAGATATGTCAGCAAATCATCCATTATGTTATTGACTTTTGTATACGCCTCGTTATCGGCTTTTCTTATCTCTGATTCATTTTGAATATAGCGGCCATGGGTCAATTCATCGCCGCAGTTGTTTAAAAGAGCTTCAACGCTTTCCGGAGTCGATTCAAGATGAAACTGTAAACCGATGACTTTCTTCCCGATTTGAAATGCCTGATTTTCGCATGCCTCGCTGCTCGCCAAACAGACCGCTGCTTTTGGTAAATCAAAGGTTTCTCCGTGCCAATGAAACGCTGTGAATCTATCAGGAAAAACAAAAGTACCCATCCCTCCATGAACTGACTCAACCGGAAACCAACCGATCTCCTTTTGGGGATTTTTTAGACACGCGCACCAAGCGCGCTGACAATCAGCTGCGCCCCAAGACAAACTCCCAGCACTAAAACTCCTGACTTCACAGCATTGCAGATAAACTCCTTTTCAGCGCGAAGCCATGAAAAAACCTGCTCATCATTAATGCTCATCGGACCGCCCGTAATAATGACCGGATCAAGATCGCTCAGGCGCACAAGAGCAGCATTATGGAAGAAACGGGTATAACTAACTTCGGCTCTGACATTCTTTAGCCAGGAAGCCATGCTGCCAATGCCTTCAAATGGAACATGCTGTAGAATGTGCACTCTCATAACCGCATCCTATCTTGCTTAATAAATCTTCCCTAACTCTAAAACAGGATATCCTTCTTTTGTGCTATTGCCAAAATCACCATTTCCCTTCGCGCATCTCTTTCACATAATTAACAAAAAAATGTGATACGTCATGCTAACCGCAACGATAAAAAATATAAAACTCCCAAAGTGATAAAACTCGCCAGGGACGTCAATATAACCATGCCGGTCAACTCGCTGGTCTTGTACTCATAGCGTTCGGCGAATATGGCTATGGAAATGGCCGCGGGTATCCCGCTTTGCAATAATAAAAAGCGCCGCACCTGGACATCTGTGCCTTGGAATAATTGAATTACAATCAGGGTCACAAGGGGCAGGGCCACGACCCGAAACAGCGCTAATGGCACGGCTTTTTTTACCATATCCAAAGAAAAATGATCGTAGAGGAACATCCCTAACAGGAAGATCGCAGTGCCTGAAGCGGTCCTGCCCAAAGGCAATACCAGATCTGTCAAGAAAGTCCCATGAGGCTTCAAGATAGAAAAAAACGCACCGATGAGAATAGCGGCAACCAAAGGGCTCTTAAAAATCCGCAAAATAAATCCCAGCCCCTTATGGCTGCTCGTGGCATATTCAAATAATAACACGCTGCAGAGGATGCCAAAGATGCTCAAAAACGATCCGGTCAACACAGACATATCAAGACCCCACTGC
>JBFZAG010000066.1:0-9950 GCA_041309145.1 Candidatus Omnitrophota bacterium | reverse complement strand
TTTCAGGCTTTTTTGGAGGTTTATAATTCTCCCCTCTTCCATAAATTCGTAAAAGAGTCAAAAGGGCTGGAAATGGAAAATTTATTCCAGGAGTTTTTGGGCTACGGGCTTATTGATCAATTCCTGGCTGACCCGGAAGTGGAAGATATCATGATCAATTATCTTTTTCCCATTTATGTGCATAAATCCAGAGTGGGGATGGTCAATACCAATGAGAAGTTTGCCTCCAGAGCGGAGCTGGATCTTTTGATCAAGAAGTTGATCGTGTTTTCCGGGAGAAAAGATATTAAGAATATCAATAATGTCGAGCTTTCTGAAATAAAAGGAAGGGCTAATATCGTGTATTCTCCTTTCGGCCCGCATGTGACCATTACCCGGGCTAAAGGCAGGCCTCTGAGTATAATCGATCTGTTTAAGGCTAAATCTTTGTCCGCGGATCTGGCAGCGGTGTTTTGGGTCTATTTGGAAGGGTTAGGGGTCAGGCCGGCAAATCTTTTGATCTCCGGAGGGCCGGGGACCGGGAAAAGCACTTTTCTTAATGCCCTTTTCAGCTTTATTCCGGAGAACGACCGGATAGTGGTTATTGAGGATACTCTGGAGATGAACACGGAGCTGGAAGATAACTGCGCCCGGTTGGAAAGCGACGAATTTACCAGCCTTGCTGATTTGGTCAAGAATTCCCTGCGGATGAGGCCGGACCGGGTGGTCATGGGAGAGGTCAGGGGCGAGGAAGCCCAGGATTTGATGACCGCGATGAACATCGGCAAGTATTGCATGGGGACTTTGCACGCGGCGACCGCCCGCGAGACAATCACCCGTTTGACCCACGAACCGATGAATATTCCGGAGATATTGGTTAATCTGGTGGATGTCTTTGTGATCATGAAACGCTATGTTTTGGATAATGAGGTTTTGCGAGTTGTGGGGGAACTGGTGGAGACCGCCGGTATGGAAGAAAACACGGTGCTACTATCCACCGTTTCTTCGTATAATGTGGGAGTAAGAGATTTTTTGGAAGCCGGCAGCAGTATTTACCGCGATAAGCTGGCTAAAGTAAGCGGCAAGACTTCTAAAGAGATAATGGGGGAAATCAAGCGCCGGTCGATGGTGATCAGTAAGATGGCCGAAAAAGATATCAGCGAATTTCAGGCGGTTACAAAAATGTTCCGTAAATATATCAAGGATCCGGAAGCGACCATGAAGGAATTAGAGATAGAGGTCTATTGATATAGTCCAGCCGTTTGTTTTCAATGCCCCGCACTAAAACTTTTTTTCTCGAAGCAAGTTTTATTATATTTTATTAAAGGAAGGTGTTTATGCTCGAAGGAAAAAAGATCATAGTGGTCATGCCCGCTTACAACGCAGAAAAAACCCTCCTGAAAACCTATAATGATATACCTTTAGGCATTGTCGATGAAGTCTTGGTAACGGACGATTTCAGCACGGACAAAACTATCGAGGTCGTCAATAAGATAGGGCTTCCGATTTACAAGCATAAACGGAATTTAGGCTACGGCGCAAATCAAAAAACCTGCTACCGGGAAGCGCTGAAAAGAAATGCCGATATAGTGGTCATGCTTCATCCTGATTATCAGTATCCCCCTAAATTAATAACCGCGATGGCCGCGCTTATAACCTCGGGCATGTTCGATATAGTCCTGGGCTCCAGGATCCTGGGAGGCAAGGCCCTTAAAGGGGGGATGCCTTTATATAAATATATCGCTAATCGGGCGCTTACTTTTTTGGAAAATGTTCTTCTGGGGCAGAAGGTCTCCGAGTATCACAGCGGTTTTCGCGCTTTTTCCAAAGAGGCTCTTTTAAAACTTCCTCTCTCGGAGAATTCTGACGATTTTGTCTTTGATAATCAATTATTGGTCCAGGCGATTTATTTCGGGATGCGGATCGGAGAAATAACTTCTCCCGCGCGCTACACTAAGGAATCTTCCTCTATCGGGTTTAGAACAAGTTTGATTTATGGCTGCGGAGTTGTTTTTACTTCGATCAAATTCGTTTTGCAGATTTTGAAGCTGGCCCGGTTTTCTATATTTGATAAAGACGGCAGAAAGCTTGATGTTTTTTAAGCTATGAAAGAAAAAACAAAATGGTTCTGGTTGCTTTTTTTAACGATCATCTTAGTCGCCAGTTTATATACCGATCCGCTAGTAATCAATTTATCCAGCCAATTTCCCGGCTTCAGGCAAACCGATACTTATTTATCGGTCTGGAATATCTGGCATCTGAAAAAGACCTTGGCGGACGGCCGTAATATTTTCGCTTTAACCGCTGACTACATATTTTATCCCCAAAAGCCTTCCTTGGCTCTGCATAATTACACCATCACTTCGGGCTTGATGTCTTTGCCTTTCCAGTTGGTTTTCTCTCCCTTAGTCAGCATGAATTTGATATTCTTTCTCCATTTTGTCCTCACCGGGATGGGAATGTTTTTTTTAGTTAGCTACTTTACCGGAACTCGATTGGCAGGTTTCTGGAGCGCCGTCACTTTGGCATTTTGCCCCTACTTGATGATCCAGAGCTGCTATTTTATTCATTTCTCGGCGATCTGGTTTTTTCCTTGGTTTATATATTTTTTTTGGAGATTTTTAGAAGGGGGAAAAATCAAATACAGCTGCTTGGCGGCGGTAGTTTATGCCTTGTCTTTATTAGAAGATCAGACTTATTTCTTTTTTCTGACGATCCTGGGGGTTTTGATGATCATTTTCCGGATCATGGAAAGAAAGGAACAGCCTGAAAAAGCATTTTTAAAAAATTCACTGGCCGGATTATCGATTTTTTTTGTTATAGCTTCAGCTTATATTTTGAAGGTGGTAACCGCCGTAAAAAGCACTACTACCGGGTTTCCTGTGTGGCCGGATCTCGCAATCGATTATTTTTCTCTGCACCTGAGTAATATTCTGCGGCCTTCGTCTCTTTTGACAGTTTACCGGGCGCTTCCGTATTTGAGTACGCCGATAATGCACGTTACCAATGTCTTTGCGGGGTATGTGCCTTTATTTTTTGCTTTTTTAACCTTGATCAGTTTTAAAGGTTTTTCCCGGGAGAAAAAAAGGATAATCCTGTTTTGGTTTTTAGCCGGGACACTTTTTTTCCTGATCGCTCTAGGGCCGTTACCTTTTGGAAAAAACCAATTCCTGAATAAATTTTCTTTTTATAATATCTTGTGTTCGGGAGTATTAAGGCAATTGCGCATACCGGTCAGATTTTCCCTCGTGACGCTTATCGCTATTTATATCCTTGCGGCTTTTGGCGTGGAAAGGTTTATGAGACTTAACCGGAGTAAACTCTTGAGTAATGCCAGCCTGGGTTTATTTCTGGTGGTTTTGCAGATCATCGAGTTCTTGCCGATGCCCTATCCGCTATTGTTTCTTAAGACGCCTAAAACATATTCCGAGCTGGCGTTGCGGGATAAAGGGTCGCCGGTCTTAGTCTTACCGCTTGGTTGGCAGAGCAGTTACAGGACGCTGGGAGGTTATTACAAAGAGATCCAGTTTTACCAGACAGTTCATCAACACCCGATCTTTCAGGGGCAGATCGCCCGGATAGACCAAAGGTATTTTGATTATTATCTTTCTCAGCCGGGGTTTAAGTTTCTTATGGAGGCTGAGAAAAGGGCGGCTTTGCCGGGAGAAAGAGAAGAGGTTTACGGATTATTGCGCAGATACGGGATAAAAAATGTTATTATCCACGGGCAATATTTCGATAAAAAGCTTTTAGACGGATTGTCGAAGATGTTTAAGAATTATCCCGGTGAACTTTCCGTGGGATATGCGGGATAAAATAGAAGAGCGCCGGCTGATCAATAATTGAAGAGGTCTTTGAGGGAGTGATTTTTTTTCGAGGCCTTATTGAAAGCTTTAAGGATCTTGGAGCGCACATTAGAGGTTAGCCGCCTGCCTCTAACAGCCCGGGCAACCATTTTATACGATAACTGTTCGGCTGAGTTATTTACCAAATCTTGCGATCTTAGCCCGCAATCTGCCATGAGTTGTGCGATCGGCTGTTCGCCAAGGTCTCTTTCGATATCTTTCAAAGCCGCACCGCATGTCCCAGCCAGAACATAAAAACTATCGCTATTACATGCAGGATCCACCAGCCGGGTTCAAACATCATTAGTCTGTACATTCTGTCACCTCATTTCCATAAAATGTTCCCTAAAACATAGAGCGTTGATAGTCCGAGCAGATGTATCCACCACCAGCCCATATTCGGATAGCGTAAGAATCGGCCTTTCGGGAGAGTGTCTGCATCTGATTTTAGGCGTTCCAGATCGAACAAGGCTTTTCCTGCGGCAAATTTAGCCCATAAGAGGGCGATATCGGCAAAGGTGGTATTTAAAAGGATGTTGCCCAGCTCAAAAGGTTCATCAAAATGGGCGATGGAAAGATGGGCCATGGTTATTGTGCCGATGATGGCCAGAAAACCGTTCAGGATATAGGCCAGGGCCACTGTTGGACGGAAACAAAAGAGTAAGGGCAGGAAAAAAACGCTTATTATCCCGGAGATAAAAGGAATGACGTAATTAGCGTTTTTGGAAAAAGGATGGATCCTTAAATGCAGCAGCCATCCTCCGAGAGCCAGGAAAAATAAACTTGTAACCAAAGCCGCCTTTATATTCATTTTTCTATTCATTTTGGCTCTCCTTGAGCAGGCTGATTAATTACCGGTATAGCCGACCGTAGGTACTTTTCAATCTTGATTTTACTCTCAAATTAAACTTTCTGCAACGATTATTGGAACAAAAAATGATAACAGTCTTGATTGCGATTTTATTCCGGAAGCTGTTTTCATAATGGCTATTTTGCTTGACTTAAAAAGCTTTTATTGTAAAATATTAACCTATTCCCCCTTAGCTCAGCTGGTAGAGCGAGTGGCTGTTAACCACCAGGTCCTAGGTTCGAGTCCTAGAGGGGGAGTTAAATTACATAACCCGCTGCAATAACAAAAGTTGTTGCAGCGGGTTTTTGTTCTAATTTGGGGTGTCCGTGGTATAATTGGGAAAAAGGAGCTAAAATGACAAGATATTGTATTGCATTAATGATGATAGGAGTAGTTTCTGGAATGATTTTAACATTGAAGGTTTTTCCTGAAGAAACGCAAGAATCAAAATGGATGCGCAATATTATTTCCCAGGAAGTGAATGAAAGATGCAAGGTAGAAGAAAAGCGTGTTTGTGGTGGGAATTGTCTAGATGGTTTCGGCGAAGAATGTTATGTTGATACAATACAATGCAAGAAAGAAGGTTTACAAACAGATCTTCATAAGTTGCCCGAGGCAACAAGAAATGCTTGTTTTGCCCGGCATTCTTATAGTCAGTGTGGGGATTGCTTTAATAAATTTGAAGTAAGAAAAGATGGCGAACTGAAAGAAGTGTCGTGTGAAGAGTTTTATTCTGCGATAAAAGAACAAAACAAGTCGTGTAATAATTGTGTTAGCGTAATATTTGCGGGATGCTGTTGATTTCTTTTTTGTTTGGATTATAATAAAAACTATGAATAACGTTCCATTTGAGCTAGGCCCCATACGTCCCGTGGACGAAGCCGAAAGCCTGCTGATTCGCACCACGCGCGGCTGTCCCTGGAATCGATGCGAATTTTGCGTCAATTACAAGGATATGAAATTCTCCATGCGCTCGCCGGAAGAGGTCAAGGCTGACATCGTCGCCGCGGCAAAGTACTACGGAGACCAGAGCTTCGAAACATGCTTCCTGCAGGACGGCGACAGCTTCTTGATGAAAACCGCCGAACTTGTCGAGCTGCTTACATTCCTGAAGCAGGCATTTCCCGGACTGAAGCGGATCAGCAGTTACGGCCGCGCTCAAACCATGATCCGCAAATCAGCTCAGGAAATGCAGGCCATTTGTCTTGCCGGGCTGAACAAGCTTTATTGCGGTATGGAATCCGGCTCGGACAAGGTATTGAAAAAAGTCAACAAGGGCGTAACCGCCGCCGATATTTCCGCATCCAGCCGTAGGGCCAAGGAGGCGGGAATGTCTGTTTCAGAATTCATCATTCTCGGCCTGGGCGGCCAGGAATTGTGGGAGGAACACGCTCGTGAAACTGCCAGGGTTTTGAGCGAGATCAACCCCCATTTCATTAGGGTCCTTACCATCGGAGTCAAACCCGGCTCAGGACTTTCTCGACAGATGGAGGCCGGGCAATACTCCCTGCAGACCGAGAAGAATATCATCGAAGAACAACGCTTGCTGATTGAGAATCTCAAAGGAATCACCAGCCACTACGCTAATCATCATGCCGTGGACCTTCTGATGGAAGGAGTGGGCCAATTTCCCCAGGACAAAGCTCGTCTGCTGGCCATCATGGATCGCTATCTCTTTCTTTCGGAAGAAGACCGCATTCACTTCACATTGGGGAAACGGCTGGGCATCTACCAGAGACTCGACGACATGGATTCCGCTTATTTGCACAAACAGGTGGCCGCCCAACTAACCAAAATCCGCGCCTCCTATTCCGGCCGGATGGAGGAAGTTTTTCACCATCTTCGCGCCAAGATTGTCTAACGCCGCCCTATTCCAGCACTGCGGCTTTTTACAACCCGCTTTAATAACGAAAGTTGTTTCGGCAGGCTTTATTTTTAGTTTAAACGACAGTAAAATATGATAAAATAATCCCTATGAACCGTTTGATTGCTGTACAGTCAAAAAAAGATATCCCCAGTCAACTCCTGAAAACTCCTGTCGGACTTTTGCTTGAATACCATAATCTCGGACGTCCTAATGAAGTTTTTTTCGGTCCCCAACTGCTCATTGCTATGTGTATGGATAATCGCAAACATCTTCGCATTCCCGATAACTTCGCGTGTATCATCCGGACAGGAGGAGCCAATCTGCGCTATAGTGAGTTTAAAGTGTCTTATGCGATTTCCGTCGGGGGTGTAAGACATATTGTGTTGATCGGGCATAATCAATGCGGGATGGTTAATCTTCTGTCCCGAAGGGAACAATTTATTCAAGGGTTGGTTGAAGGAGCGGGTTGGATCAGGCAGGCGGCAGAGGAGCATTTTGCGCAATTTGCTCCGGAATTTGAGATAAACAACGAAATAGATTTTGTTTTGAGCGAAGCTAAACGCTTAAAATCAAAATACCCGAAAATAGAAATCGTCCCTCTAATGTATCGCGTTGAGGATAATTTTCTTTATTTGATAAGAGGAAACAAGTGAATACAGGCAGGACGGCGCGAATAACGATATGTTGAATGAGGAGTGATTATAGGCACCCAACAGATTGTCACAGGTTATCATAATGCTTGGACCGGAGGCGACATGAAGTTTGCGCGTGTTTATCTGGAGGAATATCTGAATCTTTAGGGGAGCATTGAGGTTTTTCGCCGGGTTGATGATTTTATCGCGGCGCTGGCCGGTTTCCGAAAGATGCTTCGCGGTGTCAGCTTAATTCAGATTTTTTTTCCCGCAAACGAAGCGGCTTTACTGTATGATTGTGACATAATTAATCCTGCAGGCGTTATCAGGACGGTTGAGTTATTTACGGTCATAGACGGCAAAATCAAAGCTATTGGCTGGTTTTTGACGCCATGGAACTCAGTAAACTTATGGCTGGATAGATGAAGCCGGTTGCGAAATCCGTCTAATAGGGAAAGTTTTATTTCCAATAGCCGTATTCTGTGAACAGGCCTATTTTTTTCTTTTTTATCGGGTAAAACCGGTTATAATAACAGTTGGCTATGTCATTTAAGCCCGTTTCATGGGCACCCAGGCCGCAACCTTTAAAGGTGCTCCATGAACATCCTTTTTGAATTTGAAAAAAAGCCTGTCTATTTCGAGCATCCCTCTGAGATCATTTCCTGTTATCATCCCTCTGATCTGGAAAGATCATTCCTAAAAATCGAGTCGCTGCTCAAAAAAAGTTTCATCGTAGCTGGGTTTCTTTCCTATGAAGCCGGATATGCTTTTGAAAACAAGTTGCGGTTGGATAAGCGCAGCGATTTTCCTTTGCTTTTCATGGGCAGTTACAGGAGTCCTTCGAGTTTATGCCTGTTTCCGCAGAAAGCAGGCAACCCTTACTCTCTGGATGAGCTAACGGTCAATACTTCTCAGGAGCAATATTTCCGCGATATTGGGGATATCCGCGATCAGATCTCTTTCGGCAACGTCTATCAGATCACTTATTGTATAAAAATGCGGTTTGGCTGGAACGGGGAAGCTTTCGGCCTGTACCGGGATTTGTACCGGAAGCAGCCAGTGCCTTATGCGGCTTATCTGGAGACCGAGCAGTTCAAGATCCTTTCGCTGTCTCCGGAAATGTTCTTTAAAAAAACAGGCTCCTTCATTAAGACTAAACCTATGAAAGGCACGTGGCCGCGGGGCGGAAATTTCTTGTCCGACATGATCGCCGGATTGCGCCTGCATTACGACGGAAAAAACCGGGCGGAGAACTTGATGATCACTGACCTTTTGCGCAATGATCTGGGTAGGTGCGGAAAAGACATCCGCGTGCCGAAATTGTTTGAAGTAGCGCGTTACAACTTGCTCTATCAGATGACATCTACAGTGACTGCGCGCGTACCGGCCGACATACCGGTCTATACCTTATTTCAATCGCTTTTTCCTTCCGGCTCAGTGACGGGGACGCCCAAGATCCGGGCCATGCAGGTCATCAGAAATCTTGAGGCAGAGGAGCGCAGGATCTACACTGGAGCGATCGGATACATACTGCCCAACAAGGATATGTTTTTTAATATTCCCATCAGGACATTGCTGCTGCAGGATAAGAAAGGGGAAATGGGCATCGGAGGTGGGATCGTTTGGGATTCTACCGCCCAAGGGGAGTGGGACGAAGGAATGCTTAAAGGCCGATTCCTGAGAGAATGCATGCAATGAAAGAGTTAAAAAAGAGTTTAAAAAACGCTTGAAAAAACTAGGAAAAGTGATATAATTTATAATCTGATGAAAGATGGTAGCATTATTAATTATCGTTGGAAAAGGAGGGACAATATGCGAAAATTTAACCTTTTTCCTTGTTGCTTTGTTATGGCGATTTTTGTCATTTACGGCGGGGCAGTTTATGCCGAGGGTCGGGCAAAGATCGGTTTGAAACCTGAAGTAGACGCAGAATATATTTCCGACAGCTCAAACCCCTGGTTTGACGATAGCTGGGTGAGCAGCAGCCAGGATTTCAATTTAGATATTACCAGCCTGACAAAATCGAGTTCGATCTATAATACGAATTTAGTTCTGGCCATCCCTAATGATACAGAGGATAATAACGAATGGTCATTTACTCTAGGGGGAACTGAATTCGATTATGAAAGTTTCACGGGCACAGGGCTTCATCCCTATCTGGCGCCCCACGGTGTTTTTGCCAAAGAAAACGGCGCCCTCTGGTTCGAATACAGCCTGGGAACGCTGGCTCAAGGACAAACGATCAGCCTTCCGTTTAGCGGGACAAACTTACCGCATGCAATGCTGCTTCACTTTGACGCCTACGGAAGCAGCTCTGAGACCGACCAGAACGGTTGGTATTTTAACGCTTATTCGCATGATACTACTGTGACTCCGGAACCTATCAGTTCAGCTCTGTTTTTGACCGGCGGTATGGCTTTGGCAATGAGACGCCTGATCCGTAAACGGACCAAATAAGAGAGTTTCTTATCAAGATCAGTATTTGTTTTTTAAAAGGTCTGCGCGTATCAGGTGAAGCAAGGCGATTTTAACCCGTTGTAACGATTTTGTTGCAACGGGTTTTTCTTTGTTTTAAAATGGCGAAAGTCAAGTTGTGATAAATAGAAAAAAATCCTGTTATTGTGTCCAGGTTACTTCTAAGATGAAAAAATCGAGCTTATTTTGTTTTCTTTTCTTTCTGCTGTTTTTTCCCGCTACGGTAAAATGCGCCGAATTTGAAGGCCGCGCGCTCTTTGTTTCGGTGTTGCAGGACCCTCCAGTGCTTTCCAGCCGGGACC